>NZ_JBHWWF010000011.1:0-215504 GCF_042736455.1 Streptomyces sp. NPDC060064
CCCCGCGGGGGGGGGCGGCGGGGGTTCTCGCGCCCCTTTTACACTTTTAAAACTGGCCCCCGCTTCGATACGCCGAGGGCGGTGTTTCACGTGAAACACCGCCCTCGGCGTATGTGGCTACTTCTTGATCTCGTTCAGGCAGAGCACGAATTGCTTACCCGAGCTGCGCCTTCCCCCACGCGTCTGCTCGACATAGCTGACATCGGACTTGACCTCGGACTTGCAGCGGCTGTCGTCCGTCGTGTTGGGGAGCACCTCAATGACCTTGTAGGCAGCCTTGGAGTCGCCACAGTCCACGACCTCGAGATCGGCGTTGGCCGTGGATCCGCTGTTCTTCATGCAGTCGCCGACTTCCGCCTTGTCGGCGTCGTCCTGGCTCATGAAGTAGACAATCGCGAAGACGATCAGGGCTATGACGGCCACGATGATCTTCAGGATGGTCTTGGCGCCGAGGCCGCCGCCACGGGACGAGGGCGCCGGCGGCGGGGTGCCCCACTGCTGTTGCTGCGGCGGGTACGGCTGCCCCTGCTGCTGCGGGTGGCCGTACCCCGGCTGAGGCTGCTGCGGGTAGGGCTGCTGCTGTTGCTGCTGCGGATATCCGTAGCCGGGCTGCGGCGGGTACGGCTGCTGAGGCTGCTGTGCGTACGGGTCAGGGTGTCCGTACGCGCCCGGGCCCTGCTGCGGCGGATAAGTCATGCGGGAAGTCCCCCGTAAACGTTTGCGATCCTTCATTTGACGCGGGCACGCTATAGCACTGTGCCAACACGGCTCCAACGGGCCATGGTTACGGCGACAACCGCGTAGATGAGCGCGACCACGACGACCAGGGGCACCGACCGGCCGTCAGGAGGCAGCATCAGCACGGTGACTCCCGCAGCGCCCACGAAGGCGACGTTGAAGAGCACGTCGTAGAGGGAGAAGATCCTGCCGCGATAGGCGTCGTCCACCGATGTCTGCACCACGGTGTCCGTCGAGATCTTTGCGCCTTGGGTGATGAGCCCCAGGACGAACGCGGCGACCAGCATCGGTACAGGCGCGAACGGCAGCCCCAGCGCCGGTTCGAGAAGGGCAGCCGCCCCCGCGCACCACACCATCCATCCGTACTGCCCAACCCGGCCCACCGCCCATGGAGTCAGCGCGGCCGCCGCGAAGAAACCCGCGCCCGAGAGGCCGATGGCGAGCCCAAGCAGGGCCAGTCCGTCCGACTCCGTGTCGGACCAGGCGTACCGGCAGAGCATCAGCACCATCACCGTCAGCGCGCCGTAGCAGAAGCGCATGAGCGTCATCGCGGCCAGCACACGGGCTGCCCTACGACGCTCGGAGAGATGTCGCAGTCCGGCCGCGAGCCCATGCGCCGTTGACGCCAGCGCGGCAGTCAGCCGCGGCTGCACCAACTCCTGCTCGGGGCCGAGCAGTTCACGTGCCATCCGGAGCGAGGCCAGTGCCGAGCAGAGATAGAGGGCGGCGCCGAGCAGCACCACCGCGGCATCGGAGTCCGCGGACATCAGCCGTACCGCCAAGGCGAGTCCCCCACCCGCGGTCGCGGCGAGGGTGCCGGCCGTCGGCGAGAGGGAGTTCGCCATGACGAGCCGGTCGATGTCGACCACACGGGGCAGCGCGGCCGAAAGGCCGGCCAGCACAAAGCGGTTGACCGCTGTGACGGACAGGGCCGAGGCGTAGAAGAGCCAGTCGGGTACGGAGGCCAGGATCAGCAGTGCGGTGACGCCGGCGAGAAGGGCCCTCAGCAGATTCCCGTACAGGAGGACCTGACGGCGCTGCCAGCGGTCCAGCAGGACGCCCGCGAAGGGGCCGATCAGGGAGTACGGCAGGAGCAGCACGGCCATGGCGGAGGCGATTGCGGCCGGGGAGGTCTGCCTCTCCGGGGAGAAGACCACGTATGTGGCGAGCGCTACCTGATAGACGCCGTCGGCCGACTGGGAGAGCAGCCGGACCGCCAGCAGCCGGCGGAAGTCGGTCAAGCGCAGGAGTACGCGCAGATCACGTACGACAGGCATGCGAGCAAGCGTCACATACGCGGAGGGTCCCCGGGTGGATTACCCGGGGACCCTCCGCGACTCAGCAGGACGAACGCTTAGCGCTCAACCTCACCCTTGATGAACTTCTCGACGTTCTCGCGAGCCTCGTCGTCGAAGTACTGGACCGGCGGGGACTTCATGAAGTACGAGGAGGCGGAGAGGATCGGGCCGCCGATGCCGCGGTCCTGGGCGATCTTCGCGGCGCGAACGGCGTCGATGATGATGCCCGCGGAGTTCGGGGAGTCCCAGACCTCGAGCTTGTACTCGAGGTTCAGCGGCACCTCGCCGAAGGCACGGCCCTCGAGGCGGACGTAGGCCCACTTGCGGTCGTCCAGCCAGGCCACGTAGTCCGACGGACCGATGTGGACGTTGTCCTCGCCCAGCTCGCGGTCGCGGATCTGGGAGGTGACGGCCTGCGTCTTGGAGATCTTCTTGGACTCCAGGCGATCACGCTCGAGCATGTTCTTGAAGTCCATGTTGCCGCCGACGTTCAGCTGCATCGTGCGGTCCAGGACGACGCCCCGGTCCTCGAAGAGCTTCGCCATGACGCGGTGCGTGATGGTGGCACCGACCTGCGACTTGATGTCGTCACCGACGATCGGCACGCCGGCCTCGGTGAACTTGTCCGCCCACTCCTTGGTGCCGGCGATGAAGACCGGGAGAGCGTTGACGAACGCGACCTTGGCGTCGATGGCGCACTGCGCGTAGTACTTCGCAGCGTCCTCGGAACCGACGGGCAGGTAGCAGACCAGGACGTCGACCTGCTTGTCCTTGAGGGTCTGGACGATGTCGACCGGAGCCTCGGCCGACTCCTCGATGGTCTGGCGGTAGTACTTGCCCAGGCCGTCGTACGTGTGGCCACGCTGCACGGTGACGCCCGAGTTCGGCACGTCGCAGATCTTGATGGTGTTGTTCTCGCTGGCGCCGATGGCGTCCGCCAGGTCGAGTCCGACCTTCTTGGCATCCACGTCGAAGGCGGCCACGAACTCGACGTCAGAGACGTGGTAGTCGCCGAACTGGACGTGCATCAGACCCGGCACCTTGCCGGCCGGGTCGGCGTCCTTGTAGAACTCGACGCCCTGCACCAGCGAGGCGGCGCAGTTTCCCACGCCGACGATGGCTACGCGAACCGAACCCATTCCGGTTGCTCCCTGTGTGATCTCGGTATTCCGGATGAAACCCTGCGGATCGCAGAGCCTCACTTGGCGGTGTCGTCGGACGGATCCGGCGGGGTGGAGGGTCCTGGGGACATGCCCCCGGACGACTCGGCACCCCTGTGCCGGGGCAGGCCGCCCGTCGCTCCAGGTGTGTTGTCCTGCTGAGCTGAGCTCTCGGGTGAGGGCTGTCGCTGATCCCGCCCCGCTCGCTCGCTCTCGATGAGCTCGTTCAGCCAGCGCACTTCGCGCTCCACGGACTCCATTCCGTGGCGCTGCAGCTCAAGCGTGTAGTCGTCGAGGCGCTCGCGGGTACGAGCCAGGGAGGCGCCCATCTTCTCCAGACGCTCCTCCAGCCGGCTGCGACGGCCCTCGAGTACCCGCATCCGCACCTCGCGCTCCGTCTGCCCGAAGAAGGCGAAGCGAGCCGCGAAGTGCTCGTCCTCCCAGGTGTCCGGACCGGTGTGCGAAAGCAGTTCCTCGAAGTGCTCCTTACCTTCCGCCGTCAACCGATAGACGATCTTGGCGCGGCGCCCTGCGAGTGATGCGGCGAGGGCGTCCTCAGGAGCGCTGCCCGGCTCTTCGATCAACCAGCCGTTGGCGACCAGCGTCTTGAGGCAGGGGTAGAGGGTCCCGTAACTGAAGGCCCGGAAGATCCCCAGCGAGGTATTGAGCCGTTTCCGCAGCTCATAGCCGTGCATCGGGGCCTCACGGAGAAGACCGAGCACGGCGAACTCGAGGATGCCGGAGCGCCTGCTCATCGTCGCCTCCCTCGCCGTGTCGGTCTCTTATGCCGTGCTGATGTATCGACTCGATACATCAGCACGATAGAACGAGGTTTCTGCTGCGACAAGAGGGGCCATGGTGAACGGCGTCACATCGTCAATTCATAGGGGGCGATTTGCCTGATTTGGGGTGAACTTCGGCGCTAGGTGGGTTTTGACCGTGCGTAGTCTGTGCGGCATGCAGCCCACCGGGAACCATGTGACGCCTGAGAGCGTCCTTGACGTGGATGCACAGCGGATGAGCTCTTTGCGGGGCTGGTCCGTATCCATTTCGGGGGGACCGGAACTCAACTGCCGCTTCCAGGCGTCTCGCCTGCCCGAGGAGTAGTCGTTCGATGAGCGAGCACCGTCGCAAACCGCCGCAGCAGCCGGGTGGCGGACGGGCCGGGGCCAGGCGCGCCGCCCAGCCGCCAGCCGGCCGCCGCGCAGCCCCGAGCCGGGGCACCACGTCAGGCTCCCCTTCCGCCTCGTACGGCGAGGAGCGTCCGTACAGCGGCCGCGCCGAAGCCCGCCGTGCCGCCCAACGCAGCGGCGGTGGTCGCAGACGAGCGGAGGAAGGCGCGGGCGCCGGTCACGGAGGTCGCGGTGGCGGCCGACGTGGCGGCGGCGGTGGCGGGGGCCATGACGGTCCCGGCCGCGGTCGCGGGGGGCGTCCGTCCAAGAAGCGGATCATCGACTACCCGCGCCACAACAAGTACGGATGGCGGCGGTGGGTGCCGTCGTGGAAGCTCGTCACCGGGCTGTGCCTGGGCTTCGTCGGCAGTCTGATGGCCGCGGCGACCATCGCGTACGCGATGGTGCAGGTTCCGGACCAGGACAAGGCTGCCAAGGCGCAGAACAACGTCTACTACTGGGCGGACGACACCCCGATGGCCTCCACCGGCGGTGAGATCAACCGGCAGATCATCCCGATCTCGCAGATCCCCGAGGACATGCAGAACGCCGTGATCTCGGCGGAGAACAAGACGTTCAAGGACGACTCGGGCATCGACCCGATGGGTATCGCCCGAGCCCTGGTGAACATGGCCAAGGGCGGGCAGACCCAGGGTGGTTCCACCATCACCCAGCAGTATGTGAAGAACGCACGGCTCGGCGACCAGTCGCAGACCCTGAGCCGTAAGTTCAAGGAGCTCTTCATCTCCATAAAGGTCGGCACCGAATTGGGCAAGCCGGAGATCATGGAGGGCTATCTGAACACCTCGTACTACGGACGCGGTGCCTACGGCATTCAGGCCGCCGCCCGCACGTACTACGGGAAGGACGCGTCGAACCTGAACGCGGGCGAGTGCGCGTTCCTCGCCTCGCTCCTCAAGGGCGCCACCTACTACGACCCGGCCGGCGCCGTGGACATCGACCCTGCGGCGACGCCCCAGGCCAACACGGTCCGCGCCACCAAGCGCTGGAACTGGATCCTCGACGAGATGGTCAAGGACGGCCACCTTCCTGCCGCCGAGCGGGCCAGGTTCAAAGATCTCCCGATGCCCGTTGCGATCAAGAAGGACGCCCAGCTGAGTGGGCAGGTCGGCTACCTGGTGGACCTTGCCAAGTCCAACTTCCTCAACAACAACGACCAGGGCATCGACGCCGACAAACTCGCGAACGGCGGCTATGAGATTCACACGACCTTCCAGAAGGACAAGGTCGACAAGCTGAAGGCCGCGGTCAAGAAGGTCCAGGACGCCAACATCAAGCCCAAGAAGCGCCCGGACACGGACACCTTCGTGCAGTTCGGCGGCGCCTCGGTCAACCCGAAGACCGGCGAGATCGCCGCCGTCTACGGCGGCGACGATGCGACCAAGCACTTCACCAACAACGCCAACGAGACCGGTGCCCAGGTCGGATCGACCTTCAAGCCGTTCGTCCTGGCGGCCGCGATGGAAACCGGTGTGCGTGACCCCCTCAAGGCCGAGGACCAGGGGCTGGATGATCGCAAGCTCGTCGATCCCGACAAGAGCGTCTACAACGGCAAGAACAAGCTCAAGATCAAGAAGTACGACGGTTCCGTCTGGACGAACGAGAAGGGAGAGGAGTGGCTGCAGACCAACGACGGCGGCGAGTCGTACAAGAACATCACCTTGCGTGAAGCCATGGTCCACTCCGCCAACTCGCCCTTCGTGCAGCTGGGCATGGACATCGGCATCCCGGAGGTCAGGAAGTCGGCGGTGAAGGCCGGCCTGCTCGAGTCCTCCTTGTCCAAGTCGAACGTTCCGTCCTTCTCGATCGGTATTTCCTCCCCCAGCGCCATCCGCATGGCCGGCGCCTACGCGACGTTCGCGGCCAACGGCAAGCAGCGCGACCCGTTCTCCGTCAAAAAGGTCGAGCATGAGGGCAGGACGGTCTACGAGCACGAGGACAGGACCAAGCAGGCCTTCACCACGGCCGTCGCGAGCAATGTGACCGACGTGCTCAGGTCTGTCGTCGACGAGCCCGAGGGCACCGGCAAGAACGCCCGGCTCCCCGGCCGGCAGGTCGCCGGCAAGACCGGTACGACCGACGGCAACAAGTCGGCCTGGTTCGTCGGCTACACGCCGCAGCTGTCGACCGCCATCGACATGTACCGGCTCGACGACAACGAGAAGAGCAAGAAGCGCGAGTTCCTGGAGATGTACGGCACTGGTGGCCAGGACAAGATCCACGGAGCGTCGTTCCCCTCCGAGATCTGGCAGACGTACATGAAGGCAGCGCTCAAGAACACGAACCCCGAGAGCTTCCCCGAGCCCGAGCCCATCGGTGAGGCCGTCTGGGGTGGCGGCGCGTCCAGCCCGGCACCGACGCCGTCCGGCACGCCGTCCAGCACCCCGTCCTCGACCCCGTCGGCTACGCCATCGGGTACGCCGTCCACCAGCCCCAGCCCGAGCCAGTCGTGCGATCCGTGGCAGGACTGGACCTGCGGCACTCCGGGTGGCAATGGCAATGGCGGAGGCAACGGTGCACCCAGCGGCTCCCCGTCGACCAGTCCGACGGGGACACCGACAGGAGTCAACGGCGGCAACGGCAACGGAGGCATCTTCGGAAGGCCGGCCGGCTAGCGGCCGCCGATTCCCCACGGCAACGCCGCGAGGGCCGCCGCCCGGTACGCACAGCAGCTGTGCGCTCCGGTGCGGCGGCCCTCGCCGTCTCCCCGACCCCGTACGGCAGGATGTGCAGCATGCCCAGCGCAGAAGAGACGAGCGTGTACCAGGACCGGCGGGACCGGCGAGACCGGCCGGAGCAGCCGGATGTACGGCCCACGCGGCGGGACTCCGTCGCCGCGTCCGGCAGCGAGCTGATCGGCGGTCCGGCCGGCCGCTGGGCCTGGCGCGGAGGCAACGGCTGGCTCACTCCCGTACGTGTCATCGCACTCGTGGCGATCGGGATGTTTGCGCTCGGCATGGTGCAGAAGATGCCGTGTTACAACTGGGCCTGGTTCAGGGGCGCCAGCTCCCAGTACACACATGCCTGCTATTCGGATATCCCACACCTGTACCTGGGCCGCGGCTTCTCCGAAGGTCTCATTCCGTACTTCGACCGGTTGCCCGGCGACATGGAGTACCTGGAGTACCCCGTCCTGACGGGGCTGTTCATGCAGGTCGCGTCGTGGCTCGACGTGGCCGGCGGCTCCATGCAGAACCAGGAGCAGATGTACTGGATGGTCAATGCGGGCCTGCTGATGATCTGCACCGCGGTCATCGCCGTCTGTGTCACCCGCACACATCGCCACCGCCCCTGGGATGCGCTGCTGGTGGCCCTGGCGCCCGCCTTCGCGCTCACGGCGACCATCAACTGGGATCTGCTGGCAGTGGCGCTCACGGCCGCAGCGATGCTGATGTGGTCACGCGGCCGGGCGCTGGCCTTCGGCATCCTCATCGGGCTCGCGACCGCCGCCAAGCTCTATCCCGTGCTGCTGCTCGGTCCGCTGCTCCTGTTGTGCTGGCGGGCGGGCAAATGGCGAGAGTTCGCCACTGCGGCGCTCGGCGCGGCAGCCGCCTGGCTGGCGGTGAACCTGCCCGTGATGCTGCTGGCGCCGGAGGGGTGGAAGAAGTTCTACACCTTCAGCCAGGAGCGGCAGGTCGACTTCGGTTCGTTCTGGCTGATCATCACGCAGCGTACGGGCGAGCCGCTCGAAGTCGAGTCGGTGAACACCTACGCGACGCTTCTGATGATCCTGGCGTGCGCGGGCATCGGCGCGCTGACGCTCAGCGCGCCGCGGCGGCCCCGTTTCGCACAGCTCGTCTTCCTGGTCGTCGCTGCGTTCATCATCACCAACAAGGTCTATTCACCGCAGTACGTACTGTGGCTGATTCCGCTCGCCGCGCTGGCCAGGCCGCGCTGGCGGGACTTTCTGATCTGGCAGTCCTGTGAGGTCATGTACTTCCTGGGGATCTGGATGTACCTCGCGTACACGACCAGCCCCAAGCACAAGGGCCTGCCGCCCGAGGGCTACCAGGTCGCGATCGCCCTGCACCTGCTGGGGACGCTGTACCTGTGCGCGGTGGTCGTGCGGGACATCCTCAAGCCGGAGCGGGACGGCGTACGGATGGACGGATCGGACGACCCGTCGGGCGGTGTTCTCGACGGGGCCGACGACGTCTTCGTACTGGGGCATGCGGCCCATCCTCCACGGCATGCGGCGCAGGCAGTGGAGGGTCCGCGGGTGCAGTGGGGGAAGTCGTCCCACGAGTCCGGTACGGAACCCCAGCCGTCGGTTTAGGGCTTGGGGCAGGGGACCGGGCCAGAGGGGCTCAGCGGTCGACGAGGCGGTCGAACTGCGTCGTCGTGTGGCGCAGATGAGCCACCAGTTCGTCGCCGACCTTCGGCTCCTGCGCGTCCGACGGTACGAACAGGATCGAGACCTGCATGTGCGGCGGCTCGGCGAACCAGCGCTGCTTGCCCGCCCAGACGAACGGCGAGAGGTTGCGGTTGACCGTCGCCAGGCCCGCGCGCGCGACACCCTTGGCGCGCGGCATCACACCGTGCAGAGCCTTCGGTGCCTCCAGGCCGACGCCGTGGGACGTACCGCCGGCGACGACGACCAGCCATCCGTCGGATGCGGTCTTCTGCTGGCGGTAGCCGAAGCGGTCGCCCTTGGCGACGCGGGTGACGTCGAGGACAGCGCCGCGGTACTCCGTGGCGTCGTGGTCGCCGAGCCACAGCCGCGTGCCGATGCGGGCGCGGAATCGGGTCTGTGGGAACTGCTGCTGAAGACGGCCCAGTTCCTCGGCGCGCAGATGGCTGACAAACATGGTGTGCAGCGGCAGCCGGGCCGCGCGCAGCCGGTCCATCCAGCCGATGACCTCCTCGACCGCGTCGGAGCCGTCCGTGCGGTCGAGGGGGAGGTGGAGCGCGAAGCCTTCGAGGCGTACATCCTCGATCGCGGCGTGCAGCAGGCCGAGCTCCTGCTCACTCACGCCGTGGCGCTTCATGGAGCTCATGCACTCGATGACGACCCGGGCTCCCACCAGGGCGTGCACACCGTCGACGGACGAGACGGAGCGGATGACCCGGTCAGGCAGCGGGACCGGCTCCTCGCCCCGCCGGAAGGGCGTGAGGACGAGGAGATCGCCGCTGAACCAGTCCTTGATCCGGGCCGCCTCGTAGGTGGTGCCGACGGCCAGCATGTCCGAGCCGAAGCGGGAGGCCTCGTCCGCGAGTCGCTCATGACCGAAGCCGTAACCGTTGCCCTTGCAGACCGGCACAAGGCCGGGGAACTGGTCGATAACGGACTTCTGGTGCGCCCGCCAGCGCGCGGTGTCGACGTAGAGGGAGAGCGCCATGGCCGGCCCGGAACCTTTCTGGTGGCTGCGGTGTATCAGAGATATGTACGAGATCTACGAGACTACGGCGTGGTGCACGGCAACGTCAGTGGTGTCGGTCGCGCCGTCGCCGGTAGCGACTTCAGCGGCGCGACATGTAGATGTCGAGCGCCTTGTGGAGCAGCTTGTTGAGCGGGAAGTCCCACTCGCCGACGTACTCGACGGCCTCGCCGCCGGTGCCGACCTTGAACTGGATCAGGCCGAAGAGGTGGTCGGTCTCGTCGAGGGAGTCGCTGATGCCGCGCAGGTCGTAGACGGTCGCGCCCATCGCGTATGCGTCCCGCAGCATCCGCCACTGCATCGCGTTCGAGGGCCGGACCTCGCGCTTGTGGTTGGCGGAGGCGCCGTAGGAGTACCAGACGTGGCCGCCGACGATCAGCATCGTCGCGGCCGCGACGTTCTCGCCCTCGTGGCGGGCGAAGTACAGCCGCATCCGGTTGGGGTCCTCGCCGTTCAGGACGGACCACATCTGCTGGAAGTACGACAGCGGGCGGGGCCTGAAATGGTCGCGCTCTGCGGTGACTTCGTAGAGCCGCTGCCACTCGGCGAGGTCGTCGTAGCCGCCCTGGACGACCTCGACGCCGGCCTTCTCGGCCTTCTTGATGTTGCGCCGCCACAGCTGGTTGAAGCCCTTGAGGACATCGTCCAGCGAGCGATTGGCGAGCGGTACCTGGAAGACATAGCGGGGCTGTACGTCACCGAAGCCGGCGCCGCCGTCCTCGCCCTGCTGCCAGCCCATCTTGCGCAGCCGGTCGGAGACCTCGAAGGCGCGCGGTTCGATGTGGGTGGCCTCGACGTCACGCAGCCGCTTGACGTCCGGGTCCTGGATACCGGACTTGATGGCGGCCGCGTCCCAGCGGCGAATGACCACCGGCGGGCCCATCTTCACGGAGAAGGCGCCCTGCTGCTTGAGATGGGCGAGCATCGGCTGCAGCCAGTCGTCCAGGTTCGGCGCGTACCAGTTGATCACCGGGCCCTCGGGCAGGTACGCGAGATAACGCTTGATCTTGGGCAGCTGGCGGTACAACACCAGCCCGGCACCGACCAGTTCACCGCTCTTGTCGAACCAGCCAAGGTTCTCCGAGCGCCATTCGGTCTTCACATCAGCCCACGCCGGGACCTGGCAGTGACTTGCCGCGGGCAGGCTCTGGATGTAAGCCAGATGCTGCTCTCGGCTGATGGTCCTCAGGGTCAGGGTCATGCGGGGCGCTCCTCGGCAGGTGTGTCCCCATGGGTACAGGGGCTCCGGCTCTCGCGCCGAAGCCTACTGCGCTGGGGGAGCGCCCCGGATGGCTGTAGGGAAGGAGCGTCCTTGTGACCCCCGTCCCCTCCTGTTCTGCTCTGCCCTAGCTGATGATGCCGCCGAAGAGCCCGCCGTGTGCCATGCCGAGGTAGAAGCCGACCGCGGAAGCGCCGAGACCCATGATCAGCACGAAACGTTCGCGGGTCGTCGCCGAGATGAACTGCCCGTACGCGCCCGTGATGATTCCCACCAGCCCGGCCCACGAGCTGAGCAGATGGAGGTTGTAGAACATCGCCGAGACGAAGGCGACAGCGCCGAGCGCCAGCGTCACCGCCATCAGGGTGTCCTGAAGGGGATGGGGCTTGCCGTCGGTGGCGAAGAGGGAGACTGAGGACTGACGTCGCATTGCCTGTGCCATGAGGCACCTCCTGGCGTTGCCGGAAGGCGGCGCATCGTAGCGCCGCGCACACCCGATGTGTACAGATTGCGTCTCCTGGCCACCGGATTTCAACCGGAAGCCTGTCTGCAGGTACTCTGTACGATCTGCACCGGTGTCTGCCCAGGCCAGAACGCGATCCTCCCGGATTGTCAGTGGCGGCCGATACCGTTGCTTACGCATCACGACCCTCCTGCCACGGAACGACCGTGGCCGCTGAGTCCAAAGGAGGTGGGTTCCACATGCGTCACTACGAGGTGATGGTCATCCTCGACCCCGATCTCGAGGAGCGCGCTGTCTCCCCGCTGATCGAGAACTTCCTCTCCGTCGTCCGTGAGGGCAACGGAAAGGTTGAGAAGGTCGACACCTGGGGCCGTCGTCGTCTCGCTTACGAGATCAAGAAGAAGCCCGAGGGCATCTACTCGGTCATCGACCTGCAGGCCGAGCCTGCGGTCGTCAAGGAGCTCGACCGCCAGATGAACCTGAACGAGTCGGTCCTCCGGACCAAGGTCCTCCGTCCCGAGACCCACTGAGCACCTAGCTCAGAGGTCATCGGGTTCGAGTAGCAGTAAGCAGCCAGAAGCAATCCCCGCCGAGAGGTTCACCCATGGCAGGCGAGACCGTCATCACGGTCGTCGGCAATCTCGTCGACGACCCCGAGCTGCGCTTCACCCCCTCCGGTGCGGCGGTCGCGAAGTTCCGTGTCGCGTCCACTCCCCGCATTTTCGACAAGCAGACCAATGAGTGGAAGGACGGCGAAGGCCTGTTCCTCACCTGCTCGGTCTGGCGTCAGGCGGCGGAGAACGTCGCGGAGTCGCTTACGCGAGGCATGCGCGTCGTCGTGCAGGGCCGGCTGAAGCAGCGGTCCTACGAAGACCGCGAGGGCGTCAAGCGCACGGTCTACGAGCTGGACGTCGAGGAAGTCGGCCCCAGCCTGAAGAACGCCACGGCCAAGGTCACCAAGACCACCGGTCGCGGTGGCCAGGGTGGCTATGGCGGCGGTCAGCAGCAGGGCGGCGGCAACTGGGGCGGCGGTCCCGGTGGTGGTCAGCAGCAGGGCGGCGGCGGTGCACCCGCGGACGACCCCTGGGCCACCAGTGCGCCGGCCGGCGGCGGCCAGCAGCAGGGCGGTGGGGGCAGCTGGGGCGGAAGCTCCGGCGGTTCCGGCGGCGGCTACTCGGACGAGCCTCCCTTCTAAGGGCAGCTCGTACCCCACTTCTTGATCACACAGGAGATACACCATGGCGAAGCCGCCTGTGCGCAAGCCGAAGAAGAAGGTCTGCGCATTCTGCAAGGACAAGACCGTGTACGTGGACTACAAGGACACGAACATGCTGCGGAAGTTCATTTCCGACCGCGGCAAGATCCGTGCCCGCCGCGTCACCGGCAACTGCACGCAGCACCAGCGTGACGTCGCCACGGCCGTGAAGAACAGCCGTGAGATGGCGCTGCTGCCCTACACGTCCACCGCGCGATAAGGGAAGGGTGACCGACCAATGAAGATCATCCTCACCCACGAGGTCTCTGGCCTCGGTGCCGCCGGCGATGTCGTTGACGTCAAGGACGGATACGCTCGCAACTACCTGGTCCCGCGTGGTTTCGCGATCCGCTGGACCAAGGGTGGCGAGAAGGACGTGGCGCAGATCCGCCGCGCCCGCAAGATCCACGAGATCGCGACCATCGAGCAGGCCAATGAGATCAAGGCCCGGCTCGAGGCCGTAAAGGTGCGTCTGGCTGTTCGCTCCGGCGACGCCGGCCGCCTCTTCGGCTCCGTCACCCCGGCCGACATCGCCTCGGCGATCAAGGCTGCCGGTGGTCCGGACGTCGACAAGCGTCGCGTTGAGCTCGGTTCGCCGATCAAGACCCTGGGCTCGCACCAGGTGTCTGTGCGTCTGCACCCCGAGGTTGCCGCGAAGCTCGGCGTCGAGGTCGTCGCCGCGTAACGCTGCGCTCTGCAGTGCACGCGCTGCAGAGCACGTGAGGGCCGCACCCCCTGGGGGTGCGGCCCTCTTGCTGTTCGTCCCAGTCGTCCGTTTGTCGTCCGTTTCACGTGAAACATCGACCGTGGAACCCCGGACAGGCGGTCTTTCAGCGCGTCGCACCGGTGACGATCCAGCGGCCGGAGCGCATTCTCAGCCAGAGCGTCAGCATGCGCACGGTCATCATCAGCGTCATGGCCCACCACAAGGCGGTCAGTCCGCCACCGAAGGTGGGGATGAGCAGGGCGACCGGTGCGAAGACCGCCAGCGTCACCAGCATCGCCCCGGCCAGGTAAGAGCCGTCACCCGCTCCCATCAGTACGCCGTCGAGGACAAAGACCACGCCCGCGATCGGCTGAGAGACGGCGACCACCAGCAATGCCGGGAGCAGGGTGCTGTGCACCGCCTGGTCGGTGGTGAACAGAGGGAGCAGGAGCGGTCGGGAGGCCACGATCACGATGCCGAGAACCACGCCGGAGGCGATGCCCCACTGCACCATGCGGCGGCAGGCCTGCCGGGCGCCCTCGGCGTCGTCGGCTCCCAGATAACGGCCGATGATCGCCTGCCCGGCGATGGCAATCGCGTCGAGTGCGAAGGCCATCAGGCTCCACAGGGCGAGGACGATCTGATGGGCGGCGATCTCGGTGTCACCGAGGCGGGCCGCGACGGCAGTGGCGATCATCAGGACTGCGCGCAGCGAGAGTGTACGGATCAAGAGGGGGACACCCGCCTGAGCACTGGCCCGTATCCCGGCGGCGTCGGGGTGCAGGGAGGCACCGTGCCGACGCGCTCCCCGTACGACCACGACCAGATAGGCGGCGGCCATCGCGCACTGGGCGATAACGGTGCCCCAGGCGGAGCCGGCGATGCCGAAACCGGCGCCGTAGACAAGGGCGACGTTGAGTGCCGCGTTGGCGGTGAAGCCACCGATGGCCACGTACAGGGGGGTCCTGGTGTCCTGCAGCCCGCGCAGTACGCCGGTGGCGGCCAGCACGATCAGCATTGCGGGGATGCCGAGGCTGGAGATCCGCAGATATGTGGTGGCGTACGGGGCGGCGGTGTCGGAGGCGCCGAAGAGCTGGACGAGCCAGGGGGCGGTGGGCAGGGTGACGGCGATGACGGCGACACCGAGCAGTAGGGCGAGCCAGATGCCGTCCATGCCCTGCCGGATGGCGGCCGCGAGATCGCCTGCGCCTACGCGGCGTGCGACGGCGGCCGTGGTGGCGTAGGCGAGGAAGACGAAGATGCTGACGGCGGTCATCAGAAGGGCCGAGGCGACCGCCAGTCCGGCAAGTTGCGGCGTGCCGAGGTGGCCGACGATGGCGCTGTCCACCATCACGAAGAGAGGCTCGGCGACGAGGGCGCCGAAGGCGGGGACGGCGAGCGTGATGATCTCTCGGTCGTGCCGTTGCCGACGCGCCTTGGGTGCTGCGGGAGCCGCTGTCATGGCATCAATCTAATCTTCCACAGGTAAGAGATGCAATTGCCTTGCAGTCCTTACCAATCCTCTCGGTGCGCCTTCGGCTGTGTGCCGTTTGTTCTGATCTTGGTCCAGTCGGGAAAGTTTTTCTCCCCCACAGCCGGTGGACGGAAAAGAGCCAGGTCAGAGTATGTGTGGCGGGGTGACTATGAATTTGTCCACAGTGCTGTCCCCCGGTCCGTGCACAGGTTCCGCAGGGTTCTCCACAGCATCTGGTCCGTCGTCCACATGGCCTGTGGATAACCAGATTGGCTGACGGTGCCGACGGGCCTACCGTGGACCGTCGCCCGACGCGCCGGAAGCGGAGTCTGGCCGTTCGTTTTGTCAGTGTCGTGCCGTAGAAAGAGTGGCACGGCGAGGTCCGCGGAGCGGACGGGAGGAGGTGGCCCGGGTGAGCATTTCCGAGCCCTTGGACGACCCATGGGCCGCAGACGGTCCCAGTGATCGTCTGCCCGTCTCCCGCCAGCGTCGCGGCGAAGGCCGCGGTGGTCGAGAGGACCAGCACGAGCGCGGCAGGGACAGCGGCGGCTGGGACGGAAGCTCCCCCGGCTTCGAGCGTGTGCCTCCCCAGGACCTGGACGCCGAGCAGTCCGTCCTCGGCGGCATGCTGCTCTCCAAGGACGCCATCGCCGACGTCGTAGAGATCATCAAAGGCCACGACTTCTACCGGCCCGCCCACGAGACGGTCTACACGGCGATCCTCGACCTCTATGCCAAGGGCGAGCCGGCCGACCCCATCACCGTCGCCGCCGAGCTGGTCAAGCGAGGCGAGATCACCCGGGTCGGCGGAGCGCCGTACCTCCACACGCTGGTCCAGTCGGTGCCGACCGCGGCCAACGCCTCGTACTACGCGGAAATCGTCCATGAGCGCGCTGTACTGCGCAGACTCGTGGAGGCCGGCACCAAGATCACGCAGATGGGATACGCGGCCGACGGCGACGTCGACGAGATCGTCAACTCCGCCCAGGCCGAGATCTACGCCGTCACCGAGCAGCGCACCAGCGAGGACTACCTGCCGCTCGGCGACATCATGGAAGGCGCGCTCGACGAGATCGAGGCGATCGGCTCGCGCAGCGGCGAGATGACGGGTGTACCGACCGGGTTCACCGACTTCGACTCACTGACCAACGGTCTGCACCCCGGCCAGATGATCGTCATCGCGGCCCGGCCCGCCATGGGTAAGTCGACGCTGGCGCTGGACTTCGCCCGGGCCTGTTCGATCAAGAACAACCTGCCCAGCGTGATTTTCTCTCTCGAAATGGGGCGCAATGAGATCGCGATGCGCCTGCTGTCCGCAGAGGCGCGGGTGGCGCTGCATCACATGCGCTCCGGGACAATGACGGACGAGGACTGGACCCGGCTGGCGCGCCGCATGCCGGATGTCTCCCAGGCCCCGCTGTATATCGACGACTCCCCGAACCTCTCCATGATGGAGATCCGCGCGAAGTGCCGACGGCTGAAGCAGCGCAACGGTCTGAAGCTGGTCGTCATCGACTATCTGCAGCTGATGCAGTCCGGTGGCTCGAAGCGCGCCGAGAGCCGTCAGCAGGAGGTCTCGGACATGTCCCGAAACCTCAAGCTGCTGGCCAAGGAGCTCGAGCTACCGGTGATCGCGTTGTCCCAGCTGAACCGTGGCCCCGAGCAGCGTACGGACAAGAAACCGATGGTCTCCGACCTGCGTGAATCGGGCTCCATCGAGCAGGACGCGGACATGGTCATCCTGTTGCACCGCGAAGATGCGTACGAGAAGGAGTCGCCGCGCGCGGGCGAGGCGGACCTGATCGTGGCCAAGCACCGTAACGGTCCGACGGCCACGATCACGGTCGCCTTCCAGGGGCACTACTCGCGCTTTGTGGACATGGCGCAGACCTGATCGTCGACCCCCGCATGAACGAGGCCCCCTGGCGGGCGCGCGATGGGGTCGGCACAGGTTGAAGGATCCGGCGCGGGCACCACTGGCTGTGACCGTCAAGACGGCTGTCTATCCGCGTTCTGAACTTGGCGTGGCAGTGCCGCCCGAGGTCGTTTCGGCTTTCGTGTAGAGGACCTCGCGGGCCTGCTCCGCGGCGCGGATGATGCTCTCGCCGACGAAGTCGACGAAGCGGGCGATGTTCTCGAGGCGGGCGGCGGCCGGGGTGTCGGGGCCGAGGATGCTGACGCCCTGCCGTGCGGTCTCGGAGAGCTGGGCATGAGATCGGGCGCTGGCGATCATCCCCTGGTACCAGACGTCGTTGTCGACGACGTAGCGCTCGCGGCGGCGTTCGTCCCGTTCCCGGCGGATGAGGCCCTGGCTTTCGAGGAGCGTGATCGCTTTGGAGATGGACGCCGGGCTGACCTGGAGGTGCTGCACGAGTTCGGACGCGGTGAGGCTTCCCGCGTCGGTGGTGTAGAGGGATACCAGCACCCGGGACGTCATCTTGGGCAGGCCCGATTGCATGAGGAGGGCGGTGAACATCTCCTCGTACTCGCGCACGGCCTCGGCATCGCGTCCGTGGGCCTGCGGAGGCGCCTCCGACCCCCGGGGCGCGGCCTGCCTGCGCCGGTGGGTGCGGCGTTCGGTGGCGCGGTGGGCCAGGTCGGCGCGGTAGGCGGTGGGGCCGCCGTTGCGCATCACTTCGCGCGTGATCGTCGAGGTGGGGCGGTCGAGGCGTCTGGCGATTTCCGCGTAGGCGAGGCCGTCGGCCAGTCCCAGCGCGATCTGCTGGCGTTCCTGCTGGGTGAGTCTGCCTCCCGGCATCGCGGTCTCCTTCGTGGTCCTTAGTGTCTCCAGTATAGCGTTCACTCCTCAGTCATTGCAACGGTCTGGGCGACTGTTGTTGCATTAGAACCAAAGCCATTGCAACGTTTTCTTGGCCTTCACCTGCGCTGATGGCGATTATGCGCAACGACTGTGTTGCCAGATTTTTGAATGCAACGTAGCGTTTCCAAAGTCAGAAACAACGGATCGAAGGAGAGCACGATGCAGAAGTTCGACACCCCCGCCCCGGTCTCCGCCGTCCTCGACATCCCCGCGGGACGCATCCGGTTCATCGCCGCCGACCGGGCCGACACCACGGTCGAGGTTCTGCCCGCGGACGCCTCGAAGGGCCGCGACGTGAAGGCGGCGGAGCAGATCACGGTCGAATACGGCGACGGCGTCCTGCGGATCGAGGCCTCACCGGCGAAGAACCGGATCCTCGGCGCTTCCGGATCCGTCGAGGTGACCATCCAGCTGCCCGCCGGCTCCCGCATCGAGGCGAAGGCGGCCAGCGCCGAGTTCCGGGGCGTCGGACGGCTCGGCGACGTCGCCTTCGAGGGCGCGCAGGGCTCGGTCAAGCTCGACGAGGCCGCGAGCGCCCGCCTCAGCCTCCTCGCCGGCGACGTCTCGGTCGGCCGCCTGGGCGGCCCCGCGGAGATCAGCACCCAGAAGGGCGACATCCACATCGCCGAGGCCGTGCGCGGCACGGTCGTGCTGCGCACCGAGTCCGGCGAGGTGTCGGTCGGCGCCGCCCGCGGAGTCTCCGCCTCACTGGACGCCGGCACCACCTACGGCCGGATCCACAACGCGCTCAAGAACACCGACGGCGCCGCCGCCGGCCTGAACATCCACGCGACCACCGCCTACGGCGACATCACCGCCCGCAGCCTCTAAAAAGGAGCAACCAACATGACCAACTTGGCCATCGCGGCGAACGGGCTGCGCAAGTCCTACGGCGACAAGGTCGTTCTCGACGGCGTCGACCTGGCCGTCCCCGAAGGAACGATCTTCTCCCTGCTCGGCCCGAACGGCGCCGGCAAGACCACCGCCGTGAAGATCCTCTCCACCCTCATCTCCGCCGACCCAGGCACCGGCGGCATCCACATCGGCGGCCAGGACCTGGCCGCCGACCCCCAGGCGGTGCGCGCCGCGATTGGCGTCACCGGCCAGTTCTCCGCCGTCGACGGCCTGATCACCGGCGAGGAGAACATGCTCCTCATGGGCGACCTGCACCACCTGTCCAAGCGCGAGGGCCGCCGCACCGCCGCTGAGCTGCTGGAGCGCTTCGACCTCACCGACGCCGCGAAGAAGCCCGCCTCCACCTACTCAGGCGGCATGAAGCGCCGCCTCGACCTCGCCATGACCCTGGTCGGCAACCCGCGGATCATCTTCCTCGACGAGCCGACCACCGGCCTCGACCCGCGCAGCCGTCACAACATGTGGCAGATCATCCGCGAGCTCGTCTCCGACGGCGCGACCGTCTTCCTCACCACCCAGTACCTGGAGGAGGCCGACGAGCTCGCCGACCGTATCGCCGTGCTCAACGACGGGAAGATCGCCGCCGAGGGCACCGCCGAGGAGCTGAAGCGGCTCATCCCGGGCGGGCACGTGCGGCTGCGGTTCGACGACCCGGCCGCGTACCAGTCCGCCGCCGTCGCGCTGCGCGAGGTGACCCGGGACGACGAGGCGCTGTCGCTGCAGATCCCCAGCGACGGCAGCCAGCGCGAGCTGCGCTCCATCCTCGACTGGCTGGACTCGGCCGGCATCGAGGCGGACGAGCTGACCGTGCACACCCCCGACCTCGACGACGTGTTCTTCGCACTGACCGGCGCCGCCGTCCCCAACCAGCCCAAGGAGACCATCCGATGAGCTCCCTCTCCCTCGCCGTGCGCGACTCGTCCACGATGCTGCGCCGCAACCTCCTGCACGCGCGGCGCTACCCGTCCCTCACCCTGAACCTGCTGCTCACCCCGATCATGTTGCTGCTGCTCTTCGTCTACATCTTCGGCGACGTGATGAGCGCGGGTATCGGCGGCGGCGGCGCGGACCGCTCCGAGTACATCGCCTATATCGTCCCGGGCATCCTGCTGATGACCATCGGCGGGACGACGGTCGGGACCGCGGTGTCCGTCTCCAACGACATGACCGAGGGCATCATCGCCCGCTTCCGCACGATGGCGATCCACCGCGGTTCGGTGCTCGTCGGGCACGTCGTCGGCAGCGTGCTGCAGTCGATCATGAGCGTCGTCCTCGTGGGCGCCGTCGCCGTGGCCATCGGTTTCCGATCCACGGACGCCACGGTCCTGGAGTGGCTGGCGGCGTTCGGGCTGCTCGCGCTCTTCGCCATGGCGCTCACCTGGGTCGCGGTCGGCATGGGCCTGATCAGCCCGAACGCCGAGGCCGCCAGCAACAACGCGATGCCGATGATCCTGCTGCCGCTCTTCTCCAGCGCCTTCATCCCGGTCGACACGATGCCGGGCTGGTTCCAGCCGATCGCCGAGTACCAGCCGTTCACGCCCGCCATCGAAACCCTGCGGGGCCTGCTGCTCGGCAGCGAGATCGGCCACAACGGATGGCTCGCCATCGCCTGGTGCCTGGGTCTCGCGGTGCTCGGCTACTTCTGGTCGACCTCGAAGTTCAACCGCGACCCGAAGTAACCGCCATGACAGCGCGGGCCGCCTCCCGCAACTCGTCCCGCCCCAGGGCGGCGTACTCCGACACCGCGTCGGCGTAGGCCGCCCCGTCGGCGCTCTCGGCCATCCGGCCTGGGGATCCCCGGGGGGGACATTCCGAATGTCGACCCGGGTGATCCAGATCAACCGCCTCTAGCGCGACCTCGAACAGCCCTTGCTCGAACGCGCTGAACGCGGCCGCCCAATGAAACCCACACCACGATGAGGACGCGACCGTGTGTGGCGAAACAGGTGGCCGGATCGATCAGGAATCGAGAAGCGCGGGTCACGGAGCCGCAACTAGCGTGACGGCCATGGACGTCACCATTCACACGAGCTTCCTCCCGCATGACGACCCGGACGCGTCCCTGGCTTTCTATCGCGACACCCTCGGCTTCGAGGTCCGCAGCGATGCCGGACAGGGCAAGATGCGCTGGATCACGGTCGGCCCCGTCGGCCAGCCCGGCACGTCCATCCTCCTGGCGCCGCCGGCCGCCGACCCTGGGGTCACCGAGGACGAGCGCGCACCATCGCCGAGATGATGGCCAAGGGCACCTACGGCTGGATCCTGCTGGCCACCCGGGACCTCGACGGTACGTTCGAGAAGGTGCAGGCCGGCGACGCCGAGGTCGTCCAGGAGCCGACCGAGCAGCCGTACGGCGGCCGCGACTGCGCCTTCCGCGATCCCGCGGGCAATCTGATCCGCATCCAGGAGCTTCGCTGAGCCGTCGGGTCATCGATGCCGGCCATGATGGCCGGCATCGCGACCACCTGCGAAGAATGCGGCGGCCAGCGCTTCCAGGCAGCTGTCCTCGACCACCCCTTCGGCGCCCGCACCATCGCGGAGGTGCTCCGATGTCGGCCGCCGAGGCCGAGGCGCGCACGCCGACCGCCCACAAGGGCGCCGCCTACATCCTCGCCGAGGCGACCACCGGCCTCCATCCCGCCGCCGTCGAGCAGTCGCTCGGCCTGCTCGGCCTGCTCGACCGGCTCGTCGGCTCCGGCAAGCCGGTCATCACCATCGAGCACCCTCGCCGCCTACCTCGGCATGCAACCCAGGTGCTCGCGGACATCGATGAAAAGGAGTTCTCTCATGTGTCACCCCTCGTGGGGGCGCGCACGCACCGCGGCGCAGCGCCTGAGCGACCTCGCGCGGCTGCGCCGCGTCCGCGACCGGATCGACCGGGAGTACGCGCAGCCGCTGAACGTCGAGGCGCTTGCCCGCGGCGTGAACATGTCGGCCGGGCACCTCAGCCGCCAGTTCCGGCTGGCCTATGGCGAGTCGCCGTACGCCTATCTGATGACGCGTCGCATCGAGCGCGCGACGGCGCTGCTGCGTCGTGGCGACCTCAGCGTTACCGAGGTCTGTTTCGCGGTCGGCTGCTCATCGCTGGGCACCTTCAGCACCCGCTTCACCGAGCTGGTCGGCATGTCGCCCAGCGCCTACCGGCGCCGCGCAACGGGCGCTGCGGGGGGGATGCCGCCGTGTGTGGCGAAACAGGTGACAAGACCGATCAGGAATCAAGAAGCGCCGGTCGCCGAGCCGCAACTAGCGTGATGGCCATGGCATCCATCGAATCCGTAACCCTCGACGTGGCCGACCCCACGGCCGCCAACCGCTTCTACACCGCCGCCTTCGGTTTGGACACGCAGATACGCCTGCGGGCCTCGGAGGCACCCACAACCGGCTTCCGTGGGTTCACGCTGGCGCTCACGGTGTCCCAGCCGGCCACCGTCAACAGCCTCATCGACGCCGCCCTCGACGCCGGCGCCACGTCGCTGAAGCCTGCCGCGAAGTCGCTGTGGGGCTACGGCGGTGTCGTACAAGCCCCGGACGGGACGATCTGGAAGGTCGCGACCTCGGCGAAGAAGGACACCGGCCCTGCCACCCGGCAGGTCGACGAGATCGTGCTCCTGCTGGGAGTCGCGGACGTGGCAGCGAGCAAGCGGTTCTACGTCGACCAAGGCCTTGCCGTGGCGAAGAGCTTCAGCCGCATGTACGTCGAGTTCGCTGCTGGGTCGAGTCCCGTCAAGCTGGCGCTGTACAGGCGCCGTGCCCTTGCCAAGGACGTCGGCGTCTCTCCCGACGGCACCGGATCGCACCGGCTCATGATCGGCGGCGATGCCGGGCCTTTCACCGACCCGGACGGGTTTGCATGGGAGGCCGCATCGCTGGCACCCACGCCCTGATGTGTCACTGCTGCCTGCCCTGCCCGGTCGCCCATCACGAGACGGCCGCCGGGCTCGGGGCGGTGCCGGGTGCCGAGCTGATGCGCCCGCCGCGGCCGACCACCATCGTCACTCGGACCGAGCGCAGCGCGCGCCTCGCCGGCCATGGGGTTCGTGTACTGCCGCCGCCGAGCTGCTGAGCCAGGCCGGGTTGGTCATGCACGCGCAACTGCTGCGCGAGCCCGACGATGCCGAGAAGGTGCCGCGGGCCCACCAGCTGGCTCGCAAATCGGCCGACGTGCTCAGCCGCCGGTCGCTGTGCTGACCAGCGCTTCGAGTGGGGTGGAGTTGGTAGAGGGGCGGGCGCTGCGTTTGGCGCGGCACATGGCGACGGCGCCTTCGACCGCGGCGGCGATGCCCCCGTCAAGCTTTTGGGTATCGAGAGGCGGCGCCGCGCTTCCGTGTACCGCGTATTCAAGTCGACGCGGGGGACCGGCAGCGATAGACCTGCCCCATGACTTCACCTTTTGAAGAGCTGCTCCCCGGTACGCAACGAGCCCTTCTGTATCGCATCGCCGTCGCTCAGTCCGAAGGGCGCGCCCCCTCGTTCGTCGCCGCTGTGGCGCGCGAGGGACACCTGGTCTGGACGGGTTCCCGTAGCTCGGTCGACGGACATGCCCCGGACGCCGGCACCCAGTACCGCATTGGCTCGATCACCAAGACCTTCACGGCCGTCCTGGTGCTGAGACTGCGCGACGAGGGGCTGCTGGATCTGAACGACCCTCTGGAGAAGCATCTCCCCGGCACGGGTGTGGGGGATGTGACCATCGCTCAGCTCCTCGGCCACAGCGCCGGCCTGGGCGCGGAATCCCCGGCGCCGTGGTGGGAGCGGACGCCGGGTTCGCTCCGCCCCGAACTCTCCGATGTCCTCGGTGAACAGCCGCGGATGCATCCCGTCGGCCGTCGCCACCATTACTCCAACCCCGGCTATACCCTGCTCGGTTCGCTGATCGAGGCGGTACGCGGGGCGTCCTGGGAGGAGGTCCTGCAGCGCGAGATTCTGGAACCGCTCGCCATGGACCGTACAAGCGCGCAGCCTCGGGCCCCGCATGCCGGCGGCTGGGCGGTGCACCCTTGGGCCGATGTGATACTCCCCGAGCCCTCCGAGGATCTCGGTCTGATGGCTCCGGCCGGACAGCTCTGGTCGACCGCCGCCGATCTCTGCAGGTTCGCCGCATTCCTTGCCGAGGGCGACGACCGCGTGCTGAGCGCCGCGTCCGTGCGGGAGATGCGGACACCGTCCGTGCCGCCGGAGGTGGGCGAGTGGGACAGCGCCTACGGCCTGGGGATGCAGGTCCAGCGGAGGGACGGGCGCACTCTGGTCGGGCACACGGGCTCGCTGCCCGGCTTTGTCGCGGGACTCTGGGTGAGCGTGGACGACGGGGTGGCCGCCGTCGCGCTCGCCAATGCCACCTCGGGGCCGCTTACCGCGGTGGTCGCCGCCGATCTCGTGCGGATCGTGGCCGAGGCCGAGCCGCGTATCCCTGAGCCCTGGCGACCGTTGCCCGAGGTCGATCAGTCGCTCCTTGAGCTGACCGGGCCCTGGTACTGGGGGACATACTCCTTCGGTCTGCGCCTTGGCGCCGACCGTGGTGTGGAGCTGCAGCCGCTGCGCGGCACCGGTCGCGGTTCGCACTTCGTTGCAGAGGCGGACGGGACCTGGACGGGCCTTGACGGCTACTACGCGGGGGAGTCATTGCGCGTGGTGCGGCGGGACGACGGGTCGGTGAGCCATCTCGACCTGGGGTCGTTCGTCTTCACACGTGCGCCGTACGAGCCGGGCGAGGCGGTGCCCGGCGGTGTGGACAAGGAGGGCTGGCGCGGACTCCGGAGCTGAAACGGATGTCCGCATGGAAGAGATGTGGACTGAAACGGATGAGGACGCGAAACGGTCAGCCTCGCGCCCGTTTCACGTGAAACATCACTCCCCGGGCAGCCGTCAGGCAGTCAACTCCCGCTCCAGCGGCGTACGGAAGCGCGGCGTGATCCGTGCCTCTCCCACCCACGCCGACAGTCGTGAGGCCTCCGCTTCGATCGCGGCGGCGGCCTCACGGCCCGGGTCGGTCAGCAGCCGCCAGACGATCTCGCCGTCCGCGCGCTGGGTCCAGCCGCCGATGATCTCTCCGTTCCACCACACGGTGGGGCCGATATTGCCCGAGCGGTCGAAGAGCGCGGCGCGATGGTCGACGCTGAGATGAAAGCCGCGGTCGGCCCAGGCCATGGCACTCGGATCGAGCGCGGGGAGCAGTGCGGCCCAGGGCTCCACGGGCGGTTCGGGCACGGTGTCGCCGGGCGCCACATAGCCCGTGCCCGCATCGAGGCCGACCTCCTCGGCGCCGACGGCAGCCAGCGCTTTGCGTACGTCGCCGAGGTTCCACCCGGTCCACCATTTGAGGTCGGCCTCGGTGGCCGGACCGTACGAGAGCAGCCAGCGCCTGGCCAGTTCGGCCCGTGCCTCGGCGGCCGGCAACGGAGGCCATGGCTCGCTCGCCGTCCACCGGAACTGGCTGGAGGTCCAGGAGCCGCGCGGCCGGTCCCGCCGGATACGGCCGTCGGCGGCGAGTACGCGGATCACCCGGCTGGCCACGCCCTGCACCGTCTCGTACTTCTTGCCGGGGAAGACGGTGATCTTTGTCCGAAGGGCCGGGACATCGGTGGAGAGCTGGCTGCCGGTCGCGGAGCCGCGTGCGGCGAGAGCGGCCAGGACCGCCTCCTCGGCTTCGGCGAGCCACCGTTCGTCCAGCCCGTTCCCGTCCTCCGCCAGATGACTGATGAGTGTCCTCCGCTCCTTGGCGGCGATGGAACGCGCGGTGGACGCATCGACATACGGGGCTAGTTCGGCGGAGACGGCAAAGAGCGTGCGCCGCATGGAGAGCAGCCGGACCAGCGTCACGTCCTCGTACAGGGACTGCTCCACGGCTTGGACGCCCGGGTCGGTGAGGCGGGCGCAGGCGGAGAGGAAGACGGTCGAGGCGTCGGTGGCGTGCAGAGCGACGATCGCGTCGGCGACCGCCACCGGTGTGTCACTTCGTACGGACGGGGCCAGCAGATGGCGGCGGCCGAGCCGGATGCGGCGCTGCTCGTCACTGATCCGGTGCACGGTGAATTCCCTTGGTCAGAGCGGGAGTTTGAACCCCACATGGGAGGCGGTGAAGCCGAGCCGCTCATAGAAGCGGCGCGCATCGGTGCGGCTGACGTCCGACGTCAGCTGCACCAACTGGCAGTCCTGGCGGCGCGATTCGTCGATGGCCCATTCGATGAGCCGGGTGCCGAGCCCGCTGCCGCGCTCGTCGGCGTGGATCCGGACGCCCTCGATGATCGAGCGGGTGGAGCCGCGGCGGGACAGCCCGGGGATGATCGTGAGTTGAAGCGTGCCGACGACCCGGTCCTCGCGTACAGCGACGGCCTGGTACTGATTCGGGTCCTGGGCAAGCCGCTCGAAGGCGGCGGTGTACGGGGTGAGGTCCTCCGGCGATTCGCGCTGAGCGCCCAGCGGGTCGTCGGCGAGCATCGCCACGATCGCCGGGATGTCTTCGACTGCCGCCGGCCGTATTTCCAGATCGCTCATGATCGGCAGACTACGCGGGGACCCGCAGTTCCTCGACAGCCCTGACCAGGGGAGCCAGCTCGGGGTTCTTGGCTGCCTCGTCGAGCGCCTCGCGCAGAGCCGTGTCGTTGGTGGGCCGCGCCTCGGCGAGCAGCTGTAGGCCGGCCTCGGTGACGTCGGTGTAGATGCCGCGCCGGTCGGTGTCACAGAGATAGCGGGTCAGCAGGCCGCGGTCCTCGAGGCGGGTGACCAGTCGGGTGGTGGCGCTCTGGCTGAGGACGACGGCGTCGGCGACCTGCTTCATCTGCAGATGGCCGCCGGGGCCGCTGTGCTGGCGGCTCAGGACGTCGAGCAGTGAGTACTCGCGCATGCTCAGGCCGTGCCGGGACTCGAGGGCGCGCTCGATATGGGCCTCGATCTTTCCGTGGAGCAGGGAGAGAGCACACCAGCTCTGAGAGAGAGCGGTGAGTGCGGGATCGGTCGCGGTCATGTGTCTTCCTCCTCCGGGCCGGAGCGGCTTCTCACCAGAATAGACGACGAGTGCAATAGCCCGCGCTTGCAATTAGCCAGCGTCTGCAATTATTGTCGACGCTCGTAAGGCGCAGATGCAATCGTCTTGGAAGGTGTTGTTCCATGCCACTCGCGCTCCTCGCCCTCGCCATTGGGGCCTTCGGTATCGGCACCACCGAGTTCGTGATCATGGGGTTGCTGCCCGAGGTCGCCACGGACTTCGGGGTGTCGATCCCCACGGCTGGGTTCCTGGTCACCGGCTATGCGCTCGGCGTCGTACTCGGCGCCCCGCTGATGACCGTCCTCGGCACCCGGATCTCCCGTAAGCGCATGCTGATGCTGCTGATGGGACTCTTCATCGCGGGCAACCTGCTCTCCGCGGTCGCCCCGGTGTTCGGCGTGATGCTCGCCGGCCGGGTAGTCGCCTCGCTGGCGCACGGCGCGTTCTTCGGCATCGGCTCGGTCGTCGCGGCGGATCTCGTCGCCCCCGAGAAGAAGGCCGGCGCCATCGCGATGATGTTCACCGGTCTGACAGTGGCCAACGTCGTGGGCGTTCCGCTGGGCACCTTCGTAGGCCAGAGCATCGGCTGGAGGGTGACCTTCGCCATCGTCGCCGGGCTCGGTGTCATCGGCCTCGTCGGCATCGCGAAGCTCATACCCGACATGCCGAAGGTCGAGGGTGTACGGCTGCGCCACGAGCTGGCCGCCTTCCGCAATGCGCAGGTGCTGCTCGCCATGGCGATGACGGTCCTCGGCTTCGGCGGAGTCTTCGCCGCCATCACCTACATCACGCCGATGATGACCGAGGTCACCGGCTTCGCCGATGGCTCCGTCACCTGGCTGCTCGTCCTCTTCGGCCTCGGCATGGTCGGTGGCAACCTCGTCGGCGGCAAGTTCGCGGACCGTGCCCTGATGCCGATGCTGTATGTGTCGCTGGGTTCCCTTGCGGCCGTGCTCGCCCTGTTCACGCTCACCGCCCACAGCAAGATCGCGGCGGCCGTGACCATCGTGCTGATCGGTGCCCTGGGATTCGCGACCGTCCCGCCCTTGCAGAAGCGGGTCCTGGACCAGGCTGCCGGAGCCCCCACGCTGGCCTCTGCCGTCAACATCGGCGCCTTCAACCTCGGCAACGCGCTCTCGGCCTGGCTGGGCGGCATCGTCATCGCGGCCGGCCTCGGCTACACCGCCCCCAACTGGGTCGGCGCCGCCCTCGCCGCCTCGGCTCTCGCCCTCGCCGTCCTCTCACGCCGCCTCGAGCGCCGCACCGACACCAGCCAGTTCATCGCTGCCTCCAGCCCCGACGCGGCGCTGGCCACCGCAGCCCGCCACTGAAGGTGGATCTGCCCGACCGGCTAGCCCGCCGCGACCGTCAAAGGTGCAAAGCGGCGGGTCCAGTCCCCCGGGAGGCCCGGGATGCCGTACGTCATCACCGCGTTGAAGGCGATCGGCTCCAGGCCGTGCTCCTTCACCCAGGTGAGCAGCTCCTCATGGCGTACGTCGATATCCGTACGGAGCGGCCGGTCCGTGCCCGCCGCCAACGAGGCGATCAGCGCCTGCGCCGTCTCCGTGTCCCGGGCGATCAGCGGTCCGACGACCTGAGTCTCCATGTTCGGCCAGGCCGCCGCGTAGCCCGTCAGTTCGCCGTCCTCCTCCGCCACCCGGAGCTGGTCCGCGAAGGCGGGCAGGCGCGTGATCATATGGGTGCGGTCCAGGCCGAAGACCTCGGTGTCGAGGCGCAGGACGGCCGGGAGGTCCTCGGCGGTCGCCGGGCGGGTGAACACTTCGGCGGCCGGGCCCGAGGCATGGAAGTGGCCGCGGACCATTTCGGCGCGGCCAGTGTTCATAAAGCCCAGCTCCTCGTAGAGCGGCTGTCCGTTCGCGGTGGCGTGCAGGGTGACCGGGGTCTCCCCGGTCACCTCGAGCACATGCTTCATCAGGTGCCGTCCGACGCCCTGGCGGGCGAACCGTTCGGCGACGAGCACCATCCCGATCGCGGTGAGCCCAGGGCCGTACGAAGTCAGTACGCAGGCGGTCATCAGTCCCTTGCCCGCCGGGTCGTCGATGCCGTACCCCGTCCCTGCCGTCAGCAGCAGGCCCCATTTGTGCTCCTCGCGAGGCCAGCCGCGGTCCTCGGACAGATCGGCGCAGGAAATGAGGTCATCCGTGGTCAGACGGCGAATGGGCAGCTCGGAGAGCGGTGTCGACATAGAGGTCAGGCTCTCTGACGCGGTGATCGTTCGTCCAGTGCTTTCGGTGAAGTGGCCGAGACGCGCGACCGCCGGCCGCGCCGCGTGAGACCCCACGGTTTGAGGACGGAGATGACGGTCATGAAGACGTATGTGGTCAGGGAGACGGCCGGGCCCATCACCAGGTCGAGCGGCTCGGCCAAGGGAGTGCCGGACGAGATGGTGTCGACCGCGTTGTTGACCCCAGGGCGCAGAGCGAAGAGTGATGCGGTGATGGTGACGAGGGTCAGCCAGAACTTCGTATAGACCCAGCGGTGTCTGGCAAGGCCCCATTTGGTGCGGAGCGACAGCAGCAGACCACTGACCAGGGTCAGCATCGCGACCGGAATCACCAGCCAGTCCGTGAAGACCTTCATCGAGCGGCACGTGGCCTCGATCATCGGCCCCGACTCGGTGGTGGCGGCGGTGACGGCAAGCGCGAGCAGACCGAGCGTGAGCCCGAGCCAGCCGGCGGATGCGGCTACATGGACGACGAGGAGAGCCCGGCGAGCGGGGCGCCTGAGTGGTTTCACGTGAAACACGGTGCCGGGTGGGCCGGACCGTCGCGTCTGGCAGCGGGAGTAATCGCGAGTACTAGCCTCGGCGTACATGGAGAGAACACGCAGGCTGCACATATTCGATCTCGACGGCACACTGATCCGCGGATCGGCGGCGCCCGTGGAGATATCCCGGCAGCTGGGGCTGCTGGAAGAGATCGGCGAGCTGGAGCGGGACATCATCGCTCGCAGGATCGGCCCGCCGGAGTATGCGGTGCGTGTGCACGCTCTGTGGGCCGATCTCACCGAGGCGCATGTGGCGGCCGCTTTTGAGACGGCGCCCTGGCTCGACGGTATCCAGGAGGTGTGGCGGGAGATCCGTAAAGGCGGCGACTACTGCGCCGTCATTTCACTCTCGCCCTCCTTCTTCGTGGAGCGGCTGCTGGGCTGGGGAGCTCATGCGGCGCACGGCTCACTCTTTCCCGAGCTGCCCTTCACCCGGCCCGTGGACCCCGCGGGCACTCTCAACGCGGCCGCGAAAGTGAAGATCGCTGATCGGCTTTGTGCAGACTTCGGGGTTGGTCTGGACGCATGTGTTGCATACGGTGATTCCATGTCCGACGCGGAGATCTTCGCGTCGGTGCCCACAACGGTGGCGGTGAATGCCGACCACCATCTGTCGGGTCTGGCTACACACACCTATATGGGGGGCGATCTGCGCGAGGCCTATGAACTGGTGCGATTTCGCAGATAGTTCAGCAGCTCCGGGGGTCCGGGAGACCCGGCACATGGACATGGGGGCATTGGAGCCTAACGGGAAAGCGGGTTCGGATGCCCGGACTTTCCGCTCTTTGTCCAATGCGGTCCCGCCACCTGGCATGCTGCGACGACGGGCGCTGCGGTCAATGTCACATTCCGGGCTTACTTCTCCCTAATCGGCGCGTGGCCGAGGTTAGTGTGGGCCGGCAGCAGTCTTGAGGCAACGGGGAATTGAGGCACGTTCCGGACCAGCGGAAGTGCGTGGACCGACCGAAAGATGTTCGAGGCGAGGCAGACAATGGACGCTCCGACCACCACGTCGGCCGACAACGGCACTGCAGGTGACAGCGGCGGAGGCGGATGGTTCACCCCTCGTAAGCAGCCGGCCCAGGGCCGGGCCGCCCCCACTCCCGCCCCCGGCGAGGGGGCGTCTGCGGGTGATGGCGGGCAGGAACGAATAGTCGCCCCGCGGCGCCCCGTCGCCTCCATACGCCCGGTGGGCTCCGGTCCGTCCCGTACCGCCCCGTCGCCCGCGGCTGAAACTCAGGCAGCCCATGTGGCCGCTGCCGCCGCCCCCGTGGCCGACGCCCCGCTCGATGAGACTGCTCTCGACGAGGTCCCCGTCGACGACCTCCCGATCGAGCACGACCCGATCGAGCGCGCCCCGGACGAGCGCCCCCCGCTCGACAACGCCCACGAGGCCCAAGAGGCCCACACAGTCCATGAGGCCCCCGGCCGCCACGAGGCCCCCACCCCTCATGAACCACCACCCGCCGCCCCCGCTTCCCCCGACGCCATTCTCATCCGCCGCACCATGGCGGAGATCGCGCCCGTCGCCGACAAGGTCACCTCGTACTTCTACGCCCTGCTCTTCGTCCGCCATCCCGAGCTGCGTGGCCTCTTCCCCGCCGCCATGGACTCTCAGCGTGACCGGCTCCTCAAAGCCCTGCTCACCGCCGCCGATCACATGGACAATGCGGCCGTGCTCACCGACTACCTCCAGCACCTGGGCCGCGGCCACCGCAAGTACGGCACCCAGGCCGCGCACTACCCAGCCGTCGGAGAAGCGCTGATCGGCGCGCTGGCCCGGTACGCCACGACGACCTGGGACGAGGAGACCGAGGCCGCCTGGGTCCGTACGTACATCACGATCTCCCAGATCATGATCGACGCGGCCTCCGAGAACGAGCGGCACGCTCCCGCCTGGTGGCACGGCGAGGTGGTGTCGCACGACCTCAGAACTCCTGACATCGCGATCATCACCGTTCGCCCCGACCAGCCGTACGCCTTCCTGGCCGGCCAGTACACAAGCGTGGAAACGCCCTGGTGGCCGCGGATCTGGCGGCACTACTCCTTCGCCGGAGCGCCCCGCTCCGACGGTCTGCTCTCGTTCCATGTCAAGGCGGTCCCGGCCGGCTGGGTCTCCAACGCCCTGGTCCACCACGCCCGCCCCGGGGACATCCTGCGCCTCGGGCCGCCCGCCGGCTCGATGACCGTCGACCACACCACCGACAACGGTCTGCTCTGTCTGGGCGGCGGTACCGGTATCGCCCCCATCAAGGCGTTGGTCGAGGATGTCGCCGAGCACGGCGACCGGCGTCCGGTACAGGTCTTCTACGGAGCGCGCACCGATTTCGACCTCTACGACATCGACACGATGCTGCGGCTCCAGCAGACGCACCCCTGGCTCTCGGTCCGCCCGGTGGTCGACGGCCGGTCGCATTTCCCGGACGCCGTACGGGAGTACGGCCCGTGGTACGAGTACGACGCCTATCTCTCCGGACCGCCCGGAATGATCCGCAGCAGTGTCAACGCGCTGCGCGGCATCGGCATCCCGTCCGACCGGATCCGCCACGACTCCCTCGAAGAACTCGTGGCGGCCGGCGACTAGCGGCGTGCTGGGTGGCGTACTAGCCCAGGTCGGGTGCGTGCATCGCGCGTACGCCCTCGATATTGCCGTCCAGGTAGTGCCGCAGTGACAGCGGTACGAGATGGACGGCCGCGATCCCGACCCGGCTGAACGGCACCCGTACGATCTCGTACTCCCCGCAGGGCTCGTCGATCTCCGGGCCGTGCCGCCGCGCCGGGTCCATGGACTCCAGTCGGCAGACGAAGAAGTGCTGCACCTTCACCCCCGTCACACCGCCGTCCGCGATGTGTTCGACAGTGTCGACGAAGCAGGGCACCACATCGGTGATCTTGGCGCCGAGCTCTTCGTCCACCTCCCGGTGGAGCGCGTCGACGACGGTGGCGTCCTCGGGCTCGACCCCGCCACCGGGCGTGAGCCAGTAAGGATCCACTCCGGGTTTGGTGCGCTTGATCAGGACGAGGTCGCTGCCGTCCAGCAGGATGGCGCGTGCGGTGCGCTTGACCACAGGTCGTTCGGTCATGGCAAGAGAGTGGCCCACTCCACCCGTTCTGAAACTCCTGTCCGCCCTTCGGTCACCAGTCGACGGCCGCGCGCAGCAGCCACTCGTGCGCCCGCGCGATGTGCGGAAGGGCGAGTGTGCCGGTGCGTACGACCAGAAAGTACGTACGCAGCGGGGGCACCGGCGGGTCGAGCAGCGCCACCACCCGGCCGCGCTGCAAGGCGTCCTCGCACAGATAGCGCGGCAGCACGGCGAGCCCGGCGCCCGAGGCCGCGGCCTCCAGGACCGCCCGCAGATCGGGCGCGATGACGGCGCCCGCGGCGGCCGGCCGGGAGTCGAAGACGGCGGACCAGTAGCGCGAGACCAGCGGCAGGGACTCGTGCACCTCCACGACCGGAAGCTGCTCGAGCACCACATGCCCCTTGCGCAGGAGGCCGGGCCCCAGCCGCGCCGCCCAGCGCGGCGAGGCGACGAGTACGTGCTCCTCGTCGCAGAGCGGAGTCGCGGTGAGCAGCCCGCCGCGCGGACGGGCCGTGGTGATGGCCAGATCGTGGTGTCCGGCGGCCAGCCCCTCCAGTGTTTCTTCGGAGTTCCCGAACGAGGCGCGCAGCGCCAGTCCCCGGGAGATCAGCGGGGTGAGGGCGGGCAGGGCGCGCAGCGAGGTGAACTCCGGGAGACCGGCGAGATGCAGGGTTCGTACGCCTGCCTCCTCGTCGAGCCCGGTCTCGGCGATCTCCACCAAGGCGTCCAGATGCGGTGCGGCCCGGTGCGCGAGCTCGTCGCCGATGGTCGTGGGAGTCACTCCGCGCGCCTGGCGCAGGAACAGCGGGCGGCCAAGCTGCCGCTCCAACGTGCGGATCTGGCCGGTCACCGCGGGCTGGGAGAGGCCGAGCAGCGCCGCGGCGCGGGTGAATGAGCCGGCCCGGTGCACCGTGACGAATGTGCGTAACAGGGCCAGATCCATGCCATGCCCTCCCGACGCGACGATACGCGCCCGACGATGCAGCCTGACTGCGCCCACCGGGCAATGCCTGCGAACCCGGCCAACTATAAATAAGTCGATAGGTCGCTGTCGCTACTGTGATTGGACACTGACACAGAGTCAACTAGCCTTGGTCACGCGGTTCTTGACGCGTGGAACCGAGGGCGGTCCGAGCCATGAGGGGGGAGGCTCGGGCCGCCCGTTGTACGTACAGCCTCTCAGCGCGCCGACGTACACCGGCGTACGCCCCCGGCCCCGGGCTACGGCCCCGGCCTACGGAGTCGAGTCCGCCGCCTCGTCCAGCGCCCGCAGCACATCTGCCACCAGGTCCTCGGCGTCCTCTGCGCCCGCCGAGAAGCGGATGAAGCCATCCGGCACGGCGTCGCCGCCCCAGCGTCCGCGCCGTTCCGCGGTGGAGCGCACGCCACCGAAGCTCGTCGCGTCGTCCACCAGCCGCAGACTGTCCATGAAGCGTTCCGCGTGGCCGCGGTCCGGCAGGACGAACGAGACCACACAGCCGAAGCGCCGCATCTGCAGCGAGGCTGTCTTGTGCGAAGGGTCCGTCGCCAGGCCCGGATAGCGCAGACCGGTCACCTCGCCACGCCCGCTCAGCGCCTCCGCGAGCGCCAGCGCGTTCGCGCACTGCCGCTCGATCCGCAGCTGCAGCGTGGCCAGCGAGCGGTGCGCGAGCCACGCTTCCATCGGGCCCGGGATCGCTCCTACGACCTTGCGCCACTGCCGTACACCCGCGGCCAACTCCGTATCACGGCAGGTCACATGGCCGAGCAGGATGTCGCCGTGGCCTGTCATGCCCTTGGTGTCGCTTGCCACCGAGAAGTCGGCGCCCAGCTCCAGCGGGCGCTGGCCGAGCGGCGTCGCCAGGGTGTTGTCGACCGCGACCAGAGCGCCGGCCGTGTGCGCCGCCTCCGCGAGCCGCCGCACATCGCACACATCGAGCCCCGGATTGGACGGTGTCTCGATCCACAGCAGCCGGGCGCCGTCCAGGACGGACAGCTGCGCGTCGTCGCCGGTCGGCGCGGTGCGCACCTCGACGCCGTACGCCTCGAGCCGCTCGCGCACCAGCGGCAGCGCCTGATAGCCGTCGACCGGCAGCACCACTGCGTCACCGGCCTTGAGCTGCGAGAAAAGCACGGCCGAGACCGCTGCCATGCCCGAGGCGAAGGCCACGGTCTCGACGGACTCCCCCGGTGCCTCCAGCTCGCCGATCGCCCGCTCGAGATACGTCCAGGTCGGGTTGGTGTCACGGCCGTAGGTGTACGGCCCGGTGGCTTCGCCCGGCAGATGGAAGTGGGCCGCGAAGACCGGACCCGGCAGGGTCGGTTCGTACTTCACCGGCTCGGGCAGCCCCGCCCGTACCGCCCTGGTGCCATCCCCTGTCCTCAGTGGGAAGGTCTCATGTCCCGCGCTCATGCAGCTCGCTCCTCGACAGCCGTGCGTACCGCGTCGAGCAGGCCCTCGCTCGCCGCCTCCACCATGTTCAGGCACTCCTCGAAGCCGTCCATGCCGCCGTAGTACGGATCGGGAACATCCAGATCCGCGACGGCCGATGGATCGTACGCCCGCAGCAGACGTACCTTCGCGGCGTCCGAGGCTGTCGGCGCGAGCCGCCGCAGCTCCCGCAGATGCCCCTCGTCCAGCGCGATCACCAGATCGAGGAGCGGGAACCAGGCGGCGCGGAACTGGCGCGCGCTGTGCCTGGACTCGTAGCCGCCTGCCTCCAGCACAGCGACGGTGCGCCGGTCGGCACCGTCGCCCTCGTGCCAGCCATCCGTGCCGGCACTGTCCACCTCCACCACCCCGTCGAGTCCGGCGTCCGCCACTCGCGCGCGGAAGACGGACTCGGCCATGGGTGAGCGGCAGATGTTGCCGGTGCAGACAAAGCAGATGCGATACGCAGAATTCACGCGGTACTCAGTCCTTGTCGGGCAGGGCGACATTCATCGCCCATGAAACGACGGAGATGATCAGGCCACCGAGCACGGCCGTCCAGAAGCCCTCGACATGGAAGTTCAGATCGAACTGGTCGGCCAGCCAAGAGGTCAGCAGCAGCATCAGGGCATTGATCACCAGCGTGATCAGCCCCAGCGTGAGGATGAACAGCGGCAACGTGAGCAGCTTCACCACCGGCTTGACAAGGAAATTGACCAGCCCGAAGAGCAGGGCCACCAGAACCAGCGTCCATGCCTTCCTGCCGGTGCTGTCACCGGTCAGGGTGATGTCCTGCAGCAGCCAGATCGCGACCAGCAGGGCTGCCGCGTTGGCGATCGTCTTGACTACAAAATTCTTCATGTGTCTGATCGTGGCAGACGTGATCGGACCAAGGCAGGGGCGGACGGACGATGAAGGCATTCCGACTGGACGAGTTGGAGGCGGAGCGCGCCGCCAATGACGGTGCGTATCTGCAGTTCCTGCGCGAACGGAACATGTCGGTCGGCCTGTACGCGCTGGACGCGGGCGAGCTCGACCCGCAGCTGCCCCATCGCCAGGACGAGGTGTACTTCGTCGTCAGTGGCCGGGCCGCGATCACCGTCGGGATGGAAACGACGCAAGTCGGACGGGGCAGCGTGGTCTATGTCCCGGCCGGAGTGGCGCACAAGTTCCACCACATCACCGAGGATCTGCGGGTCATGGTGGTCTTCTCTCCGCCTGAGAGCTGAGCGTGACCCTGTCCTGTCCCTAGGGGTTCGGTCAGGGGAGTTCAAGGGCCTGCGCGCCCCCGTTGCCCCCCTCTCCCGCCTAGCATCGAAGCCAGGAACTCAGAGAAACGAGGTAAGGACGATGGCTGTGCGAGAGATGTTCGCGGGGATGCCGTGGTGGGTGAAGTGGGTTGCTGTGCCCGTTATCGCCCTTGTTGTGTTCGGTGGGCTGATTGCCAGCGTCGTCGGCTTTGTGATCGGGCTGCTCTTCAAGGCTCTGGTCTTCGTCGCTCTCGTCGGCGGACTCATCTTTGTCGTACGGAAGTTCATGGCGTCCTCGAGTTCGAGCAGCGACTGGTAGAGCGACCGGTGCCCTTGGTCAGCGTCTGCTGAGCCGGCGCGACAGCAGATCCGCCGTGAACATCGGGCCCGCAATCGAGGTCATGGCCGGATCCTGTCGCCGCGATGGCCATTTCCCTCCCTTCGCCTGGACGAGCGATTACTGCCTGAGATCGAACAGCTACGTAGCGGTATGGCTGGGCTGCTAAGTTCGCTAACCTTCTCTATCAGTATCTGAAAAATCACTCCTTGTGATCTTCCAGCGCTTCCAGCACCATTGCGTCAAGAGGGCCATGGGGTGCCAATCCTGGCCGTTTTCAGCAGGTTTCATTCACTGCTTCAGCCACTGCGGGGTACACGATGCGTGAGTCGGTCCATGCCGAGGTCCTCATGAGTTTCCTTGTCTCAGAGGAGCTCTCCTTCCGGATCCAGGTGGAGCTCCGATACGAGACGGAGGACCCCTACGCGGTACGGATGACCTTCCATCTACCTGGAGACGCCCCCGTGACCTGGGCATTCGGCCGTGAGTTGCTGCTCGACGGCATCAACGGGCCGAGCGGGGACGGCGATGTGCACATTGCGCCGACCGGGCCCGCAGGGTTGTCCGACGTCGGCATCAGGCTCCAGGTCGGCCGCGACCGGGCGCTGTTCCGGTCGAGCGCGGCGCCACTGGTGGGCTTCCTCGACCGCACCGACAAGCTGGTGCCGCTGGGGCAGGAGCGCACACTGGGCGAATTCGAGGGCAGTCTGGAAGAGGCGCTCGGGCGCATCCTCGCCGAGGAGAACGCCGGTTGAGCGGTGGCCGGAGCGCCGATGAGCTACTTCTTGCGGCGGCGGCCCTTCCCGCTCCGCACCGGCGGCACCGGCGGCACCGGCGGACCGCTCACGGCGCCTGACGCTCCCGCCGTACTCGGCCGGTCCGCGGACACCACCATCGCGGCGAGCGCGGTGGTCACCGGAACCGAAGCAACCAGACCGATCGACCCCACCAGGGTCCGAACAATCTCCACCGCCACCAACTCACTGTTGGCCACCGTGCCCACACTGCTCTGCGCGATCGAGAAGAGCAGCAGCAGCGGCAACGCCGCGCCCGCGTAAGCGAGTACGAGCGTGTTCACGACCGACGCGATATGGTCCCGGCCGATCCGGATGGCCGCCCGGTAGAGACCGCGCGCCCCCATACCCGGATCCGCCTGGTGCAGCTCCCAGACCGCCGAGGTCTGGGTCACTGTCACATCGTCGAGCACACCGAGCGAACCGATGATGACGCTGGCCAGCAGCAGTCCGCTCAAGTCGATGTTCGGAAACAGGCCATGGATCAGGCCGGTGCTGTCGTCGGTGTTGCCGGTCAGGCTCGCCCAGCCGATGAAGAGCGAACCGAGCAGTCCGATCAGCAGCAGCGAGATCAGCGTGCCGAGGACCGCGACCGACGTACGTGCGGTGAGTCCGTGGCACAGATAGAGAGCGATCAGCATGATGGCGCTCGCCCCGATCACCGCGACGATCAGAGGATTTGAGCCCTGCAGGATCGCCGGCAGGATGAACAGGGTCAGCACGGCGAACGAGGCGGCGAGCGCGATCAGCGCCATCACACCGCGCATCCGTCCCACCAGCACCACCACGAGCGCGAAGATGCCGGCCAGCAGCACCATCGGGAACTTCCGGTCCACATCGGTCACGGAGTACTGAAGATCGCGGGGCGCATCGGGCGCGTACGCCACCACCACACCCTGGCCCTTGCTCAACTGACGTGGAGCGTCCGGCTGGACAATCTCGGTGAAGGTACGGCCTTTGTCCTTACCACTGGTGACCTCGATCGTCGCCTTCGCGCAGCTGCCCCGCTGGGAATTGACCGCCTCGCGCCCCTCGGGCGTGGAGGTGTCGCCGGTCGGCGGCACCTGCGCCGCATTCACGTCCTTGCAGTTGACCTCCTCGACCGTCACCACCTTGCCCTGCTCGGTCTGCCGGTCGAAGCCGACACCGCTGCGCTGATGGTCGGGAGCACCGCCCGGCCAGAGTACGAACAGCCCGACCAAAACCGCGGTGGAGAAGGGAATCAGCACCGCGGCGATGACCTTGCGCAGGTGCTTGGAGACGGGCGCGGCCGGCCCATGGCTGTGCGCATGGCTGTGTGCTTCGGGCTTCTGCTGCGAGGAGGTCACCGACCGATCATCGCAAGAACGGGAGGGGCCCACTGTTCAGCACGCCAGAAATGACGCTAGCGTGGTGGCACCTTTGCACACGCGGGAGCTCGGAGCACCGGGCTGAGAGGGCGCTGACCTTCGTACGAGTCGTGACGAACCGTACGGAAGCCGCTGCGTCGACCGCCGAACCTGTTACCGGGTAATGCCGGCGTAGGGAGTAGGTCTCATGACCGTTCAGGATGCACGCACGCCTGCCGCCGACCAGGCGGAGCGCAAGCCCGGCTGGCACAAGGGGTACGTCGAGGGTTCGCGCCCCGACCTCCGGGTGCCGGTCCGGCAAGTGCACCTCACCAATGGCAAGGACGTGACGCTGTACGACACGTCCGGCCCGTACACCGATCCCACCGTCGAGACCGACGTCCGCCGCGGCCTGCCGCCGCTGCGGGAGAACTGGATCATCGGCCGCGGCGACACCGAGGAGTATGCGGGCCGCCCGGTCCGCCCCGAGGACGACGGGATCAAGCACACCTCGCCGCGCGGGGGACTGCGCAACCTCGACGCCGTCTTCCCCGGCCGCCCGCGCCAGCCCCGCCGGGGCCGCGACGGCCAGGCGGTGACACAGCTCGCGTACGCCCGCCGCGGTGAGATCACCCCGGAGATGGAGTACGTCGCGATCCGCGAGAACGTCTCCGCCGAGGTCGTCCGTGAAGAGATCGCGGCGGGCCGGGCCGTCCTGCCCGCCAACGTCAACCACCCCGAGATCGAGCCGATGATCATCGGCAAGCGATTCCTGGTGAAGGTCAACGCCAACATCGGCAACTCCGCGGTCACCTCCTCCATCGAGGAGGAGGTGGACAAGATGACCTGGGCCACCAAGTGGGGCGCGGACACGGTCATGGACCTCTCCACCGGCCGCAACATCCACACCACCCGCGAGTGGGTGCTGCGCAACTCCCCGGTCCCGATCGGCACCGTGCCGCTCTACCAGGCGCTCGAGAAGGTCGACGGCAAGGCCGAGGAGCTGACCTGGGAGGTCTACAAGGACACGGTCATCGAGCAGGCCGAGCAGGGCGTCGACTACATGACCGTCCACGCGGGCGTGCTGCTGCGGTATGTGCCGCTCACCGCCCGCCGCAAGACCGGCATCGTTTCCCGCGGTGGTTCGATCATGGCGGCCTGGTGTCTGGCGCACCACAAGGAATCGTTCCTGTACGAGAACTTCGAGGAGCTCTGCGAGATCCTCGCCTCCTACGACGTGACGTACTCCCTCGGCGACGGACTGCGCCCCGGCTCGATCGCGGACGCCAATGACGAGGCGCAGTTCGCGGAGCTGCGTACGCTCGGCGAGCTCAACACCATCGCCAAGCGCCACAACGTGCAGACGATGATCGAGGGCCCGGGCCATGTCCCGATGCACAAGATCAAGGAGAACATCGACCTTCAGCAGGAGATCTGCGAGGAGGCCCCCTTCTACACGCTCGGCCCGCTGACGACGGACGTCGCGCCCGCGTACGACCACATCACCTCCGGTATCGGCGCCGCGATGATCGCCTGGTGGGGAACGGCGATGCTCTGCTACGTCACGCCCAAGGAGCACTTGGGCCTGCCGGACCGCGACGATGTGAAGACCGGTGTCATCACCTACAAGATCGCGGCGCATGCGGCGGACCTCGCGAAGGGCCACCCGGGAGCGCAGGAGTGGGACGACGCACTCTCCGACGCGCGCTTCGAGTTCCGGTGGGAGGACCAGTTCAATCTGGCCCTCGACCCGGACACGGCACGGGCGTTCCACGACGAGACGCTGCCGGCCGAGCCGGCGAAGACCGCGCACTTCTGCTCGATGTGCGGTCCGAAGTTCTGCTCGATGAAGATCTCCCAGGACATCCGGCGGCAGCACGGCAACTCGCAGGAGGAGATCGAGGCGGGCATGGACGAGAAGTCCAAGGAGTTCGCCGCGGCCGGCAACCGGGTCTATCTGCCGATCGCCGAGTGAACTCCCGGCCACGGGCGCCGGCCGGGGTCACTCCGGCTGGTGCTCGGGGCCGCCGAAGTCCGGACTGGTGAAGTCCGGACTGGTGAAGGTGGGTCTCTGGCCCGTCGTCGAGCCCTCGCTCGGGCTGGAGTAGTCCGGGCCGCTGTAGCCGACCTTCGGAATACGGCTCACATGGCGCGGCGGGTCCGCGGACGACGGGTCGGCGCTGGGATCGGCCAGCGCTGCCCGCAGAAACGGCAGCAGGCCGCGTTCCAGCACCGCATGACGCCAGGCCTCCCTGGCACGGGCCACCTCGTCCGGCTCGCCCGCCGACTCTTCGGCCGGGACCTGGGTCGCGCCGTTGCGCAGAGCGGTGAGCAGCAGCGCGACCGCGGCGACCAGGATTCCGGCCGCCGTGACCGCGCCGAAGAACCACCCGGCGGTGAGCAGGCTGTCCGCGAAGGACGGCGTGGGGCTGAGCATCTTCAGGATGTAGCCGACCAGCAGAAAGATCGCCGCAGCCGTTCCCGCGAGCACCGGCGCCAGTACGGCGATGACGGCGGCGAATCCGGCGCCGCTCTCGTCTGCCTCGCCCGCGGCCGGGGCCAGCACGGAATTGTGCACGGACGCGGCCGCCGTGGGCGCGCGCAGATCCTCGCGGACCTTCACATAGTGCTCGTACTCGGCTGCGGCCGCTGTGGTGATGAGCGCTGTCGCGTTCAGGGCCATCGTGCGGAGTTGCTCGGCGTTCAGGCGCTGCCCCACGGCAGCGAGATCCGGACGGTCATGGGCGTTGCGCAGCGCGTCGTCGAGGATTCGCTCGTACTCGGCACGATCCTCGGTCAGCAGGTGCGGAGCGCTGTTCATGTGCATCCCCCGATGCTCCGTAGGGCCGGATTGCCCGCATTGACCGGGCGGTTGGGCAGAAACGGAGGAGAGCCTGCTACGGATAAGCCGATGGTAGAGCGGTTACGGCACGGGGTGACAGGGGGTTTCCGTAAATCCCCTGTCGAGGGTTGGCTCAGTCATGCAGCGGGAGTTCGACCACAAGCAGCTTTCCGGCCATGGTCACCCCGCCGTCCATGGCGATCGCGAGCCCGTCGGCGTACACATGCGGGCCTTCGACAACCGGACGCGCGCCGTCCTCACCGTCCTCGGTGCCCACCTCGCCGAGCAGATACGGAATGGGGCTGTGGCCGTGCACAACGCGTCGGCCGCCGTAGACGGAGAGCAGTTCGCGTACGGCCTGCGGGCCGCCGTCGTCGCGGAAGGCGAAGCGCTTGGTGAACTTGCGGAACAGGTCCCAGCACTCGTCGGCGTCATTGCGGGTCAGGGTCTCGCGGACGGTGTCGTTGACCGCTTCGATCGAGTCGCCGTACTCGAGATAGGCCGTGGTGTCGGAGTGCATCAGCAGATGCTCGTCCTCCAGCTCGATGGCGTCGAGGCGCGCCATCCACTGCAGATGGACGTCCTGCAGACGGTCCATATCGGTCTTCTGGCCGCCGTTGAGCAGCCAGGCGGCCTGGAAAGTGGCGGTGCCGGCCCCGGAGTTGACGGGGGTGTCGCCGAATCGCTTGGCCCCGAGCAGCAGCAGTTCGTGGTTGCCCATCAGGGCCTTGCAGTAGCCGCCGGCGGCCGCGGCCTCGGCGGAGAGCCGCATCACGAGGTCGATGACGCCGATGCCGTCGGGGCCCCGGTCGGTGAAGTCGCCGAGGAACCAGAGCCGGGCGTTGCCCGCGGCCCACTGGCCGTCCGCGTCGATGAGGCCCTGTTCGGTGAGGGCCGCGTGGAGTTCGTCGAGATATCCGTGGACGTCGCCGACGACGTAGAGCGGGCCGAGCCCGTCGGCCGCGGGCGTCTCGGACGGGTTGATCTGCACCTGGACGGTGTCGCCGGGGCCGCTGCGGCTGATCACCGGGAGGTCGCGCGCGGTGGGGGTGTAGCCGTCCGGAGTCTCGCTCTCCGGGACGGCGTTGCCGGGATGGCCGGACTCCGTGGACTGCTGCACTTGAGACCGCTGTGGCTGAGGCTGTGGTTGCGGTGCCTGCGGCTGCGGTGCGTGCTGCTGTGGCGCCTCGGACTGTGGTTCCTGCGGCTGCGGCACCGCGGACTGCGGTGCGTGCTGCTGCGGCGCCGCGGATGGCACTTCCTGCTGCTGCTGCGGTGCAGCGGACTGTGGTTCCTGTGACTGCACGGGAACCTGCGCATACGGCGGTACACGGAAATCGCGCAACGTCGCCGTCCGCACCACGGGTCCTTGACCGGCCCCCTGAGTCATCGACCCCTCCACCACCGTCGCGCCGCCGTTCACCTCTCGGCCCAGCCTGGTCGGGGTGGTCCGCGGTGTCGTGCGCCCATCATAGGAATGAGCTCCGCGCTGTGTGACGCACCAGGGGTGGTGAATCCGTTTCACACCCCTGGTGCGCCGACTGTTTCGTACCGATTAGGAAGGTCTAGTCCGGAGAAGGGGATCGCGGGGCGCTCACAGTCGTTCGCTGAGGGCGGCGCTGTGATGACGTCCGTACGATCAGTTCGGTCGGTATTACCTGCCCGACCGGCCGGTCCTCGTCGACTCCTTCGATGGCGTCGATGAGGAGCTGGACGACCGCCGTGCCGATCCGGCGCGGTTTGAGCGAGAGCGTGGTGATGGGCGGTTCGGTGGTGGCGTACACGGTCGACTCGCTGCAGCAGACGAGCAGCAGATCGTCGGGGACGCGCAGGCCGTACCGCCGGGCGGCGGCGAGGAGATCGGTGCCGTTGGGGTCGAAGAGCCCGTAGACGGCGTCGGGCCGGTCGGGGCGGGCGAGCAGCCGGTCGGCAGCGACGGCTCCGGCGCACGGGTCGTGGGCCGGATAGGACTCGTAGACCGGGTCCTGGCGGACGCGCTCGCACCAGCTGAGGTACGCGGTGGTGGACAGTCGTGTGTAGGTGTCGGTGGTGGTGCCGGTGAGCAGGCCGATACGGCGGGCGCCGGCGGCGGCGAGATGGTCGAGCAGATCGAGTACGGCGGCTTCGTGGTCGTTGTCGACCCAGGCGGTGACCGGGAGCGTGCCGGCCGGACGTCCGTCGGAGACGACGGGAAGGCCCTGGCGGACAAGTTCGGTGACGACCGGGTCGTGGTCGGACGGATCGATGACGACGGTGCCGTCGAGGGCGACGTTCGACCAGACGTCATGGCGTGAGGTGGCGGGCAGGATGACGAGGGCGTAGCCGCGGGCGAGCGCGGCGGAGGTCGCGGCTCTCGCCATTTCGGCGAAGTACGCGAACTCGGTGAAGGTGAAAGGTTCATCCCCGTACGTCGTCACCGTCAGGCCGATAAGGCCCGACTTTCCGGTACGGAGCGTGCGGGCCGCGGCGGACGGGCGATAGCCCAGCCGGTCGGCGACCTCGCGGACATGTCGGCGGGTGGCGTCCGGGAGCCGGCCCTTGCCGTTGAGTGCGTCGGAGACTGTCGTGATGGAGACACCGGCGGCGGCGGCCACATCTCGGATGCCCGCCCGACTCTGCCGGCTGCCCCGGCGTGATGTCTCCGTCCGGCTCACCTGGTGCTTCCCTGCTGCTGTCATGGCGAGCCGATAGTAGGGCTCGCGCAGGCGGTTGAGCCGGTCGCATATTCACTCGTTGACAGGCACGTTTCTGCATGGCTGTTCATCATCAATCACCTTGGAAATCAAGGCAGTTGGGTGGTGCGCCCACGGCGTCTCGCGCGTCCAGCCACAGGGGCCTGTCGAATGGTTGATGTTTCGAAGAGGTCTCAACTCACCACTACGGGGGATGCGCGCCACGGAGTGAGCTACCGGCGCGCGCGATATGAGAGGAGCGCCCCCCTTTTTCCTGGGCCCCCATTCGCAGCGGACGCGAATCCTCATAAGGTGAGCAGTATTGGAGTACTGCTGTGTACAGATGGTCGAGGAGGACCCGCGGTGAGCGAGACGAGCCCCAAGCTGCGCGCCGAGCTGGACGGCATCCCCACGTACAAGCCCGGCAAGCCGGCTGCTTCGGGCGGCGCGGTCGCGTACAAGCTGTCGTCCAATGAGAACCCGTATCCGCCGTTGACCGGTGTGGTGGAGAGCGCGATCGCCGCTGCCCACAGCTTCAACCGTTATCCGGACATGGCCTGCACAGGCCTGATGAACGAGCTCGCGGACCGTTTCGGGGTGCCCGTGACGCATCTGGCCACCGGCACCGGCTCGGTCGGCGTCGCCCAGTCGTTGCTGCAGTCCACCTCGGGCCCCGGCGACGAGGTCATCTTTGCCTGGCGGTCCTTCGAGGCGTACCCGATCATCACGCAGATCAGCGGGGCCAAGCCGGTGCAGGTGCCGCTGACCGCGGGCGATGTGCATGATCTGGACGCGATGGCCGATGCGATCACCGACCGAACCCGGCTGATCTTCGTCTGCAACCCCAACAACCCGACCGGCACGGTGGTGCGCCGGGCCGAGCTGGAGCGCTTCCTCGACCGGGTGCCATCCGACGTCCTGGTGGTGCTGGACGAGGCGTACATCGAGTTCGTCCGCGATGTCGACGTCCCGAACGGCATCGAGATCTACCGCGACCGCCCCAATGTGGCGGTGCTGCGTACGTTCTCCAAGGCGTACGGACTTGCCGGGCTGCGGGTCGGCTTTGCGATCGCCCATGAGCCGGTGGCCGCAGCGCTGCGCAAGACCGCGGTCCCCTTCGGTGTCTCGCAGCTCGCGCAGGACGCGGCGGTAGCCTCGCTGCGCGCCGAGGACGAACTGCTCGGCCGGGTCGGCTCGCTGGTCTCCGAGCGCGTACGGGTGCACGAGAGCCTGGTCAAGCAGGGCTGGACGGTGCCGGAGACCCAGGCGAACTTCGTCTGGCTGCGGCTCGGCGAGCGTACGCTCGACTTCGCGGCGGCGTGCGAGAAGGCCGGTGTCATGGTCAGGCCCTTCGCGGGTGAGGGCGTGCGGGTCACCATTGGTGAGACCGAGGCCAACGACCTCTTCCTGCACGTCACCGAGGCGTTCCGCAAGGAGTTCTAGGCCTCGACCCTCTCCACGCGGATCGGGTCGCCGGCGCGGACCGTCGCCAGCAGGCGGGGATCGCCGTCGATCCGGCCGAGGACATTGCACGGGCCTGCGAGCCGACATTCGTCGCCGCGTGAGATCGGTGTGGGGCCGTAGGGCAGCGCGAGTGCGTCGCCCTCGGTCCAGAAAGCGACCGTGCCCGGTTCCACCACCTGCCGGGCGGCTGCCTCCAGGGCGGGGGAGATGGTCGTGTCGAAGTAGACCTCTTCGCCCCAGGTGTGGGCGGTGGAGGCGAGTGGCAGAGCCCCCATGAGCGCCGTGCTCGTGGGGGTTTCTTCGATGGTCGCGGTCAGGTGCCCGGCGGGCCAGGAGATCCGTATCTGCATTCGCCGGATTCAACAAGATGTTGAAGGGCTTGGGAAGAGGTACCCCCGGTCGAAGGTGCGAATCTCGTATGAGCCATAATGCTTGTGAATGTGAACGCGTTCACAAGCGCGCCTCGTTTCTCCCGTCCTCGGCGGGATTAAAGGGGCAGACTGCCGCAGTGACCACGGCGATGTAAGGAGAAGACGACGTGGACCTAGCTCTGGCGCCGGAGACCTTGGCGCGATGGCAGTTCGGCATCACCACCGTCTACCACTTCCTGTTCGTCCCTCTGACGATCTCACTCGCCGCGCTCACCGCCGGCCTGCAGACCGCCTGGGTGCGCACCGAGAAGGAGAAGTACCTCAGGGCCACCAAGTTCTGGGGCAAGCTCTTCCTGATCAACATCGCCATGGGTGTGGTCACCGGCCTCGTCCAGGAGTTCCAGTTCGGCATGAACTGGTCCGACTACTCGCGCTTCGTCGGTGACGTCTTCGGTGCCCCGCTCGCCTTCGAGGCGCTGTTCGCGTTCTTCTTCGAGTCCACCTTCATCGGGCTGTGGATCTTCGGCTGGGACAAGCTGCCGAAGAAGATCCATCTGGCCTGCATCTGGATGGTCTCGATCGGCACCGTCCTCTCGGCGTACTTCATCCTGGCGGCCAACTCCTGGATGCAGCACCCGGTCGGCTACCGGATCAACAAGGAGCGGGGCCGGGCAGAGCTCACCGACTTCTGGCACGTACTCACACAGAACACCGCGCTCACCCAGTTCTTCCACACCATTACGGCCGCCTTCCTCGTCGGCGGCGCCTTCATGGTCGGCATCGCTGCCTTCCACCTGGCGCGCAAGAAGCACATTCCGGTGATGCGCACCTCGCTGCGGCTCGGGCTGGTCACCGTCGTCATCGCCGGACTGCTCACCGCTGTCAGCGGTGACCTGCTCGGCAAGGTCATGTTCAAGCAGCAGCCGATGAAGATGGCCGCAGCCGAAGCGCTGTGGGACGGCGAGGCGCCCGCGCCCTTCTCGGTGTTCGCGTACGGCGACGTCGAAAAGGGCCACAACACGGTCGCGATAGAGATCCCGGGACTGCTGTCCTTCCTGGCCAACGACGACTTCTCCTCGTATGTCCCCGGCATCAACGACGTCAACAAGTCCGAGCAGGAGAAGTTCGGCCCCGGCGACTACCGGCCCAATATCCCCGTCGCCTACTGGGGCTTCCGCTGGATGATCGGCTTCGGGATGACGTCCTTCGCCATCGGCCTGCTCGGGCTCTGGCTCACCCGCAAGAAGTTCATGCTGCCGCCGGGCCTGCGGACGGGCGCGGACGAAGTGCCGCAGCTGGTGCTCTTCAAGAACAAGGCGCTGAATCCCAGGCTGACCAAGTGGTACTGGATCGTCGCGCTCTGGACGATGCTCTTCCCGCTGATCGCCAACTCCTGGGGCTGGATCTTCACCGAGATGGGGCGTCAGCCCTGGGTCGTGTACGGCGTGCTCCGTACCCGCGACGCCGTCTCCCCCAGTGCCTCGCAGGGTGAGGTGCTCACCTCGATGATCGTCTTCACCCTGCTCTACGCGGTGCTCGCCGTCATCGAGGTCAAGCTGCTTCTGAAGTACGTCAAGGCCGGACCGCCCGAGCTCACCGAGGCCGACCTCAACCCGCCCACCAAGATCGGCGGCGACGACCGTGACGCCGACCGCCCGATGGCCTTCTCGTACTGAGGCCCTGAGGAGCTGCTGAGGCATGGAACTTCACGACGTCTGGTTTGTACTCATCGCCTTCCTCTGGATCGGCTACTTCTTCCTCGATGGCTTCGACTTCGGGGTCGGCGTCCTGACCAAGCTGCTGGCCCGGGACCGGACCGAGCGGCGGGTCCTGATCAACACCATCGGGCCCGTCTGGGACGGCAACGAGGTCTGGCTGGTGACGGCAGGCGGTGCGACCTTCGCCGCCTTCCCCGAGTGGTACGCCACCCTCTTCTCCGGCTTCTATCTGCCGCTGCTGCTGATCCTGTTCTGCCTGATCGTGCGGGGAGTCGCCTTCGAGTACCGGCACAAGCGGGACGAGGAGAGGTGGCAGACCAACTGGGAGCACGCGATCTTCTGGACCTCGCTGCTGCCGGCCCTGCTGTGGGGCGTCGCGTTCGGCAACATCGTGCGCGGCGTGAAGATCGACGGGCAGAAGGAGTACGTCGGCAACCTCTTCGATCTGCTCAACCCGTACGCGATCCTGGGCGGGCTGGTGACGCTGACACTGTTCACCTTCCATGGTGCGGTGTTCGCCGCGCTGAAGACGGTGGGGGACATCAGGGCCCGGGCCCGGGGGCTGGCGCTGAAGCTGGGGCTGCTCACGGCCCTGCTGGTGCTCGGCTTCCTGTTCTGGACCCAGGTCTCGCGCGGTGACGGCAAGAGCCTGATCGCGATGATCGTCGCGGTGGTGGCGCTGGTCGGAGCGGTCGGGACCATCAAGGCGGGACGCGAAGGCTGGTCGTTCGCGCTGTCGGGCGTGACGATCGCTGCCGCGGTCGCGATGCTGTTCCTGACGCTCTTCCCGAACGTCATGCCGTCCTCGCTCAACGAGGAGTGGAACCTTACGGTCACCAACGCCTCGTCGAGTCCGTACACGCTGAAGATCATGACCTGGTGCGCGGGCATCGCCGCGCCGCTGGTGATGCTCTACCAGGGCTGGACGTACTGGGTATTCCGCAAGCGGATCGGCACGCAGCACATCGCCGATGTTCATTAGTGGGGGATGTTTCACGTGAAACCGATCGACCCGCGTCTGCTCCGGTACGCTCGGGCCACCCGCCTCTTCTTGACCGCGGTGGTGCTCCTCGGCCTTGCCGGGGCAGCGCTGGTCGTTGCCCAGGCGATGCTCATCGCCGACGTGGTGGTGGGCGCGTTTGAGCGGGGGCTCTCCACCTCCGCTCTGGGGACGCCGCTGGCACTCCTGGCGGCGGTCGCGGTCGGACGGGCTGTTGTCTCCTGGCTGACCGAACTGGCCGCGCACCGGGCGAGTGCGGCGGTCAAGTCGGAGCTGCGGGGGCGGCTGCTGGAGCGGGCCGCTCACCTGGGGCCCGAGTGGCTGAGTGGGCAGCGGACCGGTTCGCTGGTCGCGCTCGCCACCCGCGGTGTCGACGCTCTGGACGACTACTTCTCTCGCTATCTGCCGCAGTTGGGGCTCGCCGTCGTGGTGCCCGCGGCGGTGCTGGCGCGGATCGTGACCGAGGACTGGGTCTCGGCGGCGGTCATTGTGCTCACCCTGCCGCTGATTCCGCTGTTCATGGTTCTCATCGGCTGGGCCACCCAGGCCCGGATGGACCGCCAGTGGCGACTGCTGTCCCGGCTGTCGGGGCACTTCCTGGACGTGGTCGCCGGTCTGCCGACCCTGAAGGTCTTCGGGCGGGCGAAGGCCCAGGCCGAGTCGATCCGATCGATCACCTCGGAGTACCGGAAGGCGACGCTGCGGACGCTGCGGATCGCGTTTCTCTCGTCGTTCGCGCTGGAGCTGCTGTCGACTCTCTCGGTGGCGCTGGTGGCCGTCGGTATCGGTATGCGGCTGGTGCACGGGGACCTGGATCTGTACACGGGCCTGGTGATTCTGATCCTCGCGCCCGAGGCGTATCTGCCGATCCGGCAGGTGGGCGCGCAGTACCACGCAGCGGCGGAGGGGCTTTCGGCCGCGGAGGAGATTTTCCAGGTCCTGGAGACCGAGCCGCGGGCGGGCGGTACGAGCGAGGTGCCGGGCACACTCCGGTTGGAGCTCGACGGAGTGACCGTCCGTCACGCAGGGCGTGGCGAGGCGTCGTTGGATGCGGCCTCACTGGTGGTGGAGCCCGGTGACACGGTCGCGCTGGTCGGACCGAGCGGGGTCGGGAAGTCGACGCTGCTGGATGTGCTGCTCGGCTTCGTGGAGCCGGCCGAGGGGCGGGTGCGCGTCGGCGGTACCGATCTGGCGACGCTCGACCTGGACCGGTGGCGCGAGCAGATCGCTTGGGTGCCGCAGCGGCCGTATCTCTTCGCGGGGACGATCGCGGAGAACGTACGGCTGGCGCGACCGGACGCCGATGACGCCGCGGTGCGGGAAGCGCTGCGGAACGCCGGTGCGTACGACTTTGTGGCCGGGCTCCCCCAGGGTGTGGACAGCCTGCTCGGCGAGGACGGCACCGGGCTCTCGGCCGGCCAGCGGCAACGGCTCGCGCTGGCCCGGGCGTTCCTCGCGGACCGGCCGCTGCTGCTGCTCGACGAGCCGACGGCCGCGCTGGACGGCGAGACGGAAGCGGGCATCGTCGATGCGGTGCGACGGCTGGCTCAGGGGCGGACGGTGCTGCTGGTTGTCCACCGGCCGGCACTGCTGGCGGTGGCGGACCGGGTGGTCACGCTCTCCCGCCGCGCATCGCTGATTCCAGGGCCCGCGAGGTCGGGAGTTACGGCGTACGGAGGTACTCAGCCATCGAGTTCGGCGGACACTCCGGCGGCAGCGCGCACGGAGAGGGACAGAGAGCAGCCCGCCGAGGCCGTTGACACCGCAGGGCCGACGCAGTCGGCGCGCACACGGTCGCCGCTGGCACGAGTACGAAGCGCTGCCGGGGAACTGCGGGGCCGGTTCGGGCTCGCGCTGCTGCTGGGCAGCCTTGCTCTGGGTTCCGCCGTAGGGCTTATGGCCGTTTCCGGTTGGCTCATTTCGCGCGCGTCCGAGCATCCGCCGGTGCTCTATCTGATGGTGGCTGTGACGGCGACCCGCGCTTTCGGCATCGGGCGGGCCGTCTTCCGGTACGCCGAGCGTCTGGTGTCGCACGACGCCGTGCTGCGGATGCTCGCCGAGATGCGGGTCGCGGTCTATCGCAGGCTGGAGCGGATCGCGCCCGCCGGGCTGCGGCAGTCCCGGCGCGGGGATCTGCTGTCGCGGCTCGTCGCCGATGTGGACGCCCTGCAGGACTACTGGCTGCGCTGGCTGCTGCCTGCAGGAGTGGCCGTCGTCGTCGGCGCGGGGGCCGTCGGCTTCACGGCGTGGCTGCTGCCCGAGGCCGGGGCCGTGCTCGCCGTCGGTCTGCTCCTCGCAGGTGTTGTCGTACCGCTGATCAGTGGCGCTTTCGCACGGCGGGCCGAACGTCAACTCGCGCCCGCACGCGGGGTGCTGGCCACCCGTGTCGTCGAACTGCTCGGCGGTACAGCCGAACTGACCGTCGCCGGAGCCCTGAAGGGACGGGTGGAGAGGACGCGGGAAGCCGACCGGCAGCTGACGCGCATCGCCTCCCGGGGCGCCGTCGCCACCGCACTCGGCGGCGGCCTCTCCGCGCTGGCCTGCGGGCTGACCGTGGTGTGCGCCGCCTTCGCCGGAGTGCAGGCAGTGCGTGACGGGCGGCTGGACGGGGTGTCCCTGGCGGTGGTGGTGCTCACTCCCCTCGCCGCTTTCGAGGCGGTCACCGGGCTTCCGGCGGCTGTTCAGTACCGGCAGCGGGTCAGGCGGAGCGCCGAGCGGGTGTTCGAGGTGCTGGACGCGCCCGTCCCCGTACACGAGCCGGACCGGGCGGCGGCTCCGCCCGCGACGGCATTCCCGCTCCAGGTGCGAGGACTCGGCGCCCGGTACGCCGGACAGGAGCGGGACGCGCTCCGCGGATTCGATCTGACGCTCACCGCGGGGAGGCGCATCGCCGTCGTCGGCACCTCGGGTTCGGGAAAGACCACCCTCGCGCAGGTGCTGCTCCGCTTCCTGGACGTGAGGGAAGGGACGTACACGATCGGCGGCGTGGACGCGGCCGCGCTCGACGGGGACGCGGTCCGGCGGTTCGTCGGGCTGTGCGCGCAGGACGCCCACCTCTTCGACAGTTCCGTACGGGAGAACCTCCGGCTCGCGCGTACGGAGGCGACGGAGGACGAGCTTCGGCAGGCGCTCGCCAAGGCGAGGCTGCTGGAGTGGGTCGACGTGCTGCCCGACGGTCTCGACACTCTCGTCGGCGAGCACGGGGCGCAGCTGTCGGGCGGTCAGCGGCAGCGGCTGGCGCTGGCCCGCGCGCTCCTCGCCGACTTCCCCGTACTCGTACTCGACGAGCCGGCCGAGCACCTCGACCTGGCGACGGCCGATGCGCTGACGGCGGATCTGCTGGTGGCGACGGAAGGCCGGACGACAGTGCTGATCACGCACCGGCTGCAAGGGCTCGACGCCGTCGACGAGATCGTCGTCCTGGAGGCAGGCCGGACCGTGCAGCGCGGCTCGTACGCAGAACTCGCCACTGCCGAGGGGCCGCTGCGCCGGATGCTGGAGCGCGAGAGGGCCGCGGACCTGCTCGGTACCCGGCTCTCGACAGCCGAGTACCCGGTTTAGTACCCGGCTCTCGTCGCCGCACAGGACCTGCTCCTCTGAAGGGTGTGACAGCGCCCGAATCGAAGGGCCCGCTGGAAGCCGCGACAGGACGAAGGGGGTACGACGGTGTACGGAGAGGCGTCCCAGTAGGCCAGGTGGAGTCACGACACCTCAGCGGTACCCGAAATCGCCGCGGTGCCGGGCGACGATCCGTGGATGTGCTTGAGACACCGCGACCGGCCATTGCTCGTCCTGGCGGTGCTGTGCGCGCTCCTCGGTACGGCGGTACCCGCCGCCATGGCCTCCGACGGGCCCGTTATCGGTACCGGCGCCGAGGTGGCGCGACTGTTCGAGGACGCGGCGAAAGCCACCGCGAAGTATGAACAAGGCAGGCATGCCGCTGACGCGCAGCGCACCGCGGCGGCCCGGCTCCAGGGGCAGCTGGCACTGCAGCGGAACGAACTCACCACGATCCACGACGCCATCGGCGGTGTCGCCCGCGCCCAGTACCGCACCGGCGGCCCGCTTGCCGTCACCGCTCAGCTGCTGTTCGCCGACAACCCCGAGGAGCTGATGCGCGGACAGCGGCTCGCCTGGCAGGCGGAGACGGCAGTGAACCAGCTGCTCGGCCGGGCCAGGCAGGCCGAGCGGCGGCTCGCCGTGACCGAGGGGAATGCCCGGACGGCCCGGCGCGAGCTCGAGGTACGGCAGGCACAGCTGGCAACCATCAAGCAGGGCATCAACTCGAAGCTGGAAGAGGCACAGTGGGAGCTGCAGGGGGAGGCGGACCGCAGCGTGGCGGCGGGCAAGTGCGCGGGCGTCGTCCGGCTCGGGAAGCGCGGAAGCGCGCCGGCGGGCACGGCATGGGTGACGCCGGTGGAGAAGTACGAACTGTCCGCCGGGTTCGACAGCGCGGGTGAGCACTGGGCCCATCGGCACACCGGGCAGGACTTCGCGGTGGACATCGGCACCCCGGTGCGGTCGGTCGGGGCGGGCCGGGTGGTGTCTGTCTCGTGCGGCGGTGGATTCGGCATCGAGATCGTCGTCCAGCACCCGGGCGGCTACTACTCGCAGTACGCGCATCTGGCGACGACCACCGTCGATCAGGGCGAGCAGGTACGCGCCGGGCAGTGGATCGGGCAGTCCGGCACCACGGGCAACTCGACAGGGCCGCACCTGCACTTCGAGGTGCGGCTCACGCCGTATCTGGGCTCCGGAGTGGATCCGCTGCCCTGGTTCAGCGAACGCGGGGTCCGGGTCGAGTAGTTCTCGTTGTCCAGAGCTCTTGCTTCAGAGCTCTTCGCTGCTTTCCGCACGCCGGGCGAGGATCTGCTCGATGACGACCGCTACGCCGTCCTCGTTGTTGGCGACGGTCCGGCCGGAGGCCGCGGCGAGCACGTCCGGATGGGCGTTGCCCATCGCGTACGAGGTGCCCGCCCAGGTCAGCATCTCCACGTCGTTGGGCATGTCCCCGAAGGCGACGACCTCGTCGGAGGAGATCCCGCGCCGGGCGCAGCACAACGCGAGGGTGCTGGCCTTGCTCACACCGAGGCCGCTGACCTCGAGCAGCGCGGTCGGGCTGGAGCGGGTGAAGGATGCCAGGTCACCGGCGGCCGTACGGGCCAGCGTGAGGAAGCCGTCCGGTGTCAGCTCGGGGTGGTGCGCGAGCAGCTTGATCACCGGGGCGCCCTCGCCCAGCCGCTCCTCGTGAAGCAGCTTCTCCGCGGTGGCGACGGTCGCGCCCGGGTCGACATGGAACGGCGGATAGTCCGGCTCGTAGTGGATGCCGGTCGTCGTCTCGACCGCGAAAGAGGTACCGGGGGCGGCGTCGCGCAGGATCCTCACGACATCGAGGGCGGTCTCCCGCTCCAGCGCGCGGACCTCCAGCAGCTTCCCCCCGGCGTGCAGATCCACGACCGCCGCGCCGTTGGCGCAGATCGCGAGCCCATGGCCGTGGACATGGTCACTGACGACGTCCATCCAGCGGGCCGGGCGGCCTGTGACGAAGAAGACCTCGATCCCGGCCTCCTCGGCGGCGGCCAGGGCGGCGATCGTACGGTCCGAGACGGACTTGTCGTCGCGCAGCAGGGTGCCGTCCAGATCGGTGGCGATCAGCCGGGGGGTGGCGGGCAGCGGGCTGGGATCGGTAGCTGAGGTCACAGATCCATTCTCCCGTACGCGGGCGCACGGGCGTGCGACGGGTCGCACATTTGAGTGGGCTCGGGCCGCTGCCGGAGCCACGTACTCTCGAAGGCATGCGTTTGAGTACCGTGATCCTCCCCGTCCGCCGTTGGCACGAAGGTGGCCGCGACGAGTGGCTCCGAGCCGAGCAGCTCGGTTTTCACACCGCGTACACCTACGACCACCTGTCGTGGCGTACCTTCCGCGACGGCCCCTGGTACGGCGCGGTCCCGACGCTGACCGCCGCGGCCGCCGCCACCGAGCGGCTGCGCCTCGGCACGCTGGTCACCTCACCGAACTTCCGCCACCCGGTGACCCTTGCCAAGGACCTGATCTCGCTGGACGACATCTCCGGCGGGCGGATCACGCTCGGCATCGGCGCGGGCGGCAATGGCTTCGACGCCACGGCGCTGGGCCAGGAGGCATGGACGCCGCGCGAACGTGCCGACCGGTTCGGGGAGTTCGTGCCGCTGCTCGACCGGCTGCTGACCGAGGGCTCCGTGACGTACGACGGGAGCTTCTACTCGGCGGTGGAGGCCCGCAACATTCCCGGCTGCGTCCAGCGGCCCCGGCTGCCCTTCGCGGTCGCCGCCACCGGGCCGCGCGGACTGAAGCTCGCGGCGAAGCACGGGCAGGCGTGGGTGACCACAGGTGACCCGAAGCTCTTCGAGACGGGTACGCCCGAGCAGTCCGTCGAGGCCATCCGCGGGCAGATCGACAAGCTCGGCAAGGCGTGCGCGGACATCGGCCGTGACGTGGCCGAGCTGGACAAGATCCTGCTCACCGGCTTCACGCCGGAGGCCGGCCGGCCGCTGGAGTCCCTCGACGCCTTTGTGGACTTCGCGGGCAAGCACTTCGAGCTCGGCTTCACGGAGCTCGTGATCCACGCCCCGATTCCGGACTCGGACTTCGCAGCGGACCAGGCGGTCTTCGAGCAGATCGCCACAGAGGGGCTTGCCCAGCTGAGTCGCTGACCCGCAGGAGGGCCCCCGCAGGAGGGCCCCGCAGCAGGATCTAGTGGCCTGGGAAGCGCAGAAACTCCGGCGGTACGGCAGCGGTGAGCCAGACTCCGTTGGCGCTGACGTGGAAAAGGTGGCCCGCTTCATACATCGCGCCGGCATGCACGGAGAGGACGACGGGGCGGCCGCGGCGGGCGCCGACGCGGGTCGCGGTCTCGCGGTCGGGCGAGAGATGGACATGGTGGCGGTTCATGGCGCGCAGTCCCTCGGCGCGGATCGCGTCCAGGCTGCGGGCGACGGTGCCGTGGTAGAGATACGCGGGCGGCTCGGCCGGAGGCAGGTCCAGGTCGACCTCGACGGAGTGGCCCTGGTTGGCGCGGATGCGGGTGCCGTCGATCGTGAAGCGCTGCTTGTCGTTGACGGCGACGACATGGTCGAGCTCGGCGCGGGTGATCCGGAAGCCGTGCTCGGCCGCCGCCCGCATCAGCTCGTCGACGGCCACCCAGCCGTTCTCGTCGAGGACGATGCCGATCCGCTCCGGCTGGTGGCGCAGATGCTTCGAGAGGTACTTCGACACCTTCACGGTGCGTCGCTCATCGGGCTCATCAGGCCCATCGGGTCGTTCGGGTCTTGCGTTCATCCCGTCAGCGTGCCCGTCCGCTCGCCGACAGCGCCACTGAAAATCTCGCTCCACATCGAAAATGTCGCTCCATAGGTTTGATCCACAGCCAACTGTAGTTATCCACAGGGGAATTGGTGATTCTGTGGACAACTCATCGGTCATTTAGGGGCTTTGGTCAAGTTGCGGGGAATCGCCATCGGTTGAGATGAGGGCGTCCAAGGTCCTGGCCTGCAGCTCCCGTTCGGTCGCCGCGGTGATGAAGGCGGCCGCGTTCTCCTTGCCAACCAGGGCCTGGACCGAGCGAATTGTCTCCGGCGGCAACGTCACAGGACGGAGCTCACTCTCCACCTGCGGCGGTCCTTCCGCACTCAGGTGCTGCTGAAGATGGCGGGTGGCGAACGTCCGCATGGCCCGCGCCAGTTCGGCATCGATCGTCTGTTGTGCGAGTGGGCGCAGCCGCCGGACCAGGGACGCCGCCTCAGCCGCATCCGCGTCGGTCGGCGGCCGATGCCCCAGATAGCGGGCGAAGACATGCTCGGTGGTGAACTCCAGGAAACGGGAGGCGATGTGCTCGACCTGCCCGCGAAGTTCCCGCAGATGACCGGAGATTGCCGGGAGCGGCACCCCGGCGGCGTACAACTCTGCGGCGACCGCCAGCTCCTGGGGGCTCGGCACCAGGAATTCGTCGTCACGGCCGGGGATGCGCTCCAGCACCCCCAGGTCCACCGCTTCCGCGACGGAGGCCTCGTCCGGCTTCCCGCCGAACTTGCTGTCCAGCTCCGCGCGGGAGATCCGGGCCGCCTCCTCGTCCGTCCACGGTCCCTGCACCTCAGCGACCAGACCCAGCACCCCGCCGAGCCCGCGCCCGGCGTCCCAGGCCTCGAGCAGCTCCTTGATCGAGGCCAGGGTGTAGCCGCGGTCGAGCAGATCGGCGATCTGCCGCAGCCGGGCGAGATGGGCGGACCCGTACACATTGGCCCGCCCGCGCCGCTCCGGTTTCGGCAGCAGCCCGCGGTCCTGGTAGGCGCGGATCGTACGGACGGTGGCGCCACTGTGGTGCGCCAGGTCCTCGATCCGGTACTCGGCGACCGACTGGGCGACTGACTGCTCGGACAAGTCCGCTCCCTCGATGACAGGCCGCCTACGACAAGGCGGCGCGGCCCACCGCTCCCGCCGCGGCACGGGCCGCGGGCGAGGTCGCGAGATAGTCGACGGCCTTGCGCAGCGAGCCCTCCTGCGAGGGATGGTACGACCGCCGGAAGTATCGAGGTATGGCCGCGCCCAGCTCGCGCCACGTGGGCAGCAGTCCTTTGCCGACCGCGCGGTTGTGCTCGCGCAGGGAGTAGCGCAGCCGGCCGGCGAGCTGGGGGTCGTGCCGGATCAGGTAGGCGGTGCCCCACACCCAGAGCCAGGCCAGCGCGGGCGCGGTGACGGCCATGCCCTCGATGCGGCGGGCATAGCGTGGCAGTCCCTCGCCCCCGCAGTGCTGGTACATCTCGAAGGCGACTGCCCGGTGCTCGACCTCCTCCGCGCCGTGCCAGCGCAGCAGATCGAGCATGATCTTGTCGGCGTTCGCCCGGTCGAGTCCTTCGGCGTGCAGCACCCAGTTGCCCAGGACTGCCGTGAACTGCTCGATCGCGGCGATGACCGACAGGCGGAAGCGCAGCCACTCCCGGTGCGGTACCGGCGCCCCGAACGGCGGCTTCTCGCCGAGGAGTTTCTCGAAGAGGAGGTCGACGTACTTGGTGAATGCCTGGGTGTCGAGCCGCTGCGCGGCCAGGTGGTCCAGCACATACGCATGCTGCACGCTGTGCGTGGCCTCCTGGCCCATGAAGCCCTTGACGTCCTTCAGCAGCTCCGGGTCGTCGACCAGGGGCAGCGCTTCCTTGAAGACCTTGACGAACCACCGCTCGCCGGCCGGCAGCAGAAGATGCAGCACATTGATGACATGCGTGGCGGTGGGCTCGTCCGGTATCCAGTGCAGCGGCGTCCCGTCCCAGTCGAACGAGACCCGGCGCGGCGCGATGGCGTGGTGGCCGGCGTGCTCCTCGGTGCTCACAGCGGCGGCTCCAATCGGGCGATCGCACGCAGCGTCCTGGGCGTGAAGCGGGATATGAACAGGGCTCCACGGGCCTCGGGCGTCACCGGCACCACCGCCTGGTTCTTCACGACGGCGCGAAGGATCGCGTCGGCGACCTTCTCCGGCGGGTAGTTGCGCAGCCCGTACAGCCGGGCGGTCTTCTTCTGGCGCCGCTTCTCCTCAGCCGCGTCGACGCCCGCGAAGCGCGCCGTGGAGGTGATGTTGGTGTTGACGAAGCCGGGACAGATCGCCGAGACCCCGATCCCCTGTCCGGCCAGTTCCGCCCGCAGACACTCGCTGAGCATGAGCACCGCGGCCTTGGAGGTGCTGTATGCGGGCAGGGTCTTCGAAGGCAGATAGGCAGCAGCGGACGCGGTGTTGACGATATGGCCGCCCTGGCCGCGATCGGCCATCTGCCTGCCGAAGAGCCGGCAGCCGTGGATGACGCCCCACAGATTGACGTCGAGGACCTTCTTCCAGTCCTCGGCGCTGGTCTGGAGGAAGGAGCCCGAGAGCCCTATGCCGGCGTTGTTGACCAGGACGTCCACGATGCCGTACTCGGTGGCGACCCTCTCGGCGAGCTTCTCCATCGCCTGCTCGTCGCTGACGTCCACCGTTTCGCCCCAGGCTTGGGGGGAGCCGATCATCCGCGACATCTCCGCGGTCCTGGCCGCGCCCTCCGCGTCCCGGTCCACGGCCACGATCCGCGCCCCCGCCTCGGCGAACGCGAAAGCCGTGGCCCGCCCGATGCCGCTGGCCGCACCCGTCACCAGCACGAGCTGCCCGGCGAACCGCTCGGCGTACGGGCCCCGGGCTACGGTGTCCAGCGCGGCCACTCCGGCCACTCCGGCGGCGCTGTCCTCGTTGGCCGTGACGAACTCACTGATCCAGGCCGAGAGCTGATCGGGCCGGGTGCGGGGTACCCAGTGCTTCGCCGGCAGCGAGCGACGCGTCAACTGCGGGGCCCATTCGCCCAGTTCGTCGTAGAGCCGCTCGGACAGGAACATATCGCCGGTCGGCGTGATCAACTGAACGGGTGTGTGTGCGTACGCGTCGGAGCGCGGGCGGCGCAGCCGAGTACGGACGTTGTCGCGGTAGAGCCAGGCGCCGTGCGCCGCGTCCTGCGGCAGCGAGGCCGTCGGGTAGTCGCCGCCGGGCACCTTCTCCACCCGCTGCAGGATCTTCGGCCACAGCTTGCCCAGCGGGCCGCGCCAGGCGAGCTCCGGCAGCACCGGCGTATGCAGCATGTACACGTACCAGGACTTGGCACCCTGTCCGAGCAGCTGGCCGATCCTGCGGGGTGTGGGCCGGCTCATCCGCTTCTTGATCCAGTGCCCGAAGTGGTCCAGGGACGGTCCTGACATCGAGGTGAAGGAGGCGATACGGCCTTCGGTGCGCTTGACCGTGACGAACTCCCAGGACTGCACAGAACCCCAGTCGTGTCCGACCAGATGCACCGGCTTGTCCGGACTCACCGTGTCCGCGACCGCCAGAAAGTCGTCCGTCAGCTTCTCCAGCGTGAAGCCGCCGCGCAGCGGGGCCGGAGCTGTCGAGCGGCCGTGCCCCCGGACGTCGTACAGCACTACATGCAGCCGGTAGCGGTCCGCCAGCCGCTCCGCGACCTGGGACCACACCTCCTTGCTGTCCGGATAGCCGTGCACCAGCAGCACGGTCGGCTGCGAGGCGTCCCCCAGCTCGGCGACGCACAGCTCGATTCCGCCCGTACGTACCCAGCGCTCCCGCGCCCCCTTGAGACTCACGCTTCCTCCTTGACGTTCGCATTTCCGCCCGCTCGGCGCAGAGGCGCGGCGATCGCGGCGACCATGGCCATCGTGGTCTTCTGCGGCCCGGCGGCCCCCCGTGCGTCGCTCACGCGGTCCTCTCCTCCGCCCAGCGCCGCACATGCGGCAGATCGTCGTCCAGCCAGAACGCGCTCTGCTGCGGGTCCTTGGAGTCGGTGATCACCAGGATCTCCTCGAACTTCGCGCCCGTACCCCTGAATCCGAGGTGCGGCTCGACAGCCCACAGCCCCGGTCGGGGCGGGTGGTCGGAGAACCTGTACGGGCTCCACAGCGGTGACCAGCCGTCCCGGTGACCGCGCACCGCATCGCCGGCAAGCCCCTTCAGCGACTGTGTGCCGAACCCGAAGAGATGCGGCGAGAAGCGGCGCTCCTGCACCCGGTTGATCTTGTGGGCGATGACCCCGAAGGGATACGCGCGGTGCCGGTTGGCGTACCCCTGCCGGACCATCAGCCGGTCCACGTCCTCGTAGATCTCGCGCAGCGAACGCCGCTCCCGCACCTCGCGCAGGATCAGCTCGCGGTGCGCCTCCAGATCGGCGAGCAGTTTGTTGTGCACGGGGCTCGGGCCGAGGCAGCCGGAGTAACCGATGTCCGCCGTGTAGCCCTTGTGGACCGGGGCCATGTCGAGGATGAAGGGCATGCCCGCCTCGAGCACCCGGTTGGTCGGGAAGAACTGGAGCGGTATCCGGAAGTTGACGAAGGCCGTACGGTCCCCGAACCAGGCGAAGGGCAGGTGGAACCAGTCGCGCACACCCCGCTCACGCAGCCACTCACGCTGCATCCGCGCCGCCCCGCGCTCCGTCACGCCGGGCTTGAGCTGCGCCGCGACCGCCTCCGCGCATGCGTACGCGAGGCGCTGCACTTCCTTGAACCCCCGCAGTTCCGCGGTCAGTTCGCTTGCCACTGCTGAGGCCATGCCACCGTCCGTCCCGAGCGCGGTACGTGTCCGTAACTTGACACTGATGAATGTGACAATGCTCGGCGGCTGCGTCAAGGGTCGTGCGTCAGCCTGTGGAAAACCCGCCTGTGGAAAACCCATCCGAAGGTCATGGGCCCCGAGACCGGCTGTCCACTTTCGTCGTAGGCCCTTACGGGTCCGTACCTCTCGAGTCGGACACCGATCCAGCCGCCAGGGCTGACGCCCGATGTGTCGTGCGCCACTACCTTCGAAATGTGACTGTGATCGCGACCGAAAGCCTGAGCAAGCGGTTCCCCAGGGTGACCGCTCTTGACCGGCTCTCCTTGGACATCGGACCCGGTGTGACCGGCCTGGTGGGCGCCAACGGAGCCGGCAAGTCCACGTTGATCAAGATCCTGCTGGGTCTGTCCCCCGCAACGGAAGGCCGGGCCGCGGTGCTCGGACTCGACGTCGCCACCAGCGGCGGCGCCATCCGCGAGCAGGTGGGGTACATGCCCGAGCACGACTGCCTGCCGCCCGATGTCTCGGCCACCGAGTTCGTCGTCCACATGGCGCGCATGTCCGGGCTGCCGCCCACGGCCGCCCGCGAGCGCACCGCAGACACCCTGCGCCATGTCGGTCTGTACGAGGAGCGGTACCGCCCCATCGGTGGCTACTCGACCGGTATGAAACAGCGCGTCAAGCTCGCGCAGGCCCTGGTCCACGACCCGAAGCTGGTCCTCCTGGACGAGCCGACCAACGGTCTCGACCCGGTCGGCCGCGACGAGATGCTGGGCCTGATCCGCCGCGTCCACACCGACTTCGGCATCTCGGTCCTGGTCACCTCGCATCTCCTCGGCGAGCTTGAGCGCACCTGTGACCATGTTGTTGTCATCGACGGCGGCTCGCTGCTGCGCTCCAGTTCCACCAGCGACTTCACCCAGATCACCACGACCCTCGCGGTCGAGGTCACCGACACGGACACGCATCCCGACGGCACCGCGGTGCTCCGTGAGGCGCTCGCCGCCGCCGGAATCACGCTCCACGCGCGCGTGGAGGACGGTCTGCCCGGCGCGGGCCACATCCTGCTCCTCGAGGCGACGGGAGAGGAGACGTACGACGTGGTGCGTGACACCGTCGCCGGGCTCGGCCTCGGTCTCGTACGGATGGAACAGCGCCGCCACCACATCGCGGAGGTCTTCCGCCCCGAGGCACAGAGTGATCAGGGCGCGCAGGGCGCCCAGGAGCAGGAGGTGCAGGTTCGATGAGCACCGAGACCAATACCGTGACCGGGGCCGAGACCACCCGGATCCACAACATCGGCTACCGGAACTACGACGGGCCGCGGCTCGGACGCGCGTACGCACGCCGCTCCCTCTACTCGCAGTCCCTGCGCGGGGCGTACGGACTTGGGCGCTCGGCCAAGTCCAAAGTGCTGCCGATGATTCTTTTCGCGGTGATGTGCCTGCCCGCGGCGATCATCGTCGCGGTCGCCGTCGCCACCAAACTCAAGGACCTTCCTCTCGACTACACGCGCTACGCGATCGTCACCCAGGCGGTCATCGGCCTCTTCCTGGCCGCGCAGGCACCGCAGTCCGTCTCCCGTGATCTGCGCTTCAAGACCGTGCCGCTGTACTTCTCGCGCCCGATCGAGCGCATCGACTACGTCCTCGCCAAGTACGGGGCAATGGCTTCGGCCCTCTTCGTACTCACCGCGGCACCGCTGGTCATCCTCTACGTCGGCTCGCTGCTCGCCAAGATGGACTTCGTGGACCAGACGAAGGGATTCGCGCAGGGGATGCTTTCCGTCGCGCTTCTCTCCGTCCTCTTCGGCGGCCTCGGCCTGGTGATGGCCGCGCTCACGCCGCGCCGCGGCTTCGGTGTCGCCGCCGTGATCGCCACGCTGACCATCACCTACGGCGCCGTCTCCACTGTCCAGGCCATCGCCTGGGAGACCGGCTCGCCCGATGTGATCAAGTGGTTCGGCCTCTTCTCGCCGGTCACGCTCATCGACGGCGTACAGACTGCCTTCCTCGGCGCCACTTCCGCCTTCCCCGGCAAGGCGGGGCCGGAAGCCGGCGTGGGCATGGTCTATCTGCTCGTCGTCCTCGCGCTCGTCCTCGGCTCGTACGCCGTCCTGATGCGCCGCTACCGAAAGGTCGGGCTGTGACCACCATCAACATCGAGCACACCTCGCGGTGGTTCGGCAATGTCGTGGCCGTCAACGACGTGACCATGACGATCGGCCCCGGCGTCACGGGTCTGCTCGGTCCCAACGGCGCGGGCAAGTCCACGCTCATCAACATGATGGGTGGTTTCCTCAACCCGTCCACGGGAAGCGTCACGCTCGACGGTCGAACGATCTGGCGCAACGAGTCCGTCTACCGGCAGATCGGCGTCGTACCGGAGCGGGAGGCGATGTACGACTTCCTCACCGGCCGCGAATTCGTCGTCGCCAACGCCGAATTGCACGGACTGGGCAGGAAGGAGGCCCAACGCGCCCTGGCCACCGTGGAGATGGAGTACGCGCAGGACCGCAAGATCGCGACGTACAGCAAGGGCATGCGGCAGCGCGTGAAGATGGCCTCGGCCCTCGTCCACGAGCCGTCCGTGCTCCTCCTTGACGAGCCCTTCAACGGCATGGACCCACGCCAGCGCATGCAGCTGATGGACCTGCTGCGGCGGATGGGAGCGGAGGGCCGCACCGTGCTCTTCTCCTCCCACATCCTGGAGGAGGTCGAGCAACTCGCCTCCCATATCGAGGTGATCGTGGCCGGACGGCATGCTGCGTCCGGCGACTTCCGCAAGATCCGCCGGCTGATGACGGACCGGCCGCACCGCTATCTCGTACGGTCCAGCGACGACCGGGCGCTCGCCGCGGCCCTGATCGCCGACCCGTCGACGGCCGGCATCGAGGTCGACCTGACCGAAGGTGCGCTGCGCATCCAGGCCGTCGACTTCGGCCGGTTCACCCAACTGCTGCCGCGGGTCGCCCGCGAGCACTCCATCCGGCTGCTCACGGTCTCGCCGTCGGACGAGTCCCTCGAGTCGGTCTTCTCCTACCTCGTAGCGGCCTGAAAGGAGCTGTGACGTCCATGTACAACCCCACAGTCGCCCGGCTCACCTATCGGGCCGTGCTCGGCAAGCGGCGGGCAGCGATTCTGTTCGTACTGCCCGGTCTGCTGCTGCTCATCGCGGCGGCGGTACGCAGCTTCAACGGCCTGGACGACCAGGTCGCCGCCGATGTCCTGGGCGGGTTCGCCATCGCGACGATGGTGCCGCTGATCGGGGTGATCGCGGGCACCGGGGCGATCGGGCCCGAGATCGACGACGGCTCGATCGTCTATCTGCTGGCCAAGCCGGTGAAGCGGTCGACGATCGTCTTCACCAAGCTGATCGTCGCGATCGCGATCACAATGGCATTCTCGGCGGTCCCCACCTTTGTCGCGGGGTTCATCCTCAACGGCAACGGCCAGCAGGTCGCGGTGGCGTACACGGTGGCGGCGCTGGTCGCCTCGATCGCCTACAGCGCGCTGTTCCTGCTCCTCGGGACGGTCAGCCGGCACGCGGTGGTCATAGGGCTCGTCTACGCGCTGGTCTGGGAGACGCTGTTCGGCAGCCTGGTCCCGGGCGCGCGCACGCTGAGTGTGCAGCAGTGGTCCCTGTCGCTCGCCGAGAAGATCGGCGGCGAGGGCCTGATCGGCTCGGACGTGGGCCTGCCGCTGGCGGTGGCACTGCTGGTGGGGGTCACGGTGGTGGCGACCTGGTATGCGGGGCAGAAGCTGCGGGTGCTGAAGCTCGCCGGCGAGGAGTGACCGTAGAGCATCGCGTTTGTAAGTCAACCCCCGTCCGGTGGACGGGGGTTGACGCATATCCGTGTAACTGTGCGTTTATCGGTTCGTTGTCCACTGTGCGTGGAGGCAACTGGAGTTCGTAGCGACGAGAGTTCGTGAAATTGGGGATTGCCGGTGCCGGATCGAAAGCCGGGCCGGTCATTGGGTGAGCAGCACCGTGAGCCGACCTCCACCCCTGTGCCCGGGGAGAGGGCCGTCCATGATCGGTTTCACGAACGGAAGGCATTGCTCATGCCATCGGAGGTCGCCCTGCTCGAGTCGCGCGCGCTGCGCGGCGAGCATCAGGGGCGGGTCGAAGTCCTGGACAAGGTGAAGGCGCTTGTCATGCTCCGGGACGGAATGCATGTATCCACAGAGGGCGTCGCGCGGTACTTCGAAATCCACAGGGAGGCCATCAACAGCGTCGTCAAGCGGCACCGAGAGGAGCTGGGCTCCAACGGGATGATCACGCTCCGGGGATCTGACCTGCAGGAATTTGAAGTGGCCAACTTGGCCACTTCAGAGGACGACGGTTCGAGAGGTTATCCACAGGGTCGCGCGCACCTCAGGCTCTACACCCGCCGCACGGTGCTCAATGTCGCGATGCTGCTTCGCGACAGCGATATCGCCCGCTGCGTCCGCACGTACCTCCTCGACGCCGAGGAGGCCGGTGGCCGGCGCCAGGACTACGCCTCTCTCGACCTACGCGTCACCAAGGTCGAGGCGAACCTGGACACCGTCGGGCACGCGCTTCAGGATCTCGGTCCGGTCATCAACGGGATCTCCGTCCGGCTCGACCGGCTCGACCGGCGGCTCGACGCCACCAACCAGGTCGTCGGGGCCATGAGCAACCGGCTCTGCGATCTCTCCGACGACATGCGGCGGATGGAGCGCCGGATGGACCGGAGGATGGACGACTTCGCCCATCAACTGAGGGAGCTGCAGCGCAGCCGGCGCCGTAAGCGCCGCTGATACCCCGCACAACGCTGCCGCAGGGGCACCCTGTTCCTACGGCAGTCAATGTCGTACGGCGCGCCGACGAGACGTACGCGCGATGATCGAGGGGTGACCGCAGCGACAGACCGTACCGGCCGGGGCGAACCTTCCCGGCCGGTACGGAGCTGGATCCGTTCCTCACCCGGCACCCACATCTGGCTGCTGATCATTGCCATCACCAGCGTCGTCATCGCCTTCTCCACCGAGGGACTTGAGCGTTTCCTGCTCCACCGCACCAGCAGCAATATCCACGAGCTGGCCGCCCATCCCCTCCAGTCCCTCCTGACCAGCTCGTTCTGGATCGAGAACCCCTCTTCCTTCCTCCTCTACGCGGTCCTCTTCGAGGTCTTTCACGCGCCGGTCGAGCGCTGGCTCGGCACTCTGCGCTGGCTGTTCACCGTGGCCACCGCGCATATCTGCGCCACCCTCATCAGCCAGAAGGTCGTCAAGATGAGCATCGAGAACCACGAGGTGCCGCGGCGGATGGCGCATGTGGTGGACATCGGGGTGAGTTACGGGCTCGCCGCGTCGGTCGGCATCCTCACCCACCGCATCCCGCGGCCCTGGCGCTGGCTCTATCTCGCCGGTGCGCTCGCCTTCTTCGGTCTGCCGCTCGCCACCGTCGGCACCTACACCGACCTCGGCCATGCGATCGCTCTCGCCATCGGCCTGGTCTGCTGGCTGCTGACGTGCGACGGCAAGGACGGACCGAGCCGCGTCCGGACCGTAATTCGGTGGCATCGAACCGCTGTCCGAGGCACAGTAGTTGAGCCGGAGCACGCCAGTGCGGCCGGCGTCACCTACCGGGAGAGGAGCGCGGCGATGACCGAGAGTACGAGTGCGAGTCCGTCGAGCTCCCGTCAGGGCAGCCCCGGGCAGGCAGCGGAGTAGCCACCGACCACTCCGCCGAGCCGCCCAGGGGGACTGTCCGGGGGCGGCCGCTTCGAGCGCGCATCCGCGCGGGCCGCCCCCTCCCGGAGGATTGGCCGAGTGGTAAGGCAGCGGCTTGCTAAGCCGTCGTCGGGGCCGTGAACCCCGCGCGCGTTCGATCCGCGCATCCTCCGCGCGGTCATGCAGTCACGCGGTCATGCAGTCACGCGGTCACGCAGTCACGCGGTCACGAAGCCGCCCGGTCCGGCAGTTGCGCAGTCGCCCGGTCCGGCAGTCACGCAGTACCCACGGGAAGAGCCAGCCGACAGCAGGCGCCGGCCGCACTCTCGAAAAGTGTTGGGGCATGTGAATGCCCGTGTGGGTTCGACCCCCACCTCTTCCGCCTCAGCCGAGCAAGTGCTCCAGCACCACCGCGATGCCGTCGTGCTCGTTCGACGCCGTGATCTCGTCCGCCACGGCCTTCAGTTCGTCGTGCGCGTTGGCCATCGCCACACCGTGCGAGGCCCAGCCGAACATCGGGATGTCGTTCGGCATATCGCCGAACGCGATCGTGTCCGAGGCCCGCAGCCCCAGCCGCCGCGCCGCCAGCGAGAGCCCCGTCGCCTTGCTCAGCCCCAGCGGCAGTATCTCGACGACGCCGGGCCCTGCCACCACCACATCCACCAGGCTGCCGACCGTCGCCCTGGAAGCCTGTGCCAGCGCGTCGTCACCGAGCTCCGGATGCTGGATGAACACCTTGCTCAGCGGTGCGGACCACAGCTCGGCCGGGTCCTCGAACGCCACCACCGGCAGCGGGCCTTCCTGCACCCGATAGCCGGGACCGACCAGCACCTCGCCGTCGAGCCCGTCGCGGCTCGCGGCGACCGCGAGCGGCCCGACCTCCGCCTCGATCTTGGAGAGCGCGAGTCCGGCCAGCTGCCGGTCCAGCGTCACCGAGGTCAGCAGCCGGTGCTCACCCGCGTGGTAGACCTGCCCGCCCTGGCCGCAGACCGCGAGGCCGTCGTACCCCAGGTCGTCCAGGATGTGCCGGGTCCACGGCACAGCACGCCCGGTGACGATGATGTGCGCGGCGCCCGCTGCGGTGGCCGCGGCGAGCGCGTCGCGCGTGCGCTCCGAGACCGTGTCGTCGCCACGCAGCAGCGTGCCGTCGAGATCGGTCGCGACAAGCTTGTACGGAAAGGGGGCGGGGCTCACTTGGAGATCGGCTCCAGGATCTCTCGTCCCCCCAGGTACGGACGGAGCACCTCGGGCACCCGCACCGAACCGTCGGCCAGCTGGTGGTTCTCCAGGATCGCCACGATCGTGCGCGGTACGGCGCAGAGCGTGCCGTTCAGCGTCGCCAGCGGCTGCACCTTCTTGCCGTCACGCATCCGGACCGAGAGCCGTCGGGCCTGGAAACTGTCGCAGTTCGACGCGGAGGTCAGCTCGCGGTACTTGCCCTGGGTCGGGATCCACGCCTCGCAGTCGTACTTGCGCGAGGCCGAGGCACCCAGGTCGCCGGTGGCCACATCGATCACCTGGAAGGGCAGCTCGAGGCCGGTCAGCCACTGCTTCTCCCAGTCCAGCAGACGCTTGTGCTCGGCCTCCGCGTCCTCGGGAGCGACGTACGAGAACATCTCGACCTTGTCGAACTGGTGCACCCGGAAGATGCCCCGGGTGTCCTTGCCGTACGTGCCGGCCTCGCGGCGGAAGCACGGCGAGAAGCCCGCGTACCGCAGCGGCAGCTTGTCGGCCTCGATGATCTCGTCCATGTGGTACGCGGCGAGCGGGACCTCGGAGGTGCCGACCAGGTAGTAGTCGTCCTTCTCCAGGTGGTACACGTTCTCCGAAGCCTGGCCGAGGAAGCCCGTGCCCTCCATGGCACGCGGACGGACCAGCGCCGGGGTCAGCATCGGGATGAAGCCGGCCTCGGTCGCCTGCGCGATCGCGGCGTTGACCAGCGCGAGCTCAAGCAGCGCGCCGACGCCCGTCAGGTAGTAGAAGCGCGAGCCCGACACCTTCGCGCCGCGCTCGACATCGATGGCGCCGAGCGCCTCGCCGAGCTCAAGGTGGTCCTTGGGCGCGAAACCCTCGGCGCCGAAGTCGCGGATCGTGCCGTGCGTCTCGAGGACGACGAAGTCCTCCTCGCCGCCGACCGGGACGTCCCCGTGGACGATGTTCCCGAGCTGGAGCAGCAGCCGCCTGGTCTCTTCGTCGGCCTCGTTCTGTGCGGCGTCGGCCGCCTTCACGTCGGCCTTCAGCTGCTCGGCCCTCTTCAGCAGGTCGGCGCGCTCTTCCGGAGTGGCCTTGGGGATGAGCTTGCCGAGCGACTTCTGCTCGGAGCGCAGCTCGTCGAAGCGAAGGCCGGACGACCTGCGCCGCTCATCGGCGGAGAGCAGGGCGTCGACGAGGTCGACGTCCTCTCCACGGGCGCGCTGGGAGGCGCGAACACGGTCGGGGTCCTCACGAAGCAGGCGAAGGTCAATCACCCCACCAGGCTACCGGTGCGGACTCGCGCCACCTCACTCGATATAGCCTTGCGTGTCACTTTGCCCGAATTGCCGGAATTTAGAAAGGTGCGGGTAAATCACCGGCGTAAGCGTCAATAAACAGGACGCTATTCGCCGAAATGGGGCACCCGGTGAGCGCCCGCATTGACCTGCCCCCCTTGCCCTGTCCGGGATTTGGACATCCCTTGTCCACAGGGATGCGGGCCTTCGTAAAGTTATCCACAGCCTGTGTGGGGGATCTGTGGACTACGGAAGCGATCGTTCCGAAAGCCCTGCGCGGGTCGAAGGATTCCTCACCCAAACCCACCCCACACACTCATTCGGGTGGGAATTCCTCGCTCCAAAGGGTTGATCAATGGAATTGAGGTGACACGGGGCAACCTGCCGTTCTGTGGAGGGAAGTGGGGTGAGTGAGCCGATATGTCGACCATGTCGCCCTCTGTTGTCGACTTGTCCCCAGGTCGAGAAGCATGCCTGTGGATAACTTCTGTGGACAACGAAAATGTGCAGGTAGGACCGGCTGCTCCGACAGCACCGACCGCTCAGGCCCGGCCGTCCTGGCAGCGCGCCAGCCAGTCCGACGCGGCCGTGAACTCGGCGTCCGAGGTCCCCGCGCGCAGCGCCCGTACGTCCTCCACTGCCACACCCGCCCGCGGATACGAACCGAGGAACCGCACCTTCGGGCAGATCCGCTTCAGCCCCATCAGCGCCTCGCCCACCCGCCGGTCCGAGATATGGCCCTCGGCGTCCACGGCAAAGCAGTAGTTCCCGATGCCCGCTCCGGTCGGCCGGGACTGGATCAGCATCAGGTTGACCCCGCGCACCGCGAATTCCTGGAGCAGCTCCAGCAGTGCACCCGGGTGGTCGTCGCCCAGCCAGATGACCACCGAGGTCTTGTCAGCGCCGGTCGGCGCCGCGGGCCTGGCGGGACGGCCCACCAGCACGAAACGCGTCTCCGCGTTCTCCGCGTCATGGATCTCGCTGACCAGCGGCTCGAGTCCGTACGTCGCGGCCGCGAACTCGCCCGCGAAAGCCGCGTCGTACCGCCCCTCCTGCACCAGCCGCGCCCCGTCCGCGTTCGACGCGGCCGACTCCCAGAGCGCGTCCGGCAGATTCGCCCGCAGCCAGTTGCGCACCTGCGGCTGGGCGACCGGATGGCCGGTCACCGTCTTCACCTCGGAGAGCTTGGTGCCCGGCCGCACGAGCAGCGCGAAGGCGATCGGCAGCAGCACCTCGCGGTAGATCATCAGCGGCTGTCCGGAGGCCAGCTCGTCGAGGGTCGCGGTGACGCCGCCCTCCACGGAGTTCTCGATCGGTACGAGGGCGGCCGCGGCATCCCCGTTCCGTACGGCATCCAGCGCCGCGGGCACGGACAGCATCGGGACGAGCTCGCGGGTGGCTGCTTCGGGAAGCGTGCGCAGGGCGGCTTCGGTGAAGGTGCCCTCGGGACCGAGATACGTGAAGCGCGTGGCCGACATACCGTCACCCTAATGGGCCCGGGATCCGAAGGGCCCGCGATCCTTACGACTCCAGAAGCCGCTGGCCCACGTACTCGCCGGTCCGTGCCCCGCCAGGCACCGCGAACAGCCCGCTCGCCTCGTGCCGGATGAATGCCGACAGCGCGTCGCCCCGGTCGAGCTTGCGCTGCACCGGTACGAAGCCGCGCAGCGGATCGGCCTGCCAGCAGACGAAGAGCAGCCCCGCGTCCGGCGTTCCGTCCGCGCCGATCCCGTCGTGGAAGGAGAACGGCCGACGCAGCATGGCCGCACCGCCGTTCTGCTCCGGAGCCGAGATCCGGGCGTGGGCGTTGTCCGGAATGACCAGCTTCCCGTCGGGCCCCGTCTTGTCCAGCGCGAGCTCGGTGGTCTCGGTTCCGCCGGTCAGCGGGGCGCCGTCGGACTTGCGCCGGCCGATGACCAGCTCCTGCTTCTTCAGCGAGAGCCGCTCCCAGTCGTCGAGCAGCATCCGGATGCGTCGTACAACGGCGTACGAGCCTCCTGCCAGCCAGTCGTACTTCGTGCCCGACGTCTCGGACGGCACGAAGATCCGCTTGCCGAAGTCGGCCTCGGACGGCTTCGGATTGGCCGTTCCGTCGAGCTGGCCCATCAGATTGCGTGCGGTCATCGGCTTTCCGGTGGCGCCCGGCGAGCGGTTGAAGCCGTTCATCTGCCAGCGCACCCGGGCCGCGTCCCCGACCGCCTTCTGGATCGCGCGCAGTGCGTGGAAGGCGACCAGCGCGTCGTCCGCGCCGATCTGCACCCACAGATCGCCGTTGGACCGCTTGGCGTCCAGTTGGTCGGAGGAGAAGGCGGGCAGCGGATCCAGCTCCGGCGGCCGCTGTGCCACCAGCGCCGTACGGTCGAAGAAGGTGCGGCCGAAGCCGAACGTGACGGTCAGCGAAGAGGGCCCGGCGTCCAGCGCGACGCCTGTGTCGCCGTCGCCGGCCGCCCTGCCCGCCATCAGTTCGCTCGCGAGCGCGGACCAGCGGCGCATCAGCGCGGCCGCCTCCTTGCGGCCCGCGCCCGGCGCCAGGTCGAAGGCGATCAGATGGCCGCACGCCTGCAGGGGCGTGGTGATGCCCGCCTGGTGCTCGCCGTGGAAGGCGATGCCGGTCGCGCCGACGGTGCTCAGCGCGGCGGGGGCTTCGCCTGCCGCGCCGGCGTACGCGGCGGCGCCGCCCGCAGCGCCCAGCGCAAGACCGGTGGCGCCGGCGCCCACGGTGCCGAGCAGCCGCCGCCTGGAGATGTCGTTGTCGCGCACAGGGTCACTCACAGGTACGTCAGCCGATCTTGATGTTCTTGTCGATGGTCGTCTGGTCGATGTCGGAGGACCGTACGGTCACCTGGACCTGCCAGTCGCCGGGCATCGGGATCTGGACCGCGGCCGCGCTCCAGTGTCCGGCAGTGATGCGGTCTGGGGTGATCGGCAGCGGACCGATCTGCTTGGCCTTGAGCGTGAAGGCGACCTTCACCTCGGGCACGTCCAGCGGCTTTCCGTCCGGCCGGTCGACCCAGACGTGCATCTCGTTGGCGCCCGAGGTGGCCGGATCGAAGGTGAGCCGTACCGTGCCCTTGCCGCTCCGGCCGCCGGTGTCGAAGGGCATCTTGATCTCGGTCGGCCCCTGGGGCACGGTGGCGGCCGCCTGAGTGCTGCCGGCCTTGGCCGCCTCTTCCTCCGTACGGCCCGGTTCGGTGCTCGTCAGCACGGTCGTCACGCCCAGCAGGATCACCGCGATGCCTGCCTCGGCCAGTACGGAACGGCGCAGTCCGGAGCGCTCGGGATCGGCGTCCCGGTTCCGCTTCTTCTCCGCCGTCGCCACCGCGGCCTTCTGGCGGGCGAGTTGAGCCGCCCGCTCCGGGTCGGCAGAGACCTCCGTGACCTGCGAGACCTCCGTGACCTGCGAGACCTGCGAAAGCTCCGAGACCTGCGAGTCCTCCGCTTCCTCGGCGTCCGCGTTCTCGGGGACGGTCACCGGCTCCCGCTCGGCCTCGTCGGTCCGAACTTCGGCCGTCCGCGTCTCACTGAGCTGCGCCGTCCACCGCCGCGAGATCCACGCCACGGCGACCATGACAACAACCAGCGCCACCTTGGCCAGCAGCAGCTGTCCGTACGTCGTCCCGGTCAGCGCCGACCACGAGCCGACCTGCCGCCAGGACTGGTAGATCCCGGTCGCGGCGAGCACCATGACGCTGCCGAACGCGACCTTCGAGAAGCTCAGTACCGCCGCGCGCTCGATCGACGGTGCCAGGTACAGCGCGGTCAGCAGCGCCGCGAGCCCGCCGAGCCAGGTCGCGACGGCCAGCAGATGCAGTACGTCCACGGGCATCGCGAGCCCCGGCTGGATACCGGTCGATGCATGCTCCGACAGCGCCCAGGTCCCGGCGATCCCGGCCGCGACGACCGTGCCGCCGATGGCAAGACCGAAGGTCAGATCCTTCTTCTCGGTCTCGTCCTCCCGCTTCGCATACGCCCCGAAGAGCACGGCGATGAACAGGGCGGCGGCCCCGAGCAGCATCAGCCGGGAGCTGAGCGCGGCCCCGGTCTTGGTCTGAAGGACGTCCCGCAGCCCGCCGAGGTCGAAGGTGTCCGCCAGTTTTCCGGAGCCGGTGTAGGGGTTGCGCAGCAGGAGCAGCGCAAGGGTGGCCGCGGTGAGCGTCACCCATCCCTGGACGACCAGGCGCTGCAGCGGCCTTACGGAAGCGCCGCGCCGCCAGCAGAGGATGACGAAGGCCGCGCCGCCGGTGAGCAGTACGAAACCGGCGTACGAGGCGTAGCGCGCGATGTCGTAGAGGACTCCGACGACACCTCCGCCGGCCTTCTGGTCGGGCACGGCGGCGGTGGTCTTGGAGGGCGCTCCGATGGAGAAGGTGAAGGCTCCGGAGACCGGATGGCTGTCGGCGGAGACGGCTTTCCAGGCCACGGTGTACGTGCCGTTGGGCAGTCCGGGCAGCAGATCGACGCCGTACATGACCTTGCCGCCGGTGCCGAGGTCGCGGACCTTGGCCTTGTCGGCGCGTTTGCCGCTGGGTTCGAGGACCCGGATCGAGTCGTCGCCCATGGCGACCTGCTCGGAGAAGGTGAGCGTGACGTTGCCCGGGGCGGTGGCGACCACCGCCCCGTCCTTCGGGTTGCTCCCGGTCAGTGCGGCGTGGGCCGACGCGGGGTTCGCGCCGGCCAGGAGTGCGCCGATGAGCGTGCCGAGGAGCACGGTCGCGGCGAGCAGCAGCCGGACCGGTGAAGGGCCGAAGCGCGGGGCGGTGGCTGTCATGGCGTGATCAGTCCCTCGGTGCTCAGTGCTTCTTCGGGCTGTAGGTGGGTTCCTTCACGGGAAGTTCGACCTTGATCGGGCCGGACTTCTCGAAGCGCAGCTCCAAGGTGACCTTCTCGCCCTGCTTCGGCTTCTGCTTGAGCTTCATGAACATGATGTGGTTTCCACCGCGTTCGAGATTGAGTTCGCCGTCCGCCGGTACGTCGAAGGTTTTCACCTCCTGCATCCTCTGGTCCTTGGACTCATGGATCGTGATGTCGTCGGAGAGGTCGCTGGTGACGGAGGTGAGCTTGTCGGCCGTGCCCCCGCTGTTGTGCACCGTCAGAAACCCGGCTGCCATGTCGTCGCCGACGGGCTGTGGCATGAAGGCACCATTGACCTTCAACTCGGGCTCGCCGTCGGACGAGCAGCCCGCCAGCGCCAGCCCCGCGCTCAGGGCCATGACGCCGGCGAGGGTCGAACGGCGGCTCACGGGTTCTCTCCACGGATGATCTTCGGCAGGTCCTTGGCGTAGTCGTCCGCCGTGGTGTCCTGGCTGTACAGGACGTAGCCCGCGTCGGTCTTCGGGGAGAACGCGATGACCTGCGCGCCGTGCATGGAGACGACCGTGCCGTCCTTCTCCTTCTTCGGCGGGTCGATGCCGATGCCGATCTGGCGCGCGCCCGCCTGGATGGTCGGGAAGTCGCCGGTGAGACCGGTGAAGGACGGATCGCCTGCGCTCGGCAGCCACTTGGCGAGCTCGGCCGCGGTGTCCCGCTCCGGGTCGGTGGTGACAAAGACGACCTGGAGCTTGTCCTGGTCGGCCTTGGGGAGCTTCTTCCTGGCGATGGCGATATTGCTCATCGTCAGCGGGCAGACGTCGGGACAGTGCGTGTAGCCGAAGTAGATCAGCGTCGGCTTGCCCTTGGTCTGCTCGCGCAGGTCGTACTTCTTGCCGTGGGTGTCCGTCAGGACGAGGTTCGGCTTGGTGTAGGGCTGGTCGAGCAGGGTCGCGGGCCGGTTCGCCTCGGCGGAGACATCGGCGACGGGGCTCTTGGCCGAGTCGTCTCCGCCCCCGCAGGCGGACAGCGTGAGCCCGGCGGCCACGACGAGCGTGGCCGCGAGCACAGTCTTCTTACGCATGGAGAAATATCCCAAATGTGATGTACGAAGCGTCGGGCGGCGCATCAGGACGTGCGGCGGCGTCCGGCCAGGACGCCGAAGGCAACACCCGCGACACCGACGAGAATGCCGACGATGCCCAGGATGCGGGCCGTGGTGTCGCTGCTGCCGTCCGAGGCCTCCTCGGACTTCGTGTCCTCGTCATGACCGGCGTTCTTGCCGTCCTTCGCGGACGCGTCCTTCGCGCCGCCGCCGTGCTCGTCCCCGGTGGCGGCCGACAGCTTCAGGACGGGCGCGGGCGACTCGGGCTCCGCGGCGCCCTCCTTCGCCTCCTCGATCCAGCGCACGACTTCCTTGTTGTCGTACGTCTGGAGGGCCTTGAACACCAACTGGTCGGCGTCCTCGGGAAGCTTGCCGAGAGAGAGCGGGAACTGCTGGAACTGGCCGGGCCCGATCTTGGAGCCGTCCGCCGTCCAGGTGACCTTGGAGACCGCCTCGGTGATCTGCTTGCCGTGCACCTGGAGCGGCTTGGCCAGCTTGGACTTGGTGACCTCGACCTTCCAGCCGGGCACAGGCTGCGGCATCACGGACGACAGCGGGTGCTCGGTGGGGATGTTGACCTCGAGCTTCACGGTCGAGGCGTTGTCGCGCTCGTTGGGGACCTTGAAGTTGACCGTCGCGTAGCCGCCCTTGGCGGCCTCGCCCTGCGGCTGCACGCTGACGTGCGCGAAGGCGGTGCCGGAAAGCAGCAGTACGGAGGAGGCGGCGACGCCGGTCGCGAGCGCGATACGGGAAACGTTCATGGCAGAAGACACTCCGGATCAGGAGAGGCGAGTGAGTGCCGGCGCATACGGGTGCGCGGGCACCGCGACACCACTCCCGTCGAGTGGGCCGCGTCAGGCTGCGAGAGCGAGGCGGGCGGGAGGCCCGCGCCTGATCACCGTGTGTTGAAGCGCCTCACCGGCCGGTGGCGGAGGCGGACCGGAGGACGGCCGGGGAGCGCGCGGATCCACCGCGGGCGCCCCCGGGAGACCGGCACGCAGCGCCCGTACGAGAACGAGCGCGGCACGCAGCGAACGCAGCCACGCCGCCTGAGCCACCTCATGCGCCGAGTCGGCGGAGAGCCTGATCAGCCGGAGCAGCGCCAGATCCCCGCGCCGCAGCAGCCAGCCGGTGGCGAGCGCGGCCAGCAGATGCCCCAGGATCATGGGGAGGGTCGGCAGCAGCTCGGGCGATGCGGCGGCGGTCTGCGCCATATGAACATGGGCGCTGTGCCCCGCCGGAGCGATGCCCGCGTTGGTGACGATCCGCTGCGCGTCGGTGTGGCTCAGGGACGAGGCGCCCGCGCCGCACACCAGCTTCGCGGCCATCCTGATCAGCGCGTCGTCGGCCGTCGGCGCCAGCTGCAGCTGATGCTGCTGCCCGAGGCCGAGCAGAGTGTGCAGAGCGAGCTGTCCGACGGTCAGCGCGACGGCGATGGACGGCAGTGAGCGCGCCCGTCCGGCGAACGGCGCGACCAGCGCGAACACCGCGAGGAAGCCGAACGCCAGCGTCCACCAGGGGACGGCCGCACAAGCGGCCAAGGCATGTCCCGTCGCGGACAGCACAACACAGACCGCGGTGAACACCGCGGCCCTCAGCAGCCGTAGACCGGCTCCGGCGCGTGCAACGGGGATGGACGACATGGCCGGGCCATCATCGCACTGCGGTGGGACGGCCCACACGGCAGGTCCGGAAGATCCCTTTTCCGACATACACCGGCGCGCTCGGGGGGCGCATCCGCCGAATGAGCGGAATCACGTCAACTGTGTGCTTACGGACCGCGTCTTGCGGCAATACGTATCGGTATGTCGAGGCGCAGCCAGGAGGCTGGAGCATGAGCATCTGGTGGTCTCTCCACTTGAGGCGCGAAGCTGCGAGCGTTCCGCTCGCCCGTCGGCTGCTGCTCGGCACGATGGAGACCGCGGGGGTTGATCCTGATATTTCGTACGATCTCTCGGTCGCGCTGAGCGAGGCCTGCGCGAATGCCGTGGAGCACGGCGGTGACCGGGGGTCCGGCGAAGCCTCGGCGGCGTACCGGGTGACCGCATATCTGGACGGCGAGACGTGCCGTATCGAAGTGGCCGATTCGGGTCCGGGCTTTCCGATGCGGCACGGCGGGCAGTGCGCGTACGCCATGACGCCGGCCTCGCCGACCGCGGAGAGCGGCCGCGGTCTCTGTCTGATCGAGCAGCTCGCCGACCATGTCCACTTCCGCAACCGGCCGGGCCGGGGCGCGGTGGTCAGCTTCGACAAGATCCTGAAGTGGCGGGAGGACGCGCTGCTCAAGGTGTCCTGAGCCGCGCGCCCTCCGCCGTATCCGTCGTCCGGTCAGCCCTGTCCGGTCAGCCCTTGAGCGAGGCCATCCAGGCCTCGACCTCGTCGGCCTGCCGCGGCAGCGCCGCCGACAGGTTCCGGTTGCCGTCCTCGGTGACCAGGATGTCGTCCTCGATCCGGACGCCGATGCCGCGGTACTCCTCCGGCACCGTCAGATCGTCCGCCTGGAAGTAGAGACCGGGCTCCACCGTGAGGCACATGCCGGGCTCCAGCGTCCCGTCGACGTATGCCTCGGTGCGCGCGGCGGCGCAGTCGTGGACGTCCATGCCGAGCATGTGGCCGGTGCCGTGCAGCGTCCAGCGGCGCTGCAGACCCAGTTCGAGGACACGCTCCACCGGGCCCTCGACCAGGCCCCACTCGACGAGCTTCTCGGCGAGCACGCGCTGCGAGGCGTCGTGGAAGTCGCGGTACTTGGCGCCCGGCTTCACCGCCGCGATGCCCGCCTCCTGGGACTCGTACACGGCGTCGTAGATCTTGCGCTGCAGCTCGTTGAAGCGGCCGTTGATCGGCAGGGTGCGCGTGATGTCGGCGGTGTAGAGGGTGTGGGTCTCCACGCCGGCGTCCAGCAGCAGCAGCTCGCCGGAGCGGACCGGGCCGTCGTTGCGCACCCAGTGCAGGGTGGTGGCGTGCGGGCCCGCCGCGCAGATCGACCCGTAACCGATGTCGTTGCCCTCGACGCGGGCGCGCAGGAAGAAGGTGCCCTCGATGTAGCGCTCGCTGGTCGCCTCGGCTTTGTCCAGGACCTTGACGACGTCCTCGAATCCGCGCGCGGTGGAGTCGCACGCCTTCTGCAGCTCGCCGATCTCGAACTCGTCCTTCACGGCACGCGCCTCGGAGAGATAGACGCGCAGCTCCTCGTCGCGCTCCGCGGTGACCTTGTCGGTCAGCGCCGCCTCGATGCCGGCGTCGTGCCCGCGTACGGCGCGGACCGCGCCGGTCGCCTGGCGCAGCTGCTCGGGCAGCTCGCGCACATCCTTGGCGGGGATGCCCAGCAGCTGCTCGGCCTCGCTGAGGGAGTGGCGGCGGCCGACCCAGAGCTCGCCCTGGCCGGACAGCCAGAACTCGCCGTTCTCGCGGTTGGAGCGGGGCAGCAGACAGATGGTCGCCCGGTGCCCGTCGGCGGTCGGCTCGAGCACCAGGACGCCGTCCTCGGACTGGTCGCCGGTGAGGTAGGCGTACTCAGTGGAGGCGCGGAAGGCGTACTCCGTGTCATTGGAGCGGGTCTTCAGATTGCCCGCGGGGATCACCAGGCGCTCGCCGGGGAAGCGCGCCGAGAGCGCGGCACGGCGGGCGGCCGTGTGCGAGGCCTGCGCGATGGGCTCCAGATCGCGCAGCTCGGTATCGGCCCAGCCGGTCGTCATGTTCTCCGCGAGCTCGTCGGACACGCCCGGGTACAGGCCGTTCTTGCGCTGCTTGATCGGCTGCTCTTCTTCTTCCGGGCCTGCTGCGTCAGCAGCAAGATCGGATTCCGCCGGGGTGAGCTCCTCGGCCACGTCTGCCTCCTCGATACGACTCTGGACCGCCTTCCATCGTATGTGCGACGGGAAGACGGCCCTGAGCCCTGTGGAAAACGTGTGGGAAATCAGTCAAAACGGGCGGCGAGCAGTACCACGTCCTCACCGGTCTGGGCCTCGTCGAGCCCCTTGGGCAGCACCGTGCGCAGCACGTGATCGGCGATCGCCGCCGGATCGTCGCGGGCGGCCTTGGGCACGCTCACGGCCGCTGCGTGCAGCCGCGCGAAGGCCCGGTCCATGGGGTCTCCGGTATGCCGCAGCAGTCCGTCCGTATACAGCAGCACCGTTTCTCCAGGCTCGGGCGCGAGCTCCACGCTCGGCGCCTCCCAGCAGGCGAGCATTCCCAGCGGCGCCGACAGGGATGTCTCGACGAACTCGGTGCGCCGCTCGCCGACCATCAGCGGCGGGGTGTGCCCGGCCCCGGCCAGCACGATCTTTCCCCGGGCCGGTTCGGCGTAGGCGAAGAGCGCGGTGGCGGTGCGCGCGGGTTCGGTCAGCCGCAGCAGCAGTTCCAGATCGGAGAGCACGGCGACGGGATCCTCGCCCTCCATCACGGCGTACGCGCGCAGGGAGGCGCGCAGCCGTCCCATCGCCGCCAGCGCGCTCGGCCCCGAGCCGCTGACCGATCCGACGGCGAGCCCCAGCGCGCCCTCGGGCAGCGGCAGCGCGTCGTACCAGTCGCCGCCGCCGTGCGGTCCTGTGCGGTGCCGGGCGGCGAGCTGGACGCCGGGCACCCGGGGCAGTCGGCTGGGCAGCAGTTCCTCGGCCACGGTCGCCACTGTGGCGCGGGCGTGCTCCAGCTCGAGGAGACGGTCCAGATGCTCGGTGGCGTATCGCATGTAGAGGCCGACGAGATGGCACTGGCGCTCCACCGGGGCGGCCGGCTCGTCGTACATCCAGACGGCCGCGCCGAGTGTCCCGGCCGCCCGGGAGGCGAGCGGCACGGTGTAGCTGGCGGCATACCCGAGGCGGACGGCGACCTCGCGGTATCGGGGGTCGAGCGTCTCGTCGCCGAGGAGGTCGGCGTTGGCGACGGCCTCCGGCGGCCCGGTGGGCCCTGGTTGCCCGTCCGGGAGTCTGCCGTCCAGGATCCGGCCGCATGCGGTGGCGCCGCGCGGCACTGTCTCGATATGGCCGAGCTCGGCATGCGTGAGCCCGAGGCCCTTGGTGAGGGCGGGGCCGCTGTCCGACTCGAAGCATTCGGCCCGTGAGGTGACGTGCGACGGTTCGAGGACGATCATGCCGCGGGGGGCGCCGACCAGGGCGGCCCCGGCGCGCAGCAGTTCATGGAGGGCGTCGTCGAGCGAACCGGTCCTGGCCAGGCGCTCGGTCAGTTCGTGGAGCGTGGTCAGATCGGAGACCCATCCGGCCAGCCGGTCCTGAATCACCGCTCCGGGAGGGGCCGGTGCCGCCGGGACCGCGGGCAGCGGCGGGGCAGTGTGCGTGGGCGCGGGAACCGCTGAATCGATTCCAGCCACTTTCGGCAGGTGAGGGGCGCTCATGGCAGCCGGCTTTCCGACTGGTGCGTTTCGCTCAATAGCATCGCAAACCCCCATGTCATTCTGCGCCGCTATCAATGCATCCACATGTACACGCACAAGTAAGGGGATGTCCAGCATTGCACCAGTGGGATTGGTGGTGTCTACGAGACCGTTAACTTGGCTGAAAAATGCACCCGATGGCGGTCTACTGGGGTCGACTGAGGTCGTTCGGCAGAGCGTCATTCCAAGCGTGATGGGTACGTAAACGGTGATGGCCAGGGGCAGTTGGGACCGCCCCGGAACCTGGCGGCGGGACCGGGCGTCCTAAAGCCCGTAGGCCGCGCCTCATCCCCGAGTGGCGGGGAAAAGTTACAGCGGGACTACAAGCGCCAGGCGCACGCCACCCCTCGCCACGCGTTTAATGGACTACAGCCCACGTTCGGCCCCCGGGCGGCGATCCTGTCGCAGGCGAAGCGGGGGGTCGCCCATGCCACCGGCAAGGGGCGGTGATGCGCCGAATTATACGCACAGTGAAGAGCTGCACACATGGTGTGATGTGGACCTCGGCGTTCAACGGAAAGGAACGAGCGCTCATGCGCGAGATCCTCGGAAGGCGACGCAGGCTCCGGTTCCGGCGCAAGAGGGGGCCTGTACAGCTTGAAGCGGCGCTCACCTGCGCCGCCGAGTGGCAATGGCCCGTACTCCCTGGTGTGGGACTGAAAGCGGCCGGTATTCGCGGTGACCGCGGGCGCGGCTGCGCCTGCCCCGACTCCGAGTGCGTCGTACCCGGCGCGCACCCCTTCGACCCCGCAATCCTGGCCGCGACGACCGACGAGCGGATGGTGCGCTGGTGGTGGACCAACCGGCCCACCGCCCCGATCGTGCTGGCCACGGGCGGCCTTGCGCCGTGCGCGGTGAGCCTGCCGGCCGTCGCCGGGGCGCTCGCGCTCTCGGCGCTCGACCGGATGGGCATACGGCTGGGACCAGTTGTCGCGACGCCGACCCGCTGGTCGCTGCTGGTGGCTCCGTACACCCTGGAACAGCTCGGCGAACTGCTCTTCGTCAAGGACTGTGTGCCCAGTTCGCTGCGCTTCCACGGCGAGGGCGGCTATCTGGTGCTGCCGCCCTCGGAGACGGGAACGGGGCAGGTGCGCTGGGAGCGCGCGCCGCTGCCGGGATCCGCGGCTCCCTGGCTGCCGGATGTGGAGGCGGTGGTGGACGCGCTGGTCGAGGCGAGCACCAGCGCACCGGACGGCGGTAGTCGGCTCGCCTACTGAGCTCGATCGAGGGCTCGAGTGCTCACGGTCCAGCTCTGTCACTCGTACGGGTAAGCGCTGGACCGAGTTGTACCGGAATTGGGCGCGCGGCTACCCGGCGCCCAATTCCGTCGGCATTTTCGGCCCAGCGTGAGGAATTTCCGCGCAATCGGCGCGGTGATCCCATGAATCTCCGCACGATCGAGCCTGCCGCCGCCGTGGTGTTCACCGCGCTGCCTGCCGCCGGCCCCGTCCGTGAACAGGGCCGAAAACAGCGCACGAGCCGGCGTTGGTGCCCACCGTCCAGGTCTCTGGTGTGACCGGGGCCACTGCCTCGGACGGCCGCGCGATGTGGGCCGGAACTCGCCTCTCCGGACGGGGGCGAGGCGCAGACCTGCGTGCCGGCCGAGGGGCGCGGCACCTGAGTACGTACTTACTACCGCAATGCGACGGGCCAGGAATTGGGTTCCGTACTCACTCCGATGGGCCCCGGCCGGCGCACTCAGCAGAACAACTGGGCGGTCGGGGCGAATGACGCCCGGACGTCTGCGAGACGCCTCGTGAGCCCTCTCGCGACCCTGCCGAGGGCTATTCGGTGGTGGCGGAGTTCGCAACTGCGGACGGTGCGGGAGAAGAGCGCTTGCCGCTGTGGTCCGGGGGAGTAACTCTGGCGCCCCTGCGAGCCGTTGACGGAACGAACCGCTCCGCAGAAATGGAAGCGCCCGGTCGCTGGCGACGGGGGATGCACCAGCGACCGGGCTTCTAGAACCGTAACAAGAGATCGGCAGTTCGCAAATTCGATCTCGGGTATTCGGACAGGGATTTACCGGCTCGTAGGGCGAGTTGTGACTGGAGTCACCTATCGGTCGACAGAAACCGTCACTCTCAGCTCAGGGTGACTTGGCGGTTGGTGAGCCCGCCGCGCGACCGGCGCTCCTCCGCGGTCAGCGGAGCGTCCGTCTCCAGAGCCTTCGCGAGCCGCTCCGCGAACTCCGCCGCGGGCTTCTCGCACTCCTCGGCCCCCATCCCGCTCGGCAGGTCCCAGACCGGGACCATCAGCCCGTGTGCGCGGAAGGAGCCGACCAGCCGGGTGCCATCGCCGAGTGAGGACGTACCGGCGGCGTGCAGCCGGGCGAGCGCGTCGAGGAGCTGCTCCTCGGGGTGCGGCATGACCCAGCGGAGGTGGTTCTTCTCCGGGGTCTCGCACCAGTACGCGGCGTCCACACTGGAGAGCTTCACGGTCGGGATCGCCGCGGCGTTGGCGCGCTCCAGGGATGCGGCCACCTCGGGGGACGCGCTCTCCGCCGAGCCCGGGATCCAGAACTCGAAGCCGGAGTGGACGGTCGGCTCGAAGGCGGCGCTCTCGTCGAGGAGATCCTGCAGTCGCGGCCCCTCGGCAGGCACGCGCTGCGCGGCGACCGGGGTGCCGGGATCGGCGGCCAGCGCCCGCTGCAGGGTGTCGGCGAGATGGCGGCTGAGGTCGCCGGACGAGGTGTCGTTCTGCAGGCCGAGCAGTACGGAGCCGTCGTCGCGGCGCAGTGCCGGCCACGCCATCGGCAGTACGGTCGCGAGGGTCACCGACGGCACGCCCTCGGGCAGTCCGCCCTTGAGGGTCAGCGCGACGGTCGCGGCGGGCACCAGCTCCCGCAGGGCCACCCAGTCGCACTCGCCGACCAGATCGCCGAAGGGGCGCTGGACCAGCTCGGTTACGGCGTGCGCGGCGGCCCGGCCGTGACAGGCCTTGTAGCGGCGGCCCGATCCGCATGGGCAGGGCTCACGGGCCCCGACGGCCGGAACCTCGCCGTTGGTCACCTGGGGCCTGGCGGCCTTGGTCTGGGGGCGCTTCTTGGCCATGGTGTGGCTCTCTCCCGACTGCGGTGGTGCTTGTCTCGGGCGCGAGCCTAGCCGTCCGTCGCCTTCCGGGGGGTGCAGCGCCCCACAGCGGTTGGTCCCGGTTCAGTCGAGATCGTCGTACGCCCCCCCGAAGTCGAAGCTGGGGCCTGCGACGCGCGTAGCGAAATCCTCGCGCCGATGACCTTCGGTGACAATCACCCACACGGTGACCTCACCGGTCGCGCTGTCGCGGACACCCCAGTCCTGGGCCAGCGCGCTGATGATGTTGAGCCCACGGCCGCCGCGGGCGGTGACCGAAGGCGTGGCCGGAACCGGTCGGGTCGGACCGCCTCCATCCGTCACTTCGACCGTCAGCCGGCCTGCTCTGTCCATGCGCCAGGCGGCGCGGACATCGCCGTCGCCCACCTCCGCGTGCCCCAGCGGCCGGCCATGCCGGCAGGCATTGCTGAGCAGTTCGGAAAGGATCAGTACTGCATCGTCGAGGACCGTCTCCGACACCCCGCTGCGGCTCAACTGCTCACGCATTCGGTGTCGTGCCTCACCCACGCCCGCAGGACCATGGGGTACGGCCATGCTCGACGACGTGGGCACCTCCTGTGCCACCACCAACGCCACCCCCGAGACCTCCTTTGCCCCACGCCACGGTGTGAATGCCCCAATGGACTGGACCGGAAACCGGCCATGGCGGGGCCAGTGACGCACTCGTAACGATCGAATACGGACCGAACGCGCCGGTGCACTCCCTGTAATCGGGGTTACAGGCGACCCAACTGGGTCAGCACCTGTTTGGGGCGATTGGTGATGATTGCCTCCACGCCCAGGCGGGCGCAGAGCTCGACGTCCTCCGGCTCGTTGACCGTCCAGACGTGGACACGATGGCCCGCCCGGTGCAGCCGGGCGATATAGCCGGGATGGCTGCGGACGATCCGGATACCGGGCCCGGCGATGCGCGCGCCGGCGGGCAGCCGTCCGTCGCGCAGCCGCGGGGACACGAACTGCATCAGATAGACGGTGGGGATGTTCGGCGCGGCCGCCGCGACCCGGTGCAGGGAGCGGGCCGAGAAGCTCATGATCCGTACGGGCGAGTCGCCGACCGTCGCGGGGTCCGCCAGGCCGAACCGCCCGAGCAGCTGGAGCAGCCGTTCCTCCACCTGGCCCGCCCAGCGGGTCGGGTGTTTGGTCTCGATGGCCAGCTCGATACGGCGGCCGGAATCGGCCACCAGCTCGAGCAGTCGCTCGAGGGTGAGTACGGAGGTGAGCGAGGGGTCTCCCCAGTCGGGACTCTCCGTGGCGTCCTCGTGGCCCTTCCACGTTCCGAAGTCGAGGGCGGCGAGATCCGCGAGCTCCAGGGCGGAGACGGCGCCGCGGCCGTTGGAGGTGCGGTTGACGCGGCGGTCGTGGACGCAGACGAGATGGCCGTCGGCGGTGAGGCGTACATCGCACTCGAGGGCATCGGCGCCGTCCTCGATCGCCTTCTTGTACGCGGCCAGGGTGTGCTCGGGGGCGTCTTCGGAGGCGCCTCGGTGGGCGACGACCTGGATGTTGTGCTGTCGTGCTTGGGTCACCGCGTCATGGTGTCACCGTGGCGGGGTAGGCGCGTGTGCGGGGAGCCGGTGACAGCCAGTGGCGAGCCGTCCGGTGGGCCGGCGCCTCCGACGGCCGACGAGCGCGTCAGGTGTGCCTGAAGATGCGTCCCTTTTGTCGGACGTAAAGGATTGCGGGCATACGCACAGGTCCTGCTTACAGTGGCCTGACGCGCTCTGGGAAAAGCTGACGGCAGACACTTGCACAGCGGAATGCAAGCCGAAGACTGACGTGGAACCTGAAGACTGACGTGGAACCTGAGGAGAAAAGAGCTGTGAGCACTGAGAACGAGGGCAACGAGGGCACTGCGGTTCCGGCCGCCCCGTCCGTACCTCCTGTGCCGGCCGCCGCTCCCGATGGCACGCATGCGTCCGCTCCGGGAACCGAGACACACGGGACACACGACGCGCACGCCTCACACGGTGAGGCTCATGAGCGGGCAGCGGCAGAGCAACTCGGGCAGTCCCCCCAGCCCGAGCCTGCCACCGCGCCGCTGCCCGGGCCCGTACCCGCTGCCGCGTCGGCGGGGGCGCATGGAGGTGTGCCTGCCGGTGCGCAGCAACCGGGAGCCGCATGGCCGCCGCCCCCGCCGGCCCTCCCCTCCTACGGGGGCGGCAGCGGTGGTCCCGTCTGGGGAGCGCCGGCTCAGGTGCCGGAGCAGCCGCGCAAACGTTCCGGCGGGCTGATCGCCGCGGTGCTCCTCGCCGCACTCGTCGCGGGCGGTGTCGGCGGCGGCATCGGCAACTGGGCCGCCGAGCGCAACGACGACACGACCGGCTCGACCACGGTCTCCGCGGGCGAGGCACCCAGGGACTTCAAGCGGGAGCCCGGCACGGTCGCCGCCGTCGCGGGCAAGGCGCTGCCCAGCGTGGTCACGATCGAGGCGAAGGCGGGCGGCGGCGGTACGGGTGAGAGTGGCCAGGGCGAAGGCGGTACGGGGACCGGCTTCGTCTACGACAAGGAAGGCCACATCCTCACCAACAACCATGTGGTGGCAACCGCGGCCGACGGCGGCACGCTGTCCGCGATCTTCTCCAACGGCAAGAAGTACGACGCCGAGGTGGTCGGCCGGGCCCAGGGTTACGACGTCGCCGTACTGAAGCTGAAGAACGCCCCCTCCGGGCTGGCCCCGCTGGCCCTCGGGGACTCCGAGAAGGTCGCGGTCGGCGACTCGACCATCGCGATCGGAGCGCCCTTCGGCCTGTCGAACACCGTCACCACCGGCATCATCAGCGCGAAGAACCGGCCTGTCGCCTCGGGCGACGGCTCCAGCGGCAAGAACTCGTACATGAGCGCGCTGCAGACCGACGCCTCGATCAACCCGGGCAACTCCGGCGGCCCGCTGCTGGACGCGGGCGGCGCGGTGATCGGCATCAACTCCGCGATCCAGTCGGCGGGAAGCGGCCTCGGCCAGACGCAGGCCGGCTCGATCGGCCTCGGCTTCGCCATCCCGATCAACCAGGCGAAGAACGTCGCCGAGCAGCTGATCAGGACGGGCAAGCCGGTGTACCCGGTGATCGGCGCCACGGTCGACATGACGGACAAGAACTCGGGCGCCAAGATCGCCACCCAGGGCGCGGGCGGCACCGCGGCGGTGTCCCCGAACGGTCCGGCCGCGAAGGCCGGTTTCAAGCCGGGCGACATCATCACCAAGTTCAACGGCAAGCCGATCGACAGTGGCCCGACCCTGATCAGCGAGATCTGGAACCACAAGCCGGGCGACAAGGTGACGCTCACGTTCCAGCGCGACGGCAAGGAGAAGACGGCGGACCTCGTCCTAGGAGAACGCAACGGCGACAGCTGACGTCGGCCCGCCGGCACCGGTTGCCCGCACTGCTGCCCGCTCCAGCCCGCTCCAGTTGCTCGTCCCAAGGCCCGACCGAGGAACGATGCTGCGACACGTGACGCGGGGCCGGTAGTCTGTAGCCCGCTCCGCCGCAGGTGGCTGGGGCGCGGGTGGGTTGCCCGAGCGGCCTAAGGGAACGGTCTTGAAAACCGTCGTGGCAGCGATGTCACCGTGGGTTCAAATCCCACACCCACCGCAGCAGGTCAGCGTAAGAGCTGGTCGGGAGGGGTGTCTCTCAGTGAGAGACACCCCTCCTGCGTTGTCTCACCCTGGTTCGGGGGTATCCCGCTGTCGACCAGCGCGTATGGCGCCAAGCTGCGGCCACGATCCGAGCCTCAAAAGGCCCGCCCTTCCCCCTGGCACGGAGGGGCCATCAGTGGGCGCGGCCCCCCGCGAATCAGCACCGGCATCCTGAGAGCAAGACGCGAATGGTCGGGTGTGGCCGGCCACGGCTGCTCACGTCCAGCAGACGGCGAAGCGCTGAGGCCCTGCGCCGACGGTGTCCCAGCCGGGGTGCGGCCCCGTTTCTCACGAGCCGATGCCGATCGCCTGCTTACGCGACGGAACCGGCCCTACGACGACGCACGACGAAAACGGTACCGGCACCCGCGACGACCGCGGCGCCACCGATGGAGGCGAGGGTCGGCAGCACGTTGGACGAACCGGTCTCGGCGAGCCTGCCACTGACCTGGAGCTCGTCGAGGCCGCCCTGCGGCGCGGCCTTGTGCTCGACCTTGCGCGGCTTGCCCGGCTCGGCCTTGGCGTCCTCGATCGTGCCGGGCTTGCTGCCGACGGAGAGGACCGTGAAGTCGAACTGGCTGATCTCGTCGAAGCCGCATTGGCCGTCCTCGCCGAACGAGTGGCCGATGGTGAAGAAATAGCCAGTTCCCGACTTGGCCTTCTCGCCGATCTTGATGCGCATCCTGGCATCCGCGTACTCGCCCGGCTTGAGGCGCTTCACGGTGGCGAACTCGTCATTGTCGCGGAACTTGGCGCCCTCTCCCTCGATGGGCTTCCACTTGCCGGTCGCCGGGTTGTACCACTGGACAGTGACGAACAGCTCGGAGACGTCTTTGATCTTCGGATCGGCGGTGCCAAGGTAGAGAGAGACGTCGGTCTCCATCACCGTGATCTTGGATACGTTGACCACGCGATAGGTGAACTCGTGCCAGCCCGACCCGGAGACGATCTTGCTCGGGAAGCCGCGCAGCCCCGTCTTGCCGCGTTCCTCGTCGGGGATGCCGGAGCAGAAGGTGGGGCGGGTGTACGAAGGGGACGGCTTGTCGCTGGGCTTCGCCGACACCGAAGCGGTCGGCTCGGCCGGTCCGGAGGCGGTCGCCTTGCCGGTCGGCTGCTCCCCGTTGCCGACTACGCCACCGGTGTAGGACGGCTCGGGCGCCGGCGTGGTGGAAGCGGACGCGGAGGGGATGCCGCCGGGCGCAGGCGCCTCCCCCGTCGCGTACGCGGCAGGGGCCGCGAGCAGCGCCACGGGGCCGATGACAGCCGTGACAGCTGCGGTCGCCAGAGCACGGTGAAGTTTCATTGAGACCTTCTCTTTGGAGCCGAAGTGGCCGCCGCGACGGGGTTTGCGCGGTATGGCCGTACGCGTATACGTACGTGACCTGTCGGTTCATCAGAAGGTTGCACACCAGAAGGACTTGCCCCGCGTGATCACCCTCACAGCGCACTCACGGACAACCCGCAGCCGGGCCGACGGACCTCTTCGCACCCGACCGCACAGGGGGCGGCAAAAGGCCGCAGCGCGGCTGCGGGCGCGCTGTGCACGCCACCGGTATCGCCCCGCCAGGAGAGCTTCCGGGCACCCCGTCCGTGCACGCACCGCCGGCCGCCGCTCTCTGTGCACGCGCCGTTAGCTGCCGCCGCTCTCTGTGCACGCGCCGCTAGCTGCCGCCACCTGGCTCGAAGCCGGCGAGCATCTTCTCGAGTGCCAGCTGATCCGGCCCGATGAACGGATTCGCGTCAGGCGCCTCGGCGAGCGTGTCGGTCATCTGTGGGGCCAGGCCGACCGCGGGCGGCAGGTGGGTACAGAGGACGACCTCGGGGTCCATGATCCGCAGTGGCTGGACGGTGGCGAGGTACTTACCGATGTCGACGGTGTGGACCCAGGGACTGTCGACCGTGGCCCACAGCAGTTGCGCGTCGCGCAGCTGGCCGGCGGGGAAGGCGCCGACGTTGTCGGTGAGGGCGAGTTCGGCGCTGGGCATGGGCGCGCCGAAGCAGTCGGAGCTGAAGCAGGCCGCCGATCGCTCGTCGTAGAAGCCGACGGTGGCGGGGTTGTCGAACAGCGGTGGCCGGAAGGCCATGAGGGCGCGGTCGCCGGCGTCCAGGGTCTGGCCGGGGTTGACCAGGCAGATACGGTCCAGCGGCAGCGGCCGCTCGGTGGACATGAGCCCGGCGCCGATGAACGTGGTCACCACGCGCGCGTGCGGAGCGGCGGCGAGCAGATCGAACAGTCCGCCGGTGTGGTCGCGATCGGGGTGGGTGAGCCAGATCCACCGTACGTCGGCGGGGTCGAGGGCCGAGCTGAGCGTCTCGACGAAGTTCCGGTCGGGGAGCCCGAGGCCGGTGTCGACGACGACGGGCTGGGCGGCGTGCAGGACAAAGGCGTTGACCGGGAGGAAGCCGATCCCGGGCACCTCCAGGCAATCGCTGAGTACGGTGATGTCCCTTCCGACCTTGTGAATGCTCATGGCGGGTCTCCGTGAGTCACCTGCGGGCGGGATCGTGCCCCCGCTGTATATCCAGGGTGGGCCCGTCCGGGCGGGTGGGCCAGTGCAGGAGCAGGGCACGCAGGGGCCGGGGCCGGTCCGGGTGGCCGCGCAGGGGCGCCCGGTCAGTGGCGGCGCCCCGAGGTCAGTCGGTCTGCCGAGGCGATCGTCGCCCGGGCTTCGCGTTCGGTCAGGCCCGCGTGGACCGCCGCATCGGTGAGGGCGTCCGCGAGCTCCTCGCCGAAGCCGTTCTCGTACGCGCGGCAAGCCGCCCAGAACAGCCGAGTGTTGCGCTGGCCCTCGTGCGCCGCGAGCACGAACTGGACCAGGCCTTGGCCCTGACCGTGGCCCGGGGGTGGTCGGGACGGTGCGGTGCGGGTGGGGTGGTGGGGGTGTGCGGGAGGTGCGACAAGGCGGAGGAGTGCGCGGGGGCAGGGCGCGGGTGCCAGCTCGGCGGTACCGGGAGCGAGGCGGTACGCGCCGTGGGCGGAGACCGAGCCGGGGCCCACGAGGTAGCCGCCTGCGCCGCGGACGTCGATGCCGGGGGCGAGCCGGCTCGCGGAGTTCGGGACGACGACGTCGGGCGGTCCGGTCAGCCAGAGGTGGCGGCCGCCGCTGGGGGTGAGGACCGTGACCGTCTCCGGGATCGTGAACAGATGCCGCAGGGCCAGGTGCTGGAGCGCGGACACGGAGTCGGTCGACGAGGTGGCGGACCTGGTGTCGAGGTCGATGCCGATCAGATGGTGCGGGGGCCGGCCGCAGGCGATGCCGTAGCCGGTGGCCCAGGGAGCGGCGGCGAAGAGGGCGCGTACGCCCGCGGGGTCGGTGGTCGCGTCGTGGACGCCATGGCCCGGGAGGCCGCATTCGCCGCGGCACAGGACCGGCTCGGGGTCGCCACGGTGGGGAGAGCGCAGGGCAGGGAGCTTGGTGGGGGACAGGGGTATGACGGGGAGCCCGCGCTCGGCGGCGGAAAGAGCGTGGGCGAGGGCCAGGGTGACGGACTGCCGGTCGGTGGTGGCCATACCTCTATGTTCGTACGAGTGTTCGAAGAAGGGAAGGGGGAGAGATTGCCCGAAAACCTGCCGGAACGGTTCATCTCTTGCGGCGACCGGGCCCGGCGGTCCGTACCGGGTCCCTACCGGGCCCCCCTCCGGGTCGCTCCTGGGTGCGGCTCGGGTCGGGCTCGGGTCCGTTCCGGGTCTGTTCCGGGTCCGTTCCGCCCCGGGGTGGGGTTCTGTGGGCCGAAGGGGGTTTATCGACATGTCATCACGCTTGAGGGGGAATTGGGGCCTCCGAGGTGGTTCGCCTGGGATTCGGTGGGCAATTCTGATCTCGCGACGTCGTGACCACGATCCGGGGCGGTAGGCCAACTGCCTTGGAACTAGCCGTACTTCTGCAGTTCTGGTTCCTGGAGGAAATGACATGGCAAGCATCCGTACCGCACGCGTCCTCGCCGCTGTCGCCGCTCTGCCCCTCACGGCAGCCCTGTTCTCGGGCATTGCCCAGGCCGACAACGGCGCCTTCGCGGACGACGGATCGAATGCGACCGTGGCCTCGATCATCGGCAGCGGGGTCGGTGGAGACAACTACGGCAACTCGACCACCACTCAGCAGGTGGCGAGCGGTGCAGGCGCGTCCAACCAGAGCAACACCGCGAGCGTGAACGGCTTCGGCTTCACGGACATCGACCAGTCCAACGCCGTGGTGAACTTCACGAATCTCTGGTGACGGCCGGCCCGATGGGGGGTTTGACCAAGGGGTGAACCACTGCCTGCGCGACGGTACTTCGGTGCCGTCGCGCAGGCGGTTGTGCGGGTGGGGTGGTGGGTCTTCATGGCGGTGACCTTGACAGCGGACGCAGATCTGACGGACAGTCAGAAATCCTGATCCGTACGCCCGGGAGGCGGCCGCCGTGCACCTCGCCCCGACGGAGCGGCAGCAGCAGCTGCGCACCGAACTTCGTTCGTACTTCCGCGATGTGATGCCGGACGGACCGCCGCCCGCCGATGACGGAGCGGAGCAGCGCCGACTGCTGCGGCGGATCGGCGCGGACGGCATGCTCGGGCTCGGCTGGCCCGTCGAGTACGGAGGTCGGGGGCGCGGTCCCGACGAGCAGTTCGTCTTCTTCGACGAGGCGTACCGAGCCGGCGCGCCCGTCTCCATGGTGACCCTGAACACCGTCGGACCGACCCTGATGAAGTACGGCACCGCCGAGCAGAAGTCGTTCTTCCTGCCGCGCATCCTCAGCGGCGACCTCGTCTTCGCGATCGGCTACAGCGAGCCGGAGGCCGGGACCGACCTCGCCTCGCTGCGGACGCGCGCCGTGCGGGAGCGCACCGCTGACGCCGATTCCTGGGTCGTCGACGGACAGAAGATCTTCACCAGCAACGGCCAGAACGCGGACTGGATCTGGCTCGCATGCCGTACGGACCCTCAGGCACCCAAACACAAGGGCATCTCGATCATCCTGGTGCCGACCGACGCACCGGGTTTCGCCTGGACGCCGATCGAGACGGTGGGCGGCCTGACCACGACGTCGACGTACTACGACGGGATACGGGTGCCCGCCGCGAATCTGGTCGGCGAGGAGAACGGCGGCTGGGGACTGATCACCAACCAGCTCAACCATGAGCGGGTGGCGCTGGCGGCGATCGGGATGCAGGCCGAGGACTTCTACGAGGCGGCACTGCAGCGCGCGCGTACACCTGATCCAGTGACGGGTGAGCGCCGGATTGACGAGTCATGGGTGCAATTCCGGGCGGCCGAGGTGCACGCCAGGCTGTCGGCAACACGCCTGCTCAACTGGCGTTTGGTGGGGGATGTGGGGGCGGGCCGGCTGGCACCCGGCGATGCGAGCGGCGTGAAATTCGCGGGAACCGAATCCGCCGTGGAGGTGTATCGAATGTGCCAGGAAATCACGGGGGAGGCGGGGCTGATCCGGGCCGGTTCGCCGGGCTCGCTCGACGTCGGTTCGCTGGGGAACGGGGAGCTGGAGCGGATGAACAGAGCGGCGCAGATCAACACCTTCGGGGGCGGGGTGAGCGAGGTGCAGCGGGAGATCGTCGCGACGATGCGGCTCGGCATGAAGAGGGGGAAGAGGTGACCGGAGCGGAAAGGGTGACTGATGAGTTGTACGCACGGCTGAAGGCGTACGAGGGGCGGCCGGCCACCGTCTCGGGCGTGGGCAAGGACCTGGTCAATGAGCCGATGATCAGGCACTGGTGCGAGGCGATGGGGGACGCCAACCCCGCGTACACCGGGCCGGACGCCACAGCGCCGCCGACGATGCTGCAGGCGTGGACGATGGGCGGTCTGTCGGGGCACACGGACCGGTCCCCGGCGCAGGACGAGCTGTTCGCTCTGCTGGACGGGGCGGGGTACACCTCGGTGGTCGCGACCGACTGTGAGCAGGAGTATCTGCGGCCGCTGCGGCCGGGGGACCGGATCACGTTCGACGCGGTGATCGAGTCGGTTTCGGAGCTCAAGACGACGAAGCTGGGCACGGGCCACTTCGTCACCACGCGAATGGACGTCCGGGCGGACGGAGAGCCGGCGGGTACGCACCGGTTCCGGATCCTCAAGTACGCGCCGGCCCGGCGGAAACCGAAGGGGGCGGCCAAGCGGCCGCGGCCGGTGATCAACCGGGACAACGCCGGGTTCTGGGAAGGGGTGGCGGAGCACCGGCTGCTGATCCAGCGCTGCGAGGGGTGCGGGACGCTGCGCTTCCCGTGGCTGCCGGGATGCGGTGCGTGCGGGTCGCCCGCGTGGGACACGGTCGAGGCGAGCGGCGCGGGGACCGTCTACTCGTACGTGGTGATGCACCATCCGCCGTTCCCGGCCTTCGATCCGCCGTACGCGGTTGGGCTGATCGAGCTCGCGGAAGGTGTCCGCATGGTCAGCAATGTGGTCGGCGTGCCGTACGACAAGGTGCGGGTCGGAATGCCCGTGCAGCTGGAATTCCTGCGGGTGGACCAGGAGTTGGAGCTGCCGGTCTTCCGGGCCTCGGACGGGGGTGCGGACTGATGGACTTCACGCCCACGGAGGAGCAGTCCGCCGCGCAGGAGCTGGCGGCGCAGATTTTCGGCGATCTCTCCACACATGAGCGGCTGGCCGCCGCCGGAACCGGGACGGACACGGAGTTGTGGAAGGCGTTGTGTGCGGCGGGGCTGCCCGGGGCCGTCGAGGACATAGGCCTGCTCGGGCTGGTGCTGGTGTTGGAGGAGCAGGGGCGGACCACCGCGCAGGTGCCCTTTGCGGCGACCTGTGTGTACGGAGTGCTGGCCGTGTCCGCGCACGGCACGGACGGGCAGCGGGCCCGAATGCTGCCCGCTCTGCGGGAGGGTGCGGCGGTGGCGACCGGGGCGTTCCCGGCGGGCGGTGCTGTACGGACCGCTGCGCCCGGGCGGTTGAGTGGCTCGCTGCCGTTCGTGCCGTGGCTGCGGGACGCCACCCACGTCCTGGTCCCCGACACGAATCGGGCGCTGTGGCTCGTACGGACCGCCGACGCGGAGGTGACGGAGGTGGAGACCACCGCGCCCTGGGCTGCTGGGCGGCTCGTCCTGTCCGGGACGGCGGGCGAGCGGCTCGGCGGGCCAGGCGCGTACGAGTCCGTACTGTCCCTGGGCCGTACCGCCTTCGCGGGGCTGCAGGCCGGAGTGTGCGCGGGCTCGCTCGCCCGGGCCGTCGCGTACACCTCGACCCGTGAGCAGTTCGGGCGAGCCCTCTCCACCAATCAGGGTGTGCTGCTGCGCGCTGCCGACGCGTACATGGACACCGAGGCGATACGGGTCACGGCCTACGAAGCCGCCTGGCGGCAGGACGAAGGCCTGGACGCGGCCGCCGAGGCGCTGACCGCCGCATGGTGGGCCTCCGAGGCCGGCAAACGCGTCGTCCACGCCGGGCAGCATCTGCACGGCGGGACGGGTGCCGACCTCGATCACCCCGTCCACCGGCACTTCCTGTGGGGGCGCCAGTTGGACGCCTATCTCGGATGCGGTTCACAACTCCTCGCCGAACTGGGCGAGTTGCTCGCAAAGGAGCCATCGCGTGAAAGCCGGTGACGAACTCCCGCCGCTCACCATCCCCATCACCCGCACCCTGATTGTCGCCGGGGCCGTCGCCTCCCGCGACTACCAGGATGTGCACCACGACACGGAGCTCGCGAAGGAGAAGGGCTCCCCGGACATCTTCATGAACATCCTGACCACCAACGGCCTGGTCGGCCGGTACGTCACCGACTGCTTCGGCGAGCATGCGGTGCTCCGCAAGGTCGCCATCCGGCTGGGGGCACCCAACTACCCGGGAGACACCATGGTGTTGAGCGGAGCCGTCACCTCCGTCGACGGCTGCACGGCCCATGTGCGGGTCATAGGGGCCAACGGCATCGGCAACCACGTCACCGGCTCGGTGACCGTGACTCTGCCCGGGATCCTTCCGGAGGGTGACGCATGAGCATCCGCAGCCGGGACGCGCTCGGCGGCCGGGCAGCCATCGCCGGCATCGGGGCGACCGAGTTCTCCAAGGACTCGGGCCGCAGCGAGCTCAAGCTGGCCGTCGAAGCGGTGCACGCCGCCCTCGACGACGCGGGCCTCTCCCCCGCCGATGTCGACGGCCTGGTCACCTTCACCATGGACACCAGCCCCGAGATCACCGTCGCCCAGGCGGCCGGCATCGGCGAGCTCTCCTTCTTCTCCCGTATCCACTACGGCGGTGGCGCGGCGTGCGCCACCGTGCAGCAGGCCGCACTCGCTGTCGCCGCGGGCGTCGCCGAAGTCGTCGTCTGCTACCGGGCGTTCAATGAGCGTTCCGGTCGCCGCTTCGGCTCCGGCGTGCAGCACCGGGAGCCGTCCGCCGAGGGCGCGGCGCTCGGCTGGAACCTGCCGTTCGGGCTGCTCACGCCGGCCTCCTGGGTCGCCATGGCGGCCCAGCGCTATCTCCACACGTACGGGCTCGCGCCCGAGGCGTTCGGTCATGTCGCCGTCACCGACCGCCGCCATGCCGCGAACAACCCCGCCGCGTACTTCTACGAGAAGCCGATCACTCTCGCCGACCATGCCGACTCGCGCTGGATCGTCGAACCACTGCGTCTCCTCGACTGTTGCCAGGAGACGGACGGCGGCCAGGCGATCGTCGTCACCAGCGCCGAGCGGGCGCGGGATCTGCCACAGCCGCCCGCGGTGATCGTCGCCGCCGCGCAGGGCGCCGCCCGGGCTCAGGAGCAGATGACCAGCTTCTACCGCGACGACCTCACCGGCCTGCCCGAGATGGGCGTGGTCGCCCGGCAGCTCTGGCAGACCTCCGGGCTGGCCCCCCGCGACATGGACGTGGGCATCATCTACGACCACTTCACCCCGTTCGTACTGATGCAGCTGGAGGAGTTCGGGTTCTGCAAGCCGGGCGAGGCGGCGGAGTTCGTGGCCGCGGACACCCTGCCGCTGAACACACACGGCGGTCAGCTCGGCGAGGCGTATCTGCACGGGATGAACGGCATCGCGGAGGCGGTCAGACAGCTGCGCGGCACCTCGGTGAACCAGATACCGGGCGCGGCCAGGACCCTGGTCACGGCAGGCACCGGCGTTCCCACATCCGGATTGATCCTGGGCGCGGACGGCTGAGGCGACCGGAATATGGCGGATGCTCCCGTAGCCGTGTCCGATCCCTGAGGGTCTCCTCCACCTTCAGGAGGTGGGGGCAGCACCACCCGTACAACCTGAGGCGGACAACGCTTCGGGACCTGGGGCCGATCCGCGACAGTAGTACCCGCTCCTAGCGTGGACCTATGACCACGCCAGTCTGCACAAGCGCTTCGAAGGCCGCCGCGCCGGTGCCGTCGTATGCGCCCTACTCATCGTTTTCGTCGTATGTACGGGCGCGGGGGCCCGTACTGCTGCGTACCGCCCGCTCGCTCACCGCGAACCCGAGCGATGCCGAGGACCTGCTGCAGACCGCGCTCACCAAGACCTATGTCGCGTGGGAGCGGATCGAGGACCACCGGGCGCTCGACGGCTATGTCCGCCGTGCCCTGCTCAACACCCGCACCTCGCAGTGGCGCAAGCGCAAGGTCGACGAGTTCGCCTGCGACGAGCTGCCCGAGCCGGAGACGGTACCCACGCCCGATCCCGCCGAGCAGCAGGCGCTGCACGACGCGATGTGGCGTGCCGTGATGAAGCTGCCGGACCGACAGCGCGCGATGGTCGTGCTGCGGTACTACGAGGATCTCAGCGAGGCCCAGACGGCCGAGGTGCTCGGGGTGTCGGTCGGCACGGTCAAGAGCGCGGTGTCCCGGGCGCTCGGCAAGCTCCGCGAGGACCCGGAGCTGTCGCCCGTGCGCTGACGCCACGCTGTCGCCGGTGCCCTGCCGCCACGCTGGTGACACGGTCGGCCCCGGGGCACCGCGCCGACACGGCAGGCCCGCGCCGCGTCGGCGCGCCGATGTGAGCTGATCCTGTGTGGCGATTCATTACCCCTGGGTAGTGACATACCGCGCGGTACGTGAGCAGAATCTGCACAACCCTTAACTGCCACGTAGCGCTAGCGCCCACCGGGAGGACGCCGTGCTGAGCACCATGCAGGACGTACCGCTGACTGTGACCCGCATCCTTCAGCATGGGATGACGATCCATGGAAAGTCACAGGTCACCACCTGGACGGGGGAGGCCGAGCCGCAGCGCCGCAGTTTCGCGGAGATCGGCGGGCGGGCGGCCCAACTGGCCAATGCCCTGCGTGACGAACTCGGAATCGTCGGCGACCAGCGCGTCGCGACGCTCATGTGGAACAACGCCGAGCACGTCGAGGCGTACTTCGCGATTCCCTCCATGGGCGCCGTACTGCACACGCTCAATCTCCGTCTGCCCGCGGAGCAGCTGGTGTGGATCGTCAACCACGCCGCCGACCGCGCCGTCATCGTCAACGGCTCGCTGCTGCCGCTGCTCGCGCCGCTGCTGCCGGATCTGCCGACGATCGAGCACATTGTCGTCTCCGGCCCCGGTGACCGCGCCCTGCTCGCCGACGCACAGGCGCAGGTGCACGAGTACGAGGAGCTGATCGCCGGCCGCCCGACCACCTTCGACTGGCCGGAGCTGGACGAGCGCACCGCGGCGGCCATGTGTTACACCTCGGGCACCACCGGCGACCCCAAGGGCGTCGTCTACTCCCACCGCTCCCTCTATCTGCACTCCATGCAGGTCAACATGACCGAGTCGATGGGGCTGACCGACCGTGACACGACGCTCGTGGTGGTCCCGCAGTTCCATGTCAACGCATGGGGCCTGCCGCACGCCACGTTCATGACCGGCATCAACATGCTGATGCCCGACCGCTTCCTGCAGCCCGCGCCGCTCGCCGAGATGATCGAGCGCGAGAAGCCCTCGCACGCCGCGGCCGTCCCCACCATCTGGCAGGGCCTGCTGGCCGAAGTCACCGCCCACCCCCGGGACCTGAGCTCCATGAAGCAGGTCACCATCGGCGGCTCGGCCTGTCCCCCGGCGCTGATGGAGGCCTACGACAAGCTCGGTGTGCGGCTCTGCCACGCCTGGGGCATGACGGAGACCTCCCCGCTCGGCACGATGGCCCACCCGCCGGCGGGTCTGAGCGCGGAGGAGGAGTGGCCTTACCGCATCACCCAGGGCCGTTTCCCGGCGGGCGTCGAGGCCAGGCTGGTCGGCCCCGGCGGCGAGTTCCTGGCGTGGGACGGCGAGTCGGCCGGTGAGCTGGAGGTGCGCGGGACCTGGATCGCTGGCGCGTACTACGGCGGCGCGGGCGGTGACGACTTCAGGCCCGCGGACAAGTTCAGCGAGGACGGCTGGCTGAGGACCGGCGATGTCGGCGTCATAAGCCCGGACGGCTTTCTGACACTGACCGACCGTGCGAAGGACGTCATCAAGTCCGGCGGCGAGTGGATCTCGAGCGTCGAACTCGAGAACGCGCTGATGGCACACCCGGAGGTCGCGGAGGCCGCGGTCGTCGCCGTCCCGGACGACAAGTGGGGTGAGCGGCCGCTGGCGACAGTGGTGCTGAAGGAGGGCTCGAGCGCCGACTACGAGACGCTGAAGGCTTTCCTTGCCGGGAGGCTCGCCAAGTGGCAGCTGCCGGAGCGGTGGGCGATGGTGCCCGCGGTGCCGAAGACGAGCGTCGGCAAGTTCGACAAGAAGGTGATCCGCAAGCAGTACGCGGACGGCGAGCTGGACGTCACCCGGCTCTAGCCGATGCAAGAGCCGCTGGCCGATTGAAGAGCGAGGAAGGGGCGGCAGTCATGACTGCCGCCCCTTTTGCGCTACTTGATGCCTGTCAGTTCGTGCCGATTTTTGCCAGTAGGTCCACGATGCGGGCCTGGACCTCGCTGCTCGTCGAGCGTTCCGCGAGGAAGAGCACCGTCTCGCCGGACGAGAGCCGCGGCAGTTCCGCCTGGTTGAGGCCGGCTGAGGTGTAGACGACCAGCGGGGTGCGGTTCAGCTGGCCGTTCGCGCGCAGCCAGTCGATGATCCCCGCGCGCCGGCGGCGTACCTGCATCAGGTCCATCACCACCAGGTTCGGCCGCATCTGGGTGGCGAGCGTGACCGCGTCGCTGTCCGCACCCGCCCGGGCGACCTGCATGCCGCGCCGCTCCAGCGTGGCCGTCAGCGCGAGCGCGATCTCCTCGTGCTCCTCGATCAACAGCACGCGCGAGGGGTGTTGTTCGCTGTCGCGCGGAGCCAGCGCCTTGAGCAACACGGCAGGATCCGCGCCGTACGCGGCCTCCCGCGTCGCCTGCCCGAGGCCCGCCGTCACCAGCACCGGCACCTCCGCGGCCACGGCTGCCTGGCGCAGGGACTGGAGCGCCGTCCGTGTGATCGGTCCGGTCAGCGGGTCGACGAAGAGCGCCGCCGGGAAGGCCGCGATCTGCGCGTCGACCTCCTCGCGCGAGTGCACGACCACCGGGCGGTAGCCGCGGTCGCTCAACGCCTGCTGTGTGGAGACGTCGGGCGCGGGCCAGACCAGCAGCCGGCGCGGGTTGTCCAGCGGCTCCGGGGGCAGTTCGTCGTCGACGGGCTGCGGATGCGGCCGGTTGGCCACCTCGACCGCGCCGCCCGGGCCGTCCAGCGGCTCGGGTCCCTCCGCGCCCTCGTCGGGCGCACCGATCGCGTACGCCCGGCCCTCGGCCTGGGCGGCGGGCAGCCGCGGCCCGTTCTGCGCGGGGGCCTGCGGGTGCGGACGCGCGGCGGGTTCGGGCCGCTCGCCGTCCGGCGGTGTGGCCAGCTTGCGGCGACGGCCGGCGCCGAGCGTCTGGTTCTGCTGCTGGGCGATCTGCTGCGAGAACGGCACGCCCTGACCGAGCGTGCGCACGCTGAACGCCCGGCCCTGTGTCGAGTCGGCCGAGACCGGTGCCTCGGCGGGCAGGGGCTGCGCGGCGCGCGCGGCGACCGGCTGTGCCGGCACCTCGGCAGGCAGCGGCAGTGGCAGCGGCAGGGATACGGAACCGGTGTTCTGAACGGTCCCCTGCGCGCTCTCCACGGCGGCTTCGCCGTCCGCGGCGGCCGAGTGCTGACCGGCCGAGTGCTGACCGGTCGAGTCATCCGCGGCGGTCGGCTGCCGGCCGCCCGAGGCGATCGCGGCGAGGCCGGTGCCCGAGGAGCCGTTCTCCGCCCATTCCGGCTGCGCGGCGGCGGGCACCTGCCCGGCCGCTTCCGGTGCCTGAAGGGTCTCCGGCGCCCGGCCCGGCAGCGGCTGAACCTCTTCCCTGCGGGCGCGACGGCGGCCCGTCGGCAGGGGATGCTGCTGCGGTGGCGTGTGGTGGTCGGTGCCCGGTTCGGTGCGTACGGCATCGTGCCGGCCCGGCAGCGAGGCGTCCGCCTCACCGGCCGTCGGCGGGATCGGCCGGATCCGGTCGGCCTCGGCCGGCGGGAGCGCGAACGCGCTGCGGCCGGTCTCCACCTCGGCCGGAGCGGCCGCCAGTGCCCGCCTGGCCCGGCGCCCGGCCGGCCGTGCCTCGGCCGGACCAGTGGAGGCGGCAGATGCGGCAACTGGCGCGGCGGACAGCTCGGGCAGCCCGCCCTCGCCACCACGCCGCCCCGACGCGCCCGAACCCTGTGCGTCGACGGGCACGCCCTGCGGGGGTACCGCCTGGCCCAGCGCCGCGCGCCCGGTCGAGGCCGCGCCCTCCGCGGCCGTCACCACCGAACCCTCGGTCGGCTCAAGGGTCCCCGCGACAACGGCGGCAGCCGTCGTCGCCTGCTCGGCCGGGCTCGGCCGCCCGCGTCGTCGCCCGGTTCCGCCACTGCCCGAACCGCTCCCGGGACCGCTCCCCGAACCCGAACCCGAACCCGAGCCCGCACGCGAACCCGAATCCTGGGCCGGGATCAGTTCCTGCTGAGGCTTCTCCGCATGGCCCCGGCGCCGCCCGGTCGGCTGCGCTGCCACGGGGTCCTCCATGGCCACGGGGCTCTCCAGGAACGCGTCCGTAGAGGCTCTGCGCGCGCGCCGCCGCCCGCCGCCCCCGCCGGACGTACCCGGTGCGGATCCCGTCGGCTGTTCCGGCAACGCAAGCACACCGGACTCCGCAAGCGCACCGGTCTCCGGACCGGCCTCCTGCGACGCCGTCACGGTCCCCGCGCCCTCGCCGAGCGGCACCTCCAGGACGTACGCGCTGCCGCTCATCCCCGGCACCTCGTGCGTCTGCAGCACGCCGCCGTGCGCCCGTACGATCCCCCGCACGATCGGCTCGTGCACCGGGTCTCCCCCGGCGAACGGCCCCCGCACCTCGATCCGTACGACCTCACCGCGCTGCGCCGCCGCCACCACGACCGTCGAGTCCACGTACCCGCCGCCCGGGACCACCCGGGCCTTGCCGGTCGAGTCGACCCCGGCCACGTCCGCGACCAGATGCGCGAGTGCCGTCGCCAGCCGAGCTCCGTCCACCTCGGCCTCTATGGGCGGCGCGTGCACCGCGAACTGCGCCCGCCCGGGCCCGATCAGTTCGATCGCGCCCTCGATCCCGGCCGCGACGACCGCGTCGAGCAGCACGTTCGCCTTGTCCAGCTCTTCCGCGCCCGTGTCGAGCCGCTGGAAGCCGAGCACATTGTCGACAAGCGTTGTCATTCGGGCATAACCGGCAGCCAGATGGTGCAGGATCTGATTCGCCTCGGGCCACAGCTGCCCGGCCGGGTCGGCGGCCAGCGTGCCCAGTTCGGCGCGCAGTTCCTCCAGCGGCCCGCGCAGCGACTCGCCGAGCACGGCGGTCAGCTGAGCATGCCGGGCGGCCAGCTCCTCGTACCGCTCAGTGCGCCCCTCGATCTCGGCCGCGTACCGCTCCGACCTGTCCGCCAGCTCTGCCGTGAGCCGCTCGGTCGTCTCCTCGATCTCGGCCGTGAACCGTTCGGTCGTCTCCGCGAGTTCCGCCGAGTGCTGCTGCTCCAGCTCCTCGTACGGACGCCGGTCGGTGAAGGTCATCACCGCGCCGACGAGCTGGTCCCCGTCCCGTACCGGCGCGGTCGTCAGATCGACGGCCACCTTCGAACCGTTCTTCGCCCACAGCACCTGCCCGCGCACCCGGTGCTTGCGGCCGGACTTGAGCGTGTCCGCGAGCGGCGATTCCTCGTACGGGAACGGCTCGCCGTCCGCGCGCGAGTGCAGGATCAGCGGGTGCAGCTCCTGGCCGCCCAGGTCGCTCGCCCGGAACCCCAGGATCTGGGCGGCGGCCGGATTGACCAGGACGACCCGTCCGTCGGTGTCCGTGCCGACGACGCCCTCGGACGCCGCCCGCAGGATCATCTCGGTCTGCCGCTGCGAACGCGCCAGCTCCGCTTCGGCGTCCACGGTGCCCGACAGATCCCGTACGACGAGCATCAGCAGCTCGTCGCCGGTGTATCCGGGGGACGAGGCGTAGGCCTCGTGCCCGTCCTCAAGGCTGGCGCTGGTCACCTCGACCGGGAACTCACTGCCGTCCGTGCGTCGCGCGACCATCCGGGCCGGCTTGGTGCGGCCCCGCTCGTCCGCGGCTTCGGGGCGCCGCATGGAGCCGGGAATCAGCCGAGAGTCGAAGGAGGGCAGCAGATCGAGCAGCCCGCGTCCGACGAGGGCGGTGCCGGGCGTCTCGAAGAGTTCGAGGGCGATGGTGTTGGCATTGACGACCGTGCCATTGCAGTTGACTAGCACGAGCCCGTCCGGAAGGGCGTCGAGTATGGCTGCGAGGCGAGCAGCGCCTCGGGATGGCCTGCTGCTCACGACGACGCTTCCTCCCTGACCTACTGCATATTGCGGACGGGCCGGTCCCATCTTGCTCCTCGGACTTCAGCCTGTCACTGGAGGGAGTCTAAAGGCAGCGGATGCGGACGCGACGGCGGATGAGGGGGAGCTCTCACCAATGTTGTGTGCACACGGCGCACGCCCGGGCCTATGACCTGGTGTTCGGCAGTACCGGTTCGATCGTCCGCCAGCGCGAGATTTCACAGCCGTTGGTCCGGCTGAAGGTGGAGTCGACGCGCCGCCCCTGCCAGGTTCCGATGACGCGTGCGGTGGCCGGCCCGCCCATCTGCTCGGTGCACATTTGGTCCTCTGGCACCGGCGCGAAGGGGTCCTGCCTCTCCCGCGCAAGCTGGTCCAGCCGGTCGCAGGCGGCCTGCGCCGTGGGGTGCGTCCCGCCGGCGGGCCCGCACGCCAGCTCGTACCGTCCGTCGGTCCGCCTGTTCCCGGTCTCGGAGACGATCACGGTCAGTTTGTCCGGCGCCTTCAGCAGCGGAAGGGGCGCGGCGGCGGCGGGCAGGGCGGCGCCGAGCGCGGCGAGGGACGCGGTTGCGGTGAGGACGAGGTGGCGCAGCATGGGTGCTCCTGGAGCTGGAGAGTCACGGGGTCCTGCTGGGACCGAGAGGCCCCGCACTCTCTAACGCTCGTGGCGTCCGGGCGTTGCGCAACCGGACTGCGCTCTTCGAGGGACGTCTCCCGGACCGGCCGGACTCCCGGAGGGGCCGGACTTTGCTCTGCGGCCCACGTCCCTAGTACCGTGGGCAGCGATTGGTGACACCCCGCTGGGCTGTGTCATCATCTGCACGCACCACTCGCGCCCGCGCGGGTGTGCTGGAGGCGTCGCCTAGTCCGGTCTATGGCGCCGCACTGCTAATGCGGTTTGGGTCTTAAAGCCCATCGAGGGTTCAAATCCCTCCGCCTCCGCCAGTTGATCACCGAAGCCCCGTCCTGATGGTCGGGGCTTCGGTCGTTCCGGCAGGTGTTCCGGAAGGTGTTCTGCAGGCGTTTCTGCGGCGTTTTCGCAGGTCAGGATGGGTTTGGTTAACGGATTTCACCTGACGCCGCGGGTCATGTAATGTTGTTCCCGCAACGCCGACCAGGCAGAAAAGCCCGGGACGCCGAGCACTCGTAGCTTAACGGATAGAGCATCTGACTACGGATCAGAAGGTTGCAGGTTCGAATCCTGCCGAGTGCACAGAGTTGAGAGGCCCCCCGGAGAAATCCGGGGGGCCTCTTGCATTGCGCGTACAGCAGCGAAGTACAGCAACCGCGTCAGCCTGAGGGGGAACCATGGCCGAGAGCGCCGAGCTGCTGGAACTGATCCGGCTGGATGACGGGCTGCAGGGCGTCGTCGTCCGACTGCGGTCGACCCAGCCGGGCTACTACGACGCCGAGATCGACATCCGAAGCGACTTCGTGAACGCCACCGTCCGGACAGGATTCGACGCCGAGGACATCGAGGAGTGGGGCGCTCTCCTGGATGCCGTCGAAGACGCCGAAGAAGAGGACGACTCGGTGTTCACGGCCGACTGGCCGAGTGAGGGCCGCTCGGCGTACCTCAGGTTCGTGGCCGACGATCCGTACGTGGTCGAAGTCCACGACGCGCCCAGCACACAGATCTGCGTCCACGTGCCGCTCGACCTGAAGGCTGACTGGATCGCCGAAGCCAGGGACCGACTCGCGGCGGTCCGACGAGCACTCGGGGTATAGGCGCGGGGTCATCCGCGCCCATGGCGTCGGACAGTTTGCCGATCGCGGCGCGTACAGCTTCCTCGCTCGCCTCGGCGTAGACCTCCATCGTCATGGCGATCTGGGAGTGCCGCAGAATGCTCTGGGCCACCTTCGGGTGGACCTTGAGAGCGACCAGCAGCGAACTGCAGGTGTGCCGGGTGTTCCGCAGCGGGATCACGCGAAGGCCGGCACGGCGAGCACGCAGGGCGGACATCCGGGTCAGGTTCCCGGGCTCGATCGGAGTGCCGTACTTCGTCGTGAAGACCACGCCGTGACTGTCCTGCCAGAGCTCGCCCGCGGCTTTCCGGTCGCCGAGCTGCTGCGCACGGCGCATTCTCAGAGCCTTGAGGCACAGGGCGGGCAGCGGCAGGAAGTCGTCTGAGTCCTCGGTTTTGGTCTCGCGGTGGAGGATCTTGCTCCCCGCTCGCTGGATCTGGTGATCCAGGTACAGCTCGCCGGTGTCGAAATCGACGGACTTCCACGTCAGGCCCAGTACGGGGCGTGGGCCGGACGTGACGTTTCTTGATCGGTTTGCGCTGTGTTTCAGCAGGGCCGGTACGGCCGGTCCACGGATCAAGGAAGGAGCGCATGTGCGCTTCACACACGCTGCGTTGACAGTCGGGCTCGCGGTTGCGACGAGCCTGTCACTGGCGGGGACCGCCAGCGCGGGGGGAACGGTGGAGGCGGGCCGGATCACCGCCACGGACTACTCTGCGGGGTCGCCCGCCACCATCGCGCTGGACCCGGCGACCGGCTCCGTCACCGCCACGCTCGCCCAGGCCGCGCAGGACGGGGTCCTCTCGCCCAAGGGTTCCCGGGTGGCGTACATCCAACGCCGGGACACATGCATACCGCAGGCCGAGGGCTGCATGTACGCCCGCGACCTGGTGATCGCCGACACCGACGGCAGCGACCGGCGCGTCCTGGCCGAGGGCGTCCAGCCCGAAGACGCCACCGCGCCGTACGTCGGACACCCTGACTGGTCCCCGAGCGGTAAGCGGATCGTCTATGACAGCCCACGCGGCCTGGAGTGGATCGCCGCGGACGGCACCGGTGCTGAGGTGCTCACCTCCGGCAGCCGCGGCACGTTCTCCCCGGACGGCCGGAGCATCGCCTTCCTGAAGGCCACCTCGTACGAGACGCCCAGCGGCTGGGAGTACGGCTCCGACGTCTACATCCTGGACCTGGCCACCCGCGAGGTCCGCGCCGTCACAACCGACCATCAGGCATTGTCGACGCCCGCCGACTGGTCCCCCGACGGACAGCGCGTCGTCCACTCCACGGGGCACGGTCTGCGCATCACGGACGTCGCGACCGGCGCCGCCACCGAGCCGCAGTGGCCGATGCCCCTCTCCGGCATCCAGAACCCGGTCTTCGCCCCCGACGGCAACCGGATCGCCTTCACCGCCGTCGACGACTTCGCCGGCACAAGTGGCGCCTATGTCGTCGACGCCGCCGATGGCGGGAACCTCCGCGTGCTCACCGACCGTCCCGTGACCCTCACGGACTGGCTGGCCAACTAGGGTCGCAGGACCCCGGCCCCGGCAGGCTTCGGCGGCCGTCCGTCCCGGTGGGCGTGCGGCCGCCGACAGTACGATCGGCGCATGATGCCACGAAGGGCCAATGCCGCGTAGGTCCTCCCCGCATGCGCTTCGGGTCAGGTCGCCCGATCGCCAAAGGCGCAGTCGGATCAGCACGTTGCTCATCGGCACCTGCCCTGGGCCACCTGAAGGCACTGCCACGCACACGTACCTTTTGTCGACGGCCTCGACTTGATCGCGCGCAGCGACAGAAGGGTCGTGGGCATGCAACCGGAGCAGCTTCTCCGGCCCGGTTGACCGCTCTACCCGAGATCGAGCGAGCGTACTCCGTCGAGAAATCGACGGGGCCTCTCGCCTTTGGCCTTTGCTCCGACGGTGGCGGCTGACGGCAACCGCCCTCGCGGGTCCCCTCGTCAGCCGCCGTACCTTTTGGCCGACTCGTCCTCCTGTGCGAGGCGTCGCAGCGCCAGGAGTGCCGGCTCCAGCAACACGGTCAGCAGCAGGGCTCGTTCGGCCTGTTCCAGGGGGTCGGTGGTGTCGTCCAGTTGATCGAGATCGTGGGCGGCGGTGCGCTCGGCGAGGGTTGCGTAGGGGAGAAGGGACCGCCAGTCGTAGTCGACTCCGAGTGATCGCAAGGTCTCCAGGGTTTCGGCGATGACGCTCTTGGCCGGGGCGTGTTCCGAGACCTGCCAGCCCATTTCCGTCAGCAGCGCATCCGCGGCGGCGATGCCGGGCCGGTCGTTCTCCTCCGCGGACGCGGACGCGGACGCGGACGCGGACGCGGACTCGGACTCGAGATCCGGCTCCGGCTCGGTGACCGGTCGGGCGCCGAGGACGAGGCCGAGCACCTGGTGGGTGTCGGCTTCGTGCTCGGACACCGCACTCAGCAGCTCCCTGGTGGCGTTGACCGACAACCCTCGTACTCCGATGAGGGCGCGGATCAGCCGGAGGCGGCGTACGTGCGACTCCTCGTACTCGGCCTGGGTCGCGGCTGTCGCCCGTCCGGGCGGCAGTAGTCCCTCCCGGAGGTAGTGCTTGATCGTCGTGATCGGCACCCCGCTGCGGCGGCTCAGCTCGGAAATTCGCACTGTTCCCACTCTCGTCTGGCTATTAGAGAGTGTCACTCTCTAATATGGATAGTGTCACTGCCTATCCATGAAGGCGAGAAGTGTCATGCCCACACTCCCTTGGGTCACCCCGAACCCTGCCCCGCCAGGCGCTCAGGCCTTCGTCATGGCCTCCCGCTTCGAGGTGCGCTCCCTCGGGGACGTGCCGCGTTTCTTCTGGAAGTCGCTCGCCGCGTGGCGGCAGGTGCGGTCCGCGCCGGGAGCCTTTGGTGCTTCCCTCATCGCCCGGCCGACGAAGCGCGTCTTCTTCACGCTGTCCGCGTGGGAGAGCCGGGACGTCCTCTACGCGTACGCGAGGACCGAGCCGCACCGCGGGATCATGACCGGGCTGCGCGCGACCATGCGCAGCTCGACCTTCACGTTCTGGGAAGTCCCGGTGGAGCAGTTGCCGATCCGCTGGGACGAGGCCAAGCGGCGCATCGCGGAGCAGGCGCGGACCGACGGCGGAGCCTGACGTCGGGTGCTCGTCCTGGCCCGTCTGCGCCGAGGCTCGGCGGCGGCGAGTTCCGGCCACAACTGAACAGGTGTTCAGCCCATTGCGGGTCGCGGCCGGCGTTACCACGGCCGCGGTCCGTGCGCTCCGGTAGCGTCCCCGTATTCGGCCGGAGGTGTGTGTATGGCGTGGCGGTGTGCGGGGCTCGGCTGGCCCCGCGGTACGCGGATGCCCGTGCTCGAGTGGGAGGGCGGGCGGATCAGTCCGCTCACCGCCGGGAAAGAGCTGGGCTTCCGGGCCGAGGGGCAGCGGCGGTGTGTCGGAGCGCGGGGGAATCCCTGCCCCCTGCGGGCCGTCGTGTCCGGTCGGGCGACGCAGGCGCGGTGTGCGGAGTGTGCGCGGCTGGACCGGGCGCACTCGGTGGCCGCCGACACGATCGCCGATGACCCGCGGACGTACCGCGTGTATCTCGCCTGGTTCGGTCCCGGCATGGTCAAGGTAGGGATCACCGCCGAGGAGCGCGGCGCGGCGCGGCTGCTGGAGCAGGGGGCCGTGGTCTTCAGCTGGCTGGGGCGCGGGCCGCTGATGGCGGCGCGGCGGACCGAGGAGCTGCTGCGTACGGCGCTGGGCGTGCCGGACCGGATTCCGTACGCCGACAAGCGGGCGGTACGTGCCGCGCTGCCGGGCGCGGTGGAGCGGGCCGCGGAGATCGAAGAGCTGCACCGGCGAGCGGTCGGCCTTGGCGGGTGGGCGGAGTCGCTGGAGCGGATGGACTTCGAGGCGGTCGATCACGCCGAGGTGTTCGGGCTCGAGGGGCTGCCGGCCGCGACCGGGGTGGTGCGCGAGCTGGTGGACGGCGGGGTGGTCGCGGGGTTGCTGGTGGCGGCCGCCGGGCCCGATCTGCATCTGCGGACGGCGGGTGACGGTCTTGTCGTGGTCGATTCGCGGCTGATGACCGGGTGGGCGCTGGTGGGGGCCGAGTGCGATGCGGGGGTGACGGTGCCCCTCACCGGGAAGGGCGCTCCCGGTGCAGTGCAGGACGGGCTCTTCTGACGGCTGATTCCGGAGGGTCTGCCGATTCGTGCGACCCGAAGGTCAAATGTTGGATCCCGTATGGATCCCTTCGAGCAATGAGTCTGGACACCTCCGTGCCCGGGAACGGAAGGTGAGTGTCATGAGCATCAAACCTGTCGCGGCACATGAACCGCCCTACTACACCGTGGTCTTCACCTCGGTTCAGACGGAGCGGCCCGAGGGATACGGCGAGACCGCCGAGCGCATGAAGAAACTGGTGGAAGAGGTCCCCGGGTTCCTCGGGTACGAGTCGGCGCGGACACCCGGCGGGCTCGGGATCACCGTCGGGTACTTCAGGGACGAGGAAGCCATCGCCACCTGGCAGCGGAATCTGGAGCACCAGGCCGCGCAGAAGCGCGGACGGGCCGAGTGGTACGAGAGCTACAGCGTCCATGTCGGCAAGGTCGAGCGGAGTTACGGTTTTGAGCGGGACTGACGGGACTGACGGCCGGATCGAGGGCTCGAACGAAGGCCGGATCGAAGGCCGGATCGAGGGCCGGACCGAGGGTTCGAACGACAACGAGACGGCGGACGTACGGAGGTTCTGGGGGCGGCTCCGGCTGCCCGGCCTTGTCGACGTCCACACGCACTTCATGCCGGAGCAGGTCCTCAGGAAGGTGTGGGCCTACTTCGACGCCGCCGGACCGCTGACCGGCCTGGAGTGGCCGATCACCTATCGGCACGAGGAAGAGCGACGGGTCGCTGTGCTGCGCGAGTTCGGGGTGCGCTCCTTCACCTCGATGCTCTACCCGCACAAAGCCGGGATGGCCGCCTGGCTCAACGGCTGGGCGGCGGAGTTCGCGGCGCGCACACCGGACTGTGTGCATACGGCGACCCTCTTCCCGGAGGACGGCGTCGAGCGCTACGTACGAGAGGCGGTCGAGACCGGCGCGGGGATCTTCAAGTCGCATCTCCAAGTCGGTGCGTACGACCCCAATGACGCGCGGCTCGATCCCGTCTGGGGGCTGCTCGCCGAGGCCGGGGCCCCCGTGGTGATGCACTGCGGTTCCGGGCCCGCGCCCGGCAAGCACACCGGGCCCGAGCCGGTGGGCAGGCTGCTCGCGCGGCATCCCCGACTGCGGCTGGTGGTCGCGCACATGGGAATGCCGGAGTACACGGACTTCCTGGATCTCGCCGAGCGGTACGGCGAGGTGCGACTGGACACGACGATGGCCTTCACGGACTTCAGCGAGCGGTTCGCGCCTTTCCCGGAGCGGGAGCGGGCACGGCTCGCCGACCTCGGCGACCGGATCGTGCTGGGCACGGACTTCCCCAACATCCCGTATCCGTACGTCCATCAGCTCCACGCGCTCGAAGGCCTCGGGCTCGGGGACGACTGGCTGCGAGCCGTCTGCTACGAGAACGGCGCCAGGCTGTTCGGCCTTCCGCACTTCTAGCGCATTCTCAGGAAATTCACAGGAAGTGGAAAGGACCTTCTCAGGGCGGGGTCGCAGGGTACGAGCATGACCGCGACCTCGCCCCATGGGCGTACCGAAATGCTCAGGCCGGACGGCAGCCCCGTCCGCGTACTCGTCGTGGACGACGAGACAGCGCTGAGCGAGCTGCTGTCGATGGCCCTGCGCTACGAAGGGTGGGAGGTGCGCAGCGCCGGCGACGGCACGGGCGCGGTGCGCACGGCACGCGACTTCCGGCCCGACGCGGTGGTCCTGGATGTGATGCTGCCGGACATGGACGGGCTGGCCGTGCTGGGGCGGCTGCGCCGCGATCTGCCCGAGGTGCCGGTGCTCTTTCTGACCGCCAGGGACGCGGTCGAGGACCGGATCGCGGGGCTGACGGCGGGCGGCGACGACTATGTCACCAAGCCGTTCTCGCTGGAGGAGGTCGTGGCCAGGCTGCGCGGGCTGATCCGGCGCTCGGGCGCGGCGACCGTACGGAGCGAGTCGATGCTGGCGGTCGGCGACCTGACGCTCGACGAGGACAGCCATGAGGTCAGCCGCGGCGGGGACTCCATCCATCTGACGGCGACCGAGTTCGAGCTGCTGCGCTTTCTGATGCGCAATCCGCGGCGCGTGCTGAGCAAGGCGCAGATCCTCGACCGGGTGTGGTCCTACGACTTCGGCGGCCAGGCCAATGTGGTCGAGCTGTATGTCTCGTATCTGCGGAAGAAGATCGATGCGGGGCGGCCGCCGATGATTCACACCAGGCGCGGTGCCGGGTATCTGATCAAGCCCGGTGAGTAGCTTGAGCGGTTTGAGGGGCCGCAGATGGTCGCTGCGGACCCGGCTCGTGGTCTCGGCGGTGACGCTGATCGCGGTGGTGGCGGCGGTGATCGGCACGGTCACGACCATCGCGTACCGCACCTACTTGTACGGCCAGTTGGACATCCAGCTGCGCAACGTCGCGATCCGGGCCGCGGGCCCGCCGGACATGGGCGGCGGGCGGTCGCCCATCGATACGCTGTCCAAGGATCCGCTGGGCTTCGTCAACGGCGGCGGTATGCCGGTGGGCACCGTCGGCGCCCTGGTTGCCGAGGACGGCAGCATCGACCGGGGCGTGGCCAGCACCGAGCAGGCGTCGAAGGGTCTCGCGCCGCAGGTGAGCGCGCTCACCGTGGCGCAGGCCGAAGGCCTGGCGGAGGTACCGCGCGACCGCAGTGAGCACACCACGGAGCTGACGGGCCTGGGCGAATACCGGGTCACGTACATCACCGGGAGCCGCGGTTCCTTCCTCGTCGGGCTCCCCACACGAGAGCTGCAGGACGCGCTCGGCACCCTCGTAGTGGTCGAGGTCTGTGTCACCGGCGCCGGACTGATCGCCGCCGGGATCGCCGGCGCCGCCCTGGTCGGCGTCGCGCTGCGGCCGCTACGGCGGGTCGCCGCCACCGCCACCCGGGTCTCCGAACTGCCGCTGCACAGCGGTGAGGTGGCCCTGCACGAGCGGGTCCCGGCCGCCGAGGCCGATCCTCGGACCGAGGTCGGGCAGGTCGGCGCCGCGCTCAACCGGATGCTGGGGCACGTCGGTTCGGCGCTCGCGGTGCGGCAGGAGAGCGAGACACGGGTGCGGCAGTTTGTCGCGGACGCCAGCCACGAGCTGCGTACGCCGCTGGCGTCGATCCGCGGGTACGCCGAGCTGACCCGGCGCGGACGGGAGGAGGTCGGCGCGGACACCCGGCACGCGCTGGGGCGGATCGAGGCCGAGGCGACCCGGATGACGGGCCTGGTGGAGGACCTGCTGCTGCTCGCGCGGCTCGATGCCGGACGCCCGCTCTCGTACCAGAGCACTGATCTCTCCCCACTCGTCGTGGACGCGCTCAGCGATGCGCGGGCGGCGGGCCAGGACCACAAGTGGCTGCTCGAGCTGCCGGTCGAACCCGCGACCGTACGCGGCGACGGCGCCCGGCTCCATCAGGTGCTGGTCAATCTGCTGGCGAACGCCCGTACCCACACGCCACCCGGCACCACGGTCACCGCGCGGATACGTGTCGGCGGGCCGAAGGTCGTGCTGGAGATCGAGGACGACGGGCCCGGCATCCCGCCCGAGCTGCAACCGCACATCTTCGAACGGTTCGCGCGTGGCGACGCGTCCAGGTCCCGGGGCGCCGGAAGCACCGGTCTCGGCCTGGCGATCGTGCAGGCCGTCGTCACCGCGCACGGCGGCACCGTGACGGTGTGGTCCCGGCCCGGTCACACCGTCTTCGCGGTGGAACTGCCCGCCGTGTACGACTCACAGACGGGGCACAGGCGCATCACACAGATGTGACAGCGCGCCCGCCGAGTGTCGTTCCATGCGAACCGACACCCCAAGGGGGACTCTGCCGGCCCGGGAGCATCTGCTCGCCGCCGCGGCCGGACTGCCCGTACTCGATGTGGTGATCCCGGTCTACAACGAGGAGGCCGACCTCGAGCGGTGCGTGCTGCGACTGCACGACCACCTTGCGCGGACCTTCCCGTACGGCTTCCGGATCACCATCGCCGACAACGCGAGCACCGACCGCACGCCCGAGGTGGCGGCGTGGCTCGACGACACGATCGCCGAGGTGCGGTCGTACCGGCTGGAGGAGAAGGGGCGGGGGCGCGCGCTGCGCACCGTGTGGTCGCACTCCGACGCCCCCGTACTCGCCTATATGGATGTGGATCTGTCGACCGACCTCAACGCACTGCTGCCGCTGGTCGCGCCGCTGATCTCGGGGCACTCGGACCTGGCGATCGGATCGCGTCTCGCGCGGTCGTCGCGGGTGGTGCGCGGCCCGAAGCGGGAGTTCATCTCGCGCGCCTACAACCTGATTCTGCGCGGGTCGCTTGCCGCGCGGTTCTCCGACGCCCAGTGCGGATTCAAGGCGATACGGCGGGAGGTCGCCGAGCGGCTGCTGCCGATGGTCGAGGACACCGGATGGTTCTTCGACACGGAGCTGCTGGTGCTGGCGGAGCGCGCCGGGCTGCGTATCCATGAGGTGCCGGTGGACTGGGTCGACGACCCGGACTCCACGGTGCACATCGTGAGCACGGCGACGGACGACCTCAAGGGCGTGTGGCGGGTGGGTCGGGCGCTGGCGGTCGGCGCGCTGCCGCTCGACCGGCTGGCGCGGCCCTTCGGCGACGACCCGCGGGACCGGCAGCTCAGCGGAGTGCCGGGCGGTCTGGCCCGGCAGCTGGTCGGTTTCTGTGTGGTGGGGGCGCTCTCCACGCTCCTGTATCTGCTGCTGTATTCGCTCTTCCGGGCCGGCGTGGGGCCCCAAGTCGCCAATGCGGGCGCGCTGTTGGTCTCCGCCGTCGCGAACACGGCAGCGAACCGCCGGCTCACCTTCGGCGTACGCGGCCGGGACCGCGCCGTACGCCATCAGGCGCAGGGCCTGGTCGTGTTCGGCATCGGGCTCGCGCTGACCAGCGGTTCGCTGGCGGCCCTGGACGCGGCCGCCGGGAGCCCCTCCCACAGCACCGAACTCGCGGTCCTGATCGCCGCGAACCTGGCGGCGACGGTGCTGCGGTTCCTGCTGTTCCGGGCGTGGGTCTTCCCGGACCGGCGCGATGCGCCTGCGGCGGACGAATCCGCGACCGCCCTGCCCGTGACCTGCCAGACCCAACACCTGTACGACACTGCCGACTTCCGCGCCGGTGAGGCCGCGGACCGCACGTGGGACGTGACGACGCAGCTGCGCGTCGTCCCGCAGGACAACGACCAGAGGAACGCACGATGACCACGTCGCACGACAGCCACGCGTACCCGCCACCGGGGAGCCCGCCCGGTCTCTCGCCGCAGGCGGTGGGGCTCGCGCCCGACGCCGCCCGGCCCGCGCCCGATGCCGCCCGGCCCGCGCCCGGCGCAGCCCCGCTCCCGCCCGGCGCCGACCAGCAGGAACTCGGCGGGCACCGCCGGGCGGGCGGGCGCATGGCCCGGATCTGGCGCGGCCGGGAGGAGGACGCCCCATGGGTGCGGCCCGCCTTTCTCGCGATCCTCCTCGCCACCGCGCTGCTCTACGTCTACAACCTGAGCGCGTCCGGCTACGCCAACTCCTTCTACTCCGCCGCCGTGCAGGCGGGCAGCGAGAGCTGGAAGGCCTTCTTCTTCGGCTCGTCCGACGCCGCGAACTCCATCACCGTCGACAAGCCTCCGGCGGCACTGTGGCCGATGGCCCTGTCCGTACGGCTCTTCGGGCTCGGCTCCTGGCAGATCCTGCTGCCCGAGGTACTGATGGGCGTCGCGACGGTGGGCGTGGTGTACGGGGCCGTACGCCGTCGTTTCACGCCCGCGGCCGGGCTGATCGCGGGCGCGGTGCTGGCACTGACGCCCATCGCCGCGCTGATGTTCCGCTTCAACAACCCGGACGCGCTGCTGGCACTGCTGATGACGGTGACCGTGTACTGCGTGCTGCGCGCGCTGGAGGACGCGCGGACGAAGTGGCTGGTCTGGGCGGGCGTCGCGGTCGGCTTCGCGTTCCTCACGAAGACGCTGCAGGCGTTCCTGATCCTGCCGCCGCTGGCGCTGGTGTACGCGGTGTGCGCGCCGACGACCGTACGGCGGCGGCTCGGCCAACTCGCCCTGGCAGGGCTGGCGATGGTCGTCGCGGGCGGCTGGTGGGTGGCGATCGTCGAGCTGTGGCCGGCGGCGTCGCGTCCGTACATCGGCGGCTCGCAGAACAACAGTTTCCTGGAGCTGACCTTCGGCTACAACGGCCTCGGCCGGATCAACGGCAATGAGACCGGCAGCGTCGGAGGGGGCGGCGGAGGAGCCGGCGGCCGTGGTGGCGGTGGCTGGGGCGAGACCGGGATCGACCGGATGTTCAGCGCCGGCATCGGCGGCCAGATTTCCTGGCTGCTGCCCGCAGCGCTGCTGCTGCTCGTCGCGGGGATCGTCGTCACCTGGCGCGCCAGGCGCACGGACACGGCGCGCGCGGCTTTCCTGGTCTGGGGCAGCTCGCTGCTGATGACCGCGGGAATCTTCAGCTTCATGGCCGGGATCTTCCACGAGTACTACACGGTGGCGCTGGCGCCGTACATCGCCGCGCTCGTCGGCATGGGTGCCACGGTGCTGTGGGAGGAGCGGACGAAACTGCTCGGCTCGGCGGCGCTGGGCGGCACGGTCGCGGTGACGGCGTACTGGTCGTACACGCTGCTGGGACGCAGCACGGACTATCTGCCGTGGCTGCGCTGGGCGGTGCTGATCGGCGGTCTGGCGGCGGCCGCGGGGCTGCTGCTCGCGGGCCGGATGGGCCGTCGACTGGCGCTCGGTGCGGCCGGACTGGGGATCGCGGTCTCGCTGGCGGGCCCGCTCGCGTACTCCTTCACCACGGTGAGCGAGGGCCACGCCGGTTCGATCGTGACGGCGGGGCCGGCGGTCGCGGGCGGCCGGGGTGGCCCCGGCGGCGGTGGCGGTCCTCGGGGCGGCGGTGACGGCGGCGGCCTGATGCAGCCGCCGGGGCAGCAGGGTCAGGGTCAGGGCCAGGGGCAGGGTCAGCAGGGTGGTCCCGCCGGCGGTATGGGGCAGCCTCCGACCGGCGGTCAGATGGGTCAGGGCCAGGGCCAGGGCCAGGGCCAGGGTCAGGGGCAGGGTCAGAGCCAGGGCCAAGGTCAGGGCCGGCTGCCCGGCGGCTTCCCCGGTCAGGGTGAACGCGGCGTCGGCGGCGGAGGCGGTGGCATGGGTGGCCTCCTCCAGGGCGCGAATGTCAACTCGGCGGTCGAGGCCAAGCTGAAGCAGAACGCCGACGACTACACCTGGGCCGCCGCAGCCATCGGCTCCCAGAACGCCGCCGGCTACCAGCTCGCCACCGAGAAGCCGGTCATGGCGATCGGCGGCTTCAACGGAAGCGACCCGTCCCCGAGCCTCGCCCGGTTCAAGCAGTACGTGGCCGACGGGAAGATCCACTACTTCATCTCGAGCGGCAGCGGCAGCGGCGGTGGCATGGGCGGCGGCCCCGGTGGCAACTCCAGCTCCGGGATCACCTCCTGGATCGATTCCACCTTCACCAAGGTCACCGTGGGCGGCACGACCCTCTACGACCTGACGGACAAGAAATAGTCCTATACGGCGTATGAGGAATCCTTGTACGGTGTTCGAGAAGCGAACTCGTACGCCGTACAAGGAGCTGTATGACGGCAACTTCCGCAACCAGCGCTTCATCGGCGCGGTCGCGGGCGCGATCCTCGTCGCTTTCGGCATGGGAGGTTCGCTCTTTCTGCTGACCCAGCATCTGCAGTTCGTACTGGGTTACGGGCCGCTGGACGCGGGTCTGCGTACGGCTCTCCGCTCGCGCTGACCGTCATCGCCCTCAACCTCACGGGTGCCGGGGCGCGGCTGCTGCCGAAGCTCGGCACTCCGGGCAGCATCGCCGCCGGGATGACTCTGGTGGCAGCCGGCCTCGCCGCGATCGCGGTGCTCGGCGGCGACGGCTACGGCGGGATGCTGCTCGGGCTGATCGTGATGGGTGCGGGTGTCGCGCTCTCCATGCCGGCGATGGCCAACGCGATCATGAGCGCGATTCCGCCGGAGAAGGCGGGTGTGGGGGCGGGTGTGAACGGCACCCTCGCCGAGTTCGGCAACGGCCTCGGCGTCGCCGTTCTGGGCGCCGTACTGAACTCCCGCTTCACCGCTCTGGTGCCGACGGTGGTGGGCGCGGCCTCGCTGCCCGCGGCGCTCGCCGCGGCCGACGGTCCCGCGGAACGTGGCCGCATCTCCGACGCGTTCGCCTCGGGCCTTCAGACGAGCCAGCTGGTCGGCGCGGTGGCGGTGCTGGCCGGCGGTCTGCTGGCGGCGATGCTGCTGAGGCGGGCGGAGCGGGCAGACTCACCCAAGGCAGCGGCATAGCATCGGGAGCGGGCGGACCGGCCCGTTCCGGCTCGTCCGCCCCGGCCGGGAAGAACCGAGGAGGATGCGCGATGGTGAGTGCGGCCGACCGCGCGAAGGGTCACGCGCGGACCAGTGTGTGGCTCGACGGCAAGGCGACCCCCAAACGGAGGACCGAGCAGCCCGCCGGCCTCGACCGCGACAAGATCATCGCCGCTACGGTCCGGCTCCTCGACTCGGAGGGCCTTGCGAAGTTCTCGATGCGGCGGCTGGCCGCGGAGCTGAACGTCACCGCGATGTCGGTCTACTGGTACGTGGACACCAAGGACGATCTGCTGGAGCTGGCGCTCGACCGGGTCATGGGAGAGCTCCCGCTTCCGCCGGCGGACGAGCCGGGCGCGAACTGGCGCGACCAGCTGCGCCGGCTTGCGTGCGGCTACCGGTCACTGCTGGTCGCCCACCCCTGGGTGTCGCCGCTCATCGGTGAGTACCTCAACATCGGACCGCGCTCGATGGCCTTCTCCACGACGGTCCAGCGGGTGATACGCAACACGGGTCTGCCGCTGCACGGCCAGACCGGCGCCCTTTCGGCGGTGTTCCAGTTCGTGTACGGCTTCGGCACGGTGGAGGGCCGCTTCGCGCAGCGCTGCGCGACGGCGGGGATCAGCCAGGACGACTACTTCCACCAGGTCATGGGCGCGATCGGGCAGCAGCCGGGTTTGCAGGAGGCGTTCGAGGAGTCGGCTGAACTGATGAAGGCGAGGGGCGGGGACACGGTGGAGGAGATGAGGGAGCGGGACTTCGGGTTTGCGCTGGACTTGCTGGTAGCCGGCATCGAAGCGATGGTTGCTCGCGCGTAGGGGGGCGGGTTCTTGTTGCCCGGGCCCGGGGTCGTCCGGTCTTGTCGGGTGCGGGTTGCCTCCGGCGGGGTGCGGGGTCTTGTTGCCCGGGCCCGGGGTCGTCCGGTCTTGTGGGGTGCGGGCTCCGGTGCCCCTCCGGGCTCGACTCCTCGGGGTCGGCGGCGTACAGGCTCTTGGTGCGTGACCCCGGTTTTGCCGCCAATCCCCTGTGGGGACGACCCTGCACGGCCCCTCCCCACGTGTACGGAACGAGACCGCTCGCCGGGGGCTCAGGCGGTTCGCCGCAGGACGACACGGGTGCGGCCCGCCGCGGGGGGTTCAGCGGTTCGCCGGTGGAAACCACCCACGAAGAGCAACCGCCAACGCCCCCGGCCCACGCTCACCACATGACCGAGCAACTGAGCAACGCGGCGCAGCCGCTGGAGTTTCAGGGGTGTGGGGGCGTCAGCCCCCACGTACCACCTTCCCCCCGGCAGGGGGTCTGGGGGCGCAGCCCCCAGTTTCGGGAAGGGGCGGGACAGGGGAACACCCTCCGGCCTCAGCTCCCGCTGAGCCTCGCTGGGAAGCCGCCCTTCGCAATCGGTCCCCACCGCTCCGGCGTCACCCGGATGATCGACTTGCCCTGCTTCACCATCGCGGCGCGATACTCGTCCCAGTCCGGGTGCTCGCCCGAGATGTTCCGGAAGTACTCCACCAGAGGCTCCACCGACTCCGGGGAGTCGATCACCTCCGCCGTGCCGTCGATCTGGACCCACGGCCCGTCCCAGTCGTCCGACAGGACGATCACGCTCACCCGCGGATTCCGCTTCGCGTTCCGCGTCTTCGCGCGTTCCGGGTAGGTCGAGACCACGATCCGGCCCGAGTCGTCGACCCCGCAGGTCAGCGGGGATCCCTGTGGGGCGCCGTCCGAGGCGCGGGTGGTCAGCAGGATCGCCCGGTGCCTGGGGCGTACGAACTCCAGCAACTGATCGAGCACCACCTGGGTGTTGGTGGCGATGTTGGGTGCCATGCGCCGCAGCCTAATCCTCAGGCCGTCGGAAGCGACTCGCCCTGGACCGCCTGGATCGCGAGTTCCACCTTCAGCGTCGTTCCGATCGCCGAGATGCCCGCCTGCACCACCTGGTTGTAGTTCATCGCGAAGTCCTCGCGGTGCAGCTCCGTGGTCGCGCGGAAGGCCGCCCGCACCCCGCCCCACGGGTCCGGTCCGGTGCCCAAGTACGCCAGGTCCAGGTCGACTTCGCGTGCGACGCCGTGCAGCGAGAGTTGGCCGTGCACCGTCCAGCGGTCCGTGCCCGCCGGGATCAGGCCGTGGCTGCGGTACGTGATCTCGGGGTACCGCTCGACGTCCAGGAAGTCCGCGGAGCACAGGTGCTTGTCGCGCAGGCCGTTGCCCGTGTCGATGGACGCCGCCTGGATGACCGCCTCCACGCGGGACTGTGACAGGTCGGGCGCGATGGTGATGCGGCCGCCGAACTCCGTGAAGCGCCCGTTCACGCTGGAGATCCCCAGATGCTGCGCCGCCGCGCCCACCGACGAGTGCGCCGGGTCCACCGACCACGCGCCGGGCGGCGGGAGTTCCACGCCGCCCTGGCGGGCCAGTACCACCGTGCCGACCTCGGCCCGGCCGCTCGCCGTGACCAGCGCGGTCGAGGCGGCCGGGGCGTACCCGAGCGCCGTCACGATCACCGTGTACGGGCCCGGGGCCAGGGGATCCGCGGAGGTCACCGCGCCGTCCCCGTCCGCCGTCGCCCGCAGTACCTGCGCGCCGGTCATGTCGGTCACGGTCACGACCGCGTGCTGGACCGCCCAGCCGTCCCGCGTCCTCACCTGTGCGCGAAGTCCCATGCCGCTCATCCCGTTTTCTCTCCTTGCCGCACGTGCGCAGAAAATGATCGGGCCCCGGGCGGGGGCGGCAGGCCGTCCCCTGCCCGCCGTCCCCGCCTTCGGGGCCCGTTTCCACCGGCCGGCCGCTCGCCTCCGCTACAGAGCGAGCGCCCGGCCGGGGGCTCAGCTACTCGCCGGGGTGGGCGAGTTCGATGTCGTGGCCGTCGACCCCGCGACCGGCCACCGTCAGCGCGCCGGCCACCGGCGGGTACCCGGTCGCGATGACCGTGTACTCCCCCGCGTCCAGGTCGGCGAAGGCGTACGCCCCGTCGTCCCCGGTCGTCGCGGTGGCGACCACATTCCCCGCGGCGTTCACCAGGGTCACCCGGGCGTCGGCCAGCGGACGCCGGCCGGCTCCGCCGCGGACGGCGCCCTGGACCAGGGCTCCGGCCTGCAGGGCCGCCTCGATACGGGTCACGCCCTGGCCGCCGATGTCCACCGGCAGCGCCAGCGGCCGGTAGCCGGCGGCGTTCACCGCGACGGTCACCGAGCCGGGCACCAGCTCACCGAAGGCGAACTCGCCCTGCTCCGCGCTCTTCCCGGTGGCCAGCACATCGCCGCGCACATCGGTGACGATCACCATCGCGCCCTCGATCGGCGCACCGCCCTCGGCGGCCCGCACGGTCCCGGTCAGGCCGCTCGTGCCGGAGAGGAGGATGTCGTGGACCAGCGTCTCGTCGCCGACGACCACCGTGGACGCCTGCGGCTGGAAGCCGTCGGCGGAGGCGATCAGTACGTACGAACCGGCGCCCGGAGCATCCAGCGCATAGCTTCCGTCCGGCTGGGAGACCGCGCGGCCGAGCTGCCGTCCGGTCGGCGAGATCAGCGTGACCGCTGCCTGAGGCACCGGCACGCCCTCGTTTCCGCGCACCACACCACATACCGCCGTGCCGCCCGCAGTGGGGACGGGAAGGGTCTCGACGACCTGGACGGGAGCGTCCACAGCCTCGGGAGCCGCGACGGTCTCCGCCGTGTCCGCCGTCTCCGGCGCCGCGTGGCTCTTCAGCGCGACTTCCTTGATGAACAGCGTCACCAGGAAGGCGAGCAGCGCGAACGGCGCCGAGTAGAGGAAGACGTCGGCCACACCGTGCCCGTACGCGGTCTCCACCACCGTGCGGATCGGGCCCGGCAGCTTGTCCAGGTCGGGGATGCCGCCGCCCGTGCCGCCGTGGCCCATCGCAGCGCCCTGTGGGCCGAGCTCGGTGAGCCCGTCCTTGACGTAGCGCGTGACCCGGTTGGCCATGACCGCGCCCAGCGCCGAGACACCGATCGCACCGCCCAGGGACCGGAAGAAGGTGACGACCGAGCTGGCCGAGCCGAGGTCCGCCGGGGCCACCTGGTTCTGCGTGCAGAGCACCAGGTTCTGCATCATCATGCCGAGGCCGAGACCCAGGACGGCCATGAAGGCCGCGATGCGCCAGTACTCGGTGTCGTACCGCATGGTGCCGAGCAGTCCGAGGCCCGCCGTCGCCAGCACACCGCCGCTGACCAGCCACGCCTTCCAGCGGCCCGTCTTGGTGATGATCTGGCCGGAGACGGTCGACGAGATGAACAGGCCGCCGATCATCGGGATCGTCATGACGCCGGACATCGTCGGCGACTTGTCGCGCGCCAGCTGGAAGTACTGGCTGAAGAAGACGGTGCCCGCGAACATCGCGACACCGACGAAGAGTGAGGCCAGCGACGCCAGCGTGATGGTGCGGTTGCGGAACAGCCGCAGCGGGATGATCGGCTCGCTCGCCTTCGCCTCCACCAGGAGGAAGAGCGCGCCGAGCGCGACCGAGCCGCCGACCATGGCGTATGTCTGCCAGGAGATCCAGTCGTACTTGTCGCCGGCGAAGGTCACCCAGACCAGCAGCAGCGAGACCGCCGCGCTGATGAGGAAGGCGCCCGACCAGTCGACCTTGACCTGGCGCTTCACGACCGGGAGCTTCAGGGTCTTCTGCAGAACGATCAGCGCGATGATCGCGAACGGCACGCCGACGTAGAAGCACCAGCGCCAGCCGAGCCACTCGGTGTCGGTGATGACGCCGCCGATCAGCGGGCCGCCGACGGTGGCGACGGCGAAGGTCGCGCCGAGGTAGCCGCTGTAGCGGCCGCGCTCGCGCGGGGCGATCATCGCGGCCATCACGATCTGCGCGAGGGCGGTGAGACCGCCGACGCCGATGCCCTGGACCACACGGCAGGCGATCAGCATGCCCGCGCTCTGCGAGAGTCCGGCGACCACCGATCCCAGGACATAGATAACGAGGGCTATCTGGACCAGCAGCTTCTTGGAGAAGAGGTCCGAGAGCTTGCCCCAGAGCGGGGTGGTCGCGGTCATCGCCAGCAGCGAGGCCGTCACCACCCAGGTGTACGCGCTCTGGCCGCCGTCGAGGTCGGTGATGATCTCCGGCAGGGCGTTGGAGACGATCGTCGACGACAGGATGGCGACGAACATGCCGAGCAGCAGCCCGGACAACGCCTCCATGATCTGCCGGTGTGTCATCGGCGCGCCGCCGTCGGAGGCGTGGCCGCCTCCGTGCTTGGCGTGGCCGCCCCGCACACCGGTTGGTGTGGTCGTAGCCATTTTCATCCTTTTCTTGCGTCTTTACGTCGAGTCACGCGGGTGTGCGGGTCGTCGTGCTGCCGTGCTGTTGCTGTTGTCGTTCGTCGGGATGGCGCGCCCGGCAGTCTCCGAAGGAGTCGCGCAGGCGGGCGAGCATCTCGATGAGCTGTCCGACGTCGTGGTCGGACCAGTCCTTGAGGTTGCGGGCGAACATGTCCGTGGTTCGTTCGGCGAGTTCGCCGAGCATGTTCTGGCCCGCGGGGGTCAGCCGCAGGATGCGGGAGCGTTTGTCGCCCGGGTCGGGGAGCCGTTCGATCCAGCCGCGCTCGGCGGCGTGGGCGACATGGCGGCTGGTCACCGACATGTCGACGGCGAGGAGCTCGGCGAGCCGGCTCATCCGCATCTCACCGTGCCGATCGAGCAGGGTCAGGACGGCGGCGGAGCCGGACGGGCACTCGGCGGGCAGTATCCGCGTGAGGCCGCGTTTCACGGCTCCGATGGCGCTGAGCTGGCGGGCCAGTTCCGCGTACTGACTGTGTGCGGCCATGGCAGTCCGCCCCTCCCACATCTTGTTGCTTAGGGCAACCATAGAAGCTGTTGGTTGCTGCAGGCAAACTAAAAGCGGGGTTGCGGCAGTAAAGGAACCTCAAAGGCTTTGCATGGGTCCGGTCATGGCTCGCCGGGGGAGGTATGCGCTACCGGCCCGGGGTTGGGCGCGGCAGGAGGGTTCGCTAGGGTCCTGCCCCATGGCACACAACCCCCATGCTCCCCAAGGTCAGGGCCCCGAGGGCAACTACGACCCCGCGGGCAGCACCCAGATGTTCCGCGCCTTCGTCGATGACGGCGCTCCGCGGGGCCGGCAGGCCGCGCCCGCCGCGCAGTCCTCCTCGCGGGTCGGGCTGATCGTCGGCGTCATCGCGGCCGTCGTGATCCTCGGCGTGGTGGCCTGGCTCGCCCTCGGCTAGGGCGTGCCCTGGCCCGCCTCGGGTCGGCTCACTTCCCTACGGCGGTGACGTCCTGGGTCTCGATATGCATGCCCAGCGGCACCCGCCAGGCGTCCACGCACACGGTGTACGCCTGCTTTCTCACCGCTCCCGCGGCGATCGGCGCGGGCAGCGGCTGAGCCGACTCGATGGTCGCCCAGTCGATCCCGAGCGCGCCGATGATGTGCGTCGCGAAGGTGACGGTGCCCGAAGCCACCGGTGAGCCGCCGGTGTTGCGGAACTCCACGGTCACCTTCTCGCACCAGCGCACCTCCAGGGCTGCGCGAACCGGGACGCCGAGGCTGAGCGCGGCGGGTCCTGGGGGCGTGGGAGTGGGCTTCGGCGGGGTGGTGCCGGGCGGGGGCGGGGTGGCGGGTCCACCGCCGCTCGTACCGCCGGAATCTCCCGCGCCGCCGGCGCTGCCGCCGGAACCTGCCGCGCCGCCGGTGCTGCCGCCGGAACCTGCCGCGCCGCCGGTGCTGCCGCTCGCGCTGCCGGTGCCTTCGCTCGTACGTCCCGTACCGCCGCTGTCCGGTACGGCGGGCAGCTCCTGCCCGCCTGGCGCCGTCCCCGTCCCGCCGGGCTTCCCGGGCCTGCCCGGTGTCGTGCCTTCCGCATCACCGGACGGCGTGGCACCGTCCAGCGGCACCAGCACGACCTTGCCCTTCGGCGGCACGGCGGCCGTGGGCGCCTCATCGGGCCCGGATCCGGCGGCGCCGACCGCCACATAGCCGTCGCCGCCGCCGCTCCCGCACGCGGTCAGCGCCCCGCCGAGGCAGAGCGCGACCGCTGCGAGAGCTGCTCCATGACGTCGTCGCATCGCGTCAGTGTGTCTGACGCACCGTCAATAAGGAACCCTGTCCGCGGGCTTCGGTCCGGGGTCAGTCGGCGATCAGGCCTTCCCGCAGCTGCGCGAGCGTACGGGTCAGCAGCCGCGAGACATGCATCTGCGAGATGCCGACCTCCTCGCCGATCTGCGACTGGGTCATATTGGCGAAGAACCGCAGCATGATGATCTGCCGTTCGCGGGGCGGGAGTTTGGCGAGCAGGGGCTTGAGGGACTCGCGGTACTCGACGCCCTCCAGCGCCGTGTCCTCGTACCCCAGCCGGTCGGCGAGCGAGCCCTCGCCGCCGTCGTCCTCGAGCGAGGGCGAGTCCAGCGAGGAGGCGGTGTAGGCGTTGCCGACGGCGAGACCGTCGACCACGTCCTCCTCCGACACCCCGAGCACCGCTGCGAGTTCGGGAACGGTCGGGGAGCGGTCGAGCTTCTGGGCCAGCTCGTCGCTGGCCTTGGTGAGCGCGAGCCGCAGCTCCTGGAGCCGGCGCGGCACCCGCACCGACCACGAGGTGTCGCGGAAGAAGCGCTTGATCTCGCCGACGACCGTCGGCATCGCGAACGTCGGGAATTCCACGCCCCGTTCGCAGTCGAACCGGTCGATCGCCTTGATCAGGCCGATCGTGCCGACCTGGACAATGTCCTCCATCGGCTCGTTGCGGGAGCGGAACCGCGCCGCGGCGTACCGCACGAGGGGCAGATTGAGCTCGATGAGGGTGTCGCGCACATAGGTGCGCTCCGGGGTGTCGCCCGTTCCCTCGGAGTCCAGCGCGCGCAGCCGCAGGAACAGGGAGCGGGACAGAGTGCGCGTGTCGATGGCTTCCGAGCTGTCAGGCACGACAGGTGCGGGTGCGCTCTTCGTGAGCGTGAGCACCTTCGAGCTGCCCTGTTCTACGGACATGCCACCCCCTTGAGGTCGCGGACGGTCGCGGCGGCCACGACCATCGGAGGAACGCAGCCTCCACCTGAATACCGGAGGCGGGGCTGCGGCAAACGCGGTTCCCGCAGAATGTCACATGTCGGCAACACGCTGTAGTGACATGTCGACATGTATCGGGTGAATTTGCGCAGGAAGCAGAGGGTGTGCGGCATTTGGGCAGCCCAAAGCTGCCCCTGAAACGGTCTACCCGTTTCAGCTACGCCTCGATCCTGTTTGCGGATCTGAGTCGGGCAAAGCTTCGGGCAAGCAGCCTTGACACATGCATCTGCGAAACGCCCAGCTCCTGGCTGATCTGTGACTGCGTCAGATTGTTGTAGTAGCGGAGCATGAGGATCCGCTGTTCCCGCTCGGGCAGTTGTACGAGCAGATGGCGAACCAGGTCGCGGTGTTCGACGCCGGCCAGCGCCGGGTCCTCGTAACCGAGCCGGTCGAGCAGCCCCGGCAGCCCGTCGCCCTCCTGGGCCGCCTCGAGGGAGGTCGCATGGTACGAGCGCCCGGCCTCGATGCAGGCCAGCACCTCGTCCTCGCCGATCTTCAGCCGCTCGGCGATCTCGGCCGTCGTCGGGGTGCGCCCATGAGCCGTCGTCAGATCCTCGGTGGCGCCGTTGACCTGCACCCACAGCTCGTGCAGCCGCCGGGGCACATGGACGGTCCGTACGTTGTCGCGGAAGTACCGCTTGATCTCGCCGACCACGGTGGGCATCGCGAACGTCGGGAACTGCACACCGCGGTCCGGGTCGAAGCGGTCGATGGCGTTGATGAGCCCGATCGTGCCGACCTGGACGACGTCCTCCATCGGCTCGTTGCGGGAGCGGAACCGCGCGGCGGCGTAGCGCACAAGCGGCAGATTCGCCTCGATCAGCGCCCCACGCACCCGGGAGTGTTCCGGAGTGCCCGGCTTCAGCTCCTTGAGCTGGCCGAAGAGCACCTGGGTCAGGGCCCGGGTGTCCGCGCCCCGGCTCTGGGGTTTTCCGGGGGCCGGGGTGTCGTCGGGCCGCTCGTTCTGGGGTGGCACCTGAGGCGCAGTACTGGCCGACACGGTCACGCCACCCCTTTGCGGTCAACTACGGTCAACTCATCCGTCAAAAGCGGTCATAGCATCACAAGACATGTCCACTGTGTGCAAGCACCCGAAAACGCCGTGTTGAAGGCAAGTTGAGGGCTAAACTCGAAAGGCCCCCCGCCGGACAGGCGAGGGGCTGGGGAAACCGGGGGCTCAGAACTCGTAGTCGGCGATCACCCACGTGGCGAACTCGCGCCACTGTCCGGCGGCAGCCTGATGGGCCGGATGCCCGATGTACCGCGCCAGCGCCTCGCGGTCGGACACCGCGGAGTTGATGGCGAAGTCATAGGCGATCGGCCGGTCGGTGATGTTCCAGGCGCACTCCCAGAACTCCAGCTCGGGCACGACCCCGTCGAGCGCCTGGAAGGCCTTCACGCCGGCGGCCACCCGCGGCTCGTCGCGATCGACGCCCTCATTGAGCTTGAAGAGGACAAGATGGCGGATCAAGGGGCACTCCTAATTGACGAGCTCTGTCATGAATCGTCCGACGCCCTGTGCGGCGCTCGAAATGCCCTCGAAGCCTATCTGGACCATGTCGGCAGCCCTGTCCGGGGAGGTGATGATCGTGTACAGCACGAAGACAACGACAACGTAGAGAGCGATCTTCTTCGTTTGCACCATCAGCCCCTGCCTCCCCTGCGATGCCTGTGGTCCCTGCAGCCTCTGCGGTCCCTGCTGTCCCCCGGTCGCGCAGTCGCGTGAGTCTAACCGAGCCCTTGTGGACCAAGGTCCCGGGTGTCGAGGCCCTTTGCCGACACTGACTGCGGCTGGGCCCGGCGAGGTCTGTTCGTGCTGGTAAAGCCGAAAGTTGTGCGCTGGACCGTTTCTTTCCGATCATCGTGCGGACGCGATGAAGATGCCGGTGGGTGGACCCCGGCGAGGTTTGAGTCGAATGCTCCGAATTGCTGATCATCTGGTGAGTTCCGGCCGAGCGTGACGACCTGTCGACTGTGTACGGGTCAGGCTCCGCCTTGGGTTCGAACGTGAAGTCCTCAAGGACAAGGAGCAAGTGCATGACTCCTGACAACAGGACAGCGTCCCCGCTGGGACCTCTGCCCCCTTGAGGCAAGGGGATGGCCGGCGGCGCGCTCGCCTCGATTGCGCTGGTCCTGGCGGCCGGGGTGGTCAGTCCGGTCGCGGCCACGGCTCAGAGCGTGGCTGACGGCGTGAGCGTGTCCAGCAGTGAGGGCAGCAGAGGCGACAAGTGCAGGGACGGGTCGCCGGGCGCTCAGGGTCCCACCGGTCCGACTGGCCCTGCCGGTACGACGATCACGCGCGAGGTGGTTGCCGTCGGCCCCATTGTCGTTCCTGCCGGTGCGGCTGGCTTGCGGACCCCGGAATGTCCTGAGGGACTGGAGCCTGTATCGGGGGGTGCAAGGTCCGACACTGCCGTCACGACGATCGCTCAGTCGTACCCCGACGAGACACTCAAGGGTTGGTCGACCAACGTGCGTAACGGCTCCACCGACCAGAATCCCGAAGTGACCTGGTTCTCCGTCTGCGAAACGATTGCGTAAGCGTCGGCGCTTGCGATGGTTCGACTCAGTGAAGAGAGCGCGGGCGCGCCGCAAGTCAGACGCAGACAGACGAAGGGCCCGGCTCGTGGAGCCGGACCCTTCGTCCATCTGCGGTAGCGGAGGGATTTGAACCCTCGGTGACTTGCGCCACACTCGCTTTCGAGGCGAGCTCCTTCGGCCGCTCGGACACGCTACCGGGAGAGAGCTTAGCCCAAGGTGGGCCGTGCTCTGAAATCCGCCCGGGATCCCGTCGTTCACCGGTCCCGGAAGAAGCCCGTCAGCTGTTCGGCGCATTCGGCCTCCAGCACTCCGAGGATGACTTCGGGCCGGTGGTTGAGCCTCCGGTCCCGTACGACGTCCCAGAGTGAACCGGCCGCGCCCGCCTTCTCGTCCCGTGCGCCGTAGACCACCCGGTCCACCCGGGACTGCACGATCGCGCCCGCGCACATCGTGCACGGCTCCAGCGTGACGACAAGCGTGCAGCCGGTCAGCCGCCACTCTCCCAAATGCGCGGCGGCCCGGCGGATCGCCAGCACCTCGGCGTGCGCCGTCGGGTCGCCCGTCGCCTCACGCTCGTTGTGACCGGTGGCGAGGACCGTGCCGTCCGCGGACAGCACGACAGCGCCGACCGGCACATCGCCGGAGAGCGCCGCGCGTTCCGCCGCTGCCAGGGCAAGGCGCATCGGCGCCTCCCACGGCTCGCGTACGGGATCGGGCGGTACGCCACCGGAAGCCGGTCCTGTCACTAGCGGACGGTCTCCAGTACCTCGGCGGCGCCCAGTGCGTCCGCGATCTCCAGCAGCGCGTCCGTGTCCAGCGCCAGCAGCTCCTTCTCCGACAGTCCCAGGTCCATAAGGATGTCGCGGTCGCCGACCGGTCCCGCCGGCACAAACTCGCCGGCCGGTCCGGACTCGCCGTCCGCCTCCTCCTCGTCGTCCTCTTCCGGCTCTCCGTCTTCGGTGCCGTCGAGGTCCAGCGTGTCGAGATCGTCGGCGGGGTCGTCATCGTCCCCGCCGAGCAGTTCCTTGGTGAGGATCTCCCCGTACGAGGAGCGTGCGGCCGCGGCCGCGTCCGAGACGTAGATACGAGGATCCTCCTCGCCCTCCACGCGGACGACACCGAACCAGGCGTCCTCCTGCTCGATGAAGACGAGCACCGTGTCCTCGTCCACCGAGGCATCACGGGCCAGGTCGGTCAGATCCGACAGGGTCTCCACATCGTCGAGCTCTGTGTCGCTCGCTTGCCACCCGTCTTGAGTGCGCGCGAGCAGTGCGGCGAAGTACACCGTGACTCTCCCACTGATCAGAGGTGTGACGACCGGCGGCGCTGTGCTTTGTGCCCCGCCCACTCGGAATCGTGGCAGAAACGAGCCCGTTGCGAGAGGTCTTCCGTCGTTGCGTCGGCCATCAGTTCTTACGAGGAGGGGCTACCAGCGAAAGGTCCGCATGCGCATTTGCTGGCGCATCCGGGCCGCTCGGGCCCTTCTGGGCTGGACTCGCTCACGCAGTGCCTTGGCCTCGTTGAGTTCGCGGAGGAACTGGGCGCGTCGCCGCCTGCGCTGCGCTTCAGTCTCGGGTTCTATGTCGTGCTGCTCCTGCTCAGGCTCCTGCATCGGCCACACCACCCCACGGCTTGGTCCGTATTCCCCCTGGGCCTTGCGGCCCGGGAGGGACCCCCTCCACCTTCCCTCCGGACCCTGGCTTGAAGCGAGCGGATACTGTTGTGCGCATGCGGATCCATGTCGTCGACCACCCGCTGGTGGCGCACAAACTCACCACGCTGCGCGACAAGCGCACCGACTCCCCGACCTTCCGGCGCCTCGCCGACGAGCTGGTCACCCTGCTCGCGTACGAGGCCACCAGGGACGTGCGCACCGAGCAGGTCGACATCGAGACCCCGGTGACCAGGACGACGGGCGTGAAGCTCTCGCACCCGCGCCCGCTGGTGGTGCCGATCCTGCGGGCCGGCCTGGGCATGCTCGACGGCATGGTGCGGCTGCTGCCGACCGCCGAAGTGGGCTTCCTCGGGATGATCCGCAATGAGGAGACCCTGGAGGCGTCGACGTACGCGACCCGGATGCCCGAGGATCTCTCGGGCCGCCAGGTGTACGTGCTCGACCCGATGCTGGCCACCGGCGGCACGCTGGTCGCGGCGATCCGGGAGCTGATCAAGCGCGGCGCGGACGATGTGACCGCGGTCGTGCTGCTCGCGGCGCCGGAGGGCGTCGAGGTGATGGAGCGCGAGCTGGCGGGCACGCCGGTCACCGTGGTCACCGCCTCGGTCGACGAGCGGCTCAACGACCACGGCTACATCGTGCCGGGCCTGGGCGACGCGGGCGACCGCATGTACGGGACCGTGGACTAGGAGCTGGGAGCCAGGTGGTTCCTCAGCACTTCCTGGAGGGCGCCGGAGCGGGATTGGCCAGGGTGGCCAGAGCCGCGTCGGCGTCCTTCTTCGTGTCCAGTGCCTTGAACGCCGTGCCGAGGATCAGGTCGACGTCCGCCGTTACGCGGGTGTCGGTCTTCAGCTGGCTGCCCCTCAGCTGGGTGCCGAGCACGCGGAAGGCGCCCTCGTACGCGTTGGGGGCGCCCAGCAGTATTGCGGTGCCCGGGACCTTCTTGTCGTACGCCGGAGAGGCGTTGCCCACCTTGCCGATGGCGAAGCCGCGCTTTTTCAGCTCGTCGGCCGCCGCCTTGGCGAGGCCGCCGCGCGGGGTCGCGTTGTAGACGTTCACCGTGATCTGGCCCGGCTTGGGCGCCGGGGGCACGGCGGACGACCTCGGCGCGGGCTTGCAGTCCGTCGTGCGGCCGCCCGCGGTTGTCTTCTTGCCGTCGCCCGCGAACACGTCGATGAGCTGCAGTGTTCCCCAGCCGGCCAGGCCGAGGGCGACCGCCGCGGCGATGGCCGCCGATACGATCCTGCGGCGGTTGCTGGGGCGTCGCATACGCGGGTACTTGTCGCCCGTGATGCGGTACTTTCCGCCCATGCCGGGGGGAGTGAGCATGCTCATGGGCGCAGCGTAGTGCGGGCTGGTGCCGATGCCTACTAGATGATCAATCGATTGCGTCCGTACGGTCCCGAAAGGGTCCGAAAGGCTCAGTCGGACTGGTCGCCGACCGGCCCCGGCCTCAGCCCAGCTCGAGCACGCGGGCGTGCAGTACCTGGCGCTGCTGCAGCGCGGCGCGCACGGCGCGGTGCAGGCCGTCCTCCAGATAGAGGTCGCCCTGCCACTTCACGACATGCGCGAAGAGGTCGCCGTAGAACGTGGAGTCCTCGGCAAGCAGCGTTTCCAGGTCCAGCTGGCCCTTGGTGGTCACGAGCTGATCGAGGCGGACCGGGCGCGGCGCGACATCCGCCCACTGCCGGGTGCTTTCCCGGCCGTGGTCGGGATACGGCCGCCCGTTACCGATGCGCTTGAAGATCACACGGAAAGCCTACCGGGCAAGCGGCGGTCGGCGCAGCCAGGCAGCGCCAGTGTAATGCTGGTCGAAGTGCCTCATATCGGGAATAGGGGGTCGCCATGAGCGCCGGCCAACAGCCGTTGAACGCGCCGGAAACGGAAACGCCCACGGGTGTGTCCGGGGCTGATGGGGCTGCGTCCACCCCGGCGGGCGCGTCGGCCGCCAGGTCCGCGCTGCCGCCGCCCGCGCAGGAGATCGCCGCCGGATACGCCCTCAGCGGCGCCGCACTGGACCTCGGCGCACTGCTCTGGGACGGCCAGTGCCGACCCGAGGCCCAGATCCGCATCCCGCTGTCCATGCTCAACCGGCACGGTCTGGTCGCCGGCGCCACCGGCACCGGAAAGACCAAGACACTCCAGCTGATCGCCGAGCAGCTCTCCGCGAACGGCGTGCCCGTCTTCCTCGCCGACATCAAGGGTGATGTCTCCGGAATCTCCGCCCCGGGCGAGTCGGGCGCGAAGGTCCAGGAGCGGGCCGGGCAGGTCGGGCAGGCGTGGGAGGCCAAGGGATTCCCCTGCGAGTTCTACGGCCTCGGCGGCATCGGCCCCGGCGTTCCGCTGCGCGCGACGGTCACCAGCTTCGGACCCGTACTGCTCTCCAAGGTGCTCCAGCTCAACCGGACGCAGGAGCAGTCGCTCGGGCTGATCTTCCACTACGCCGACTCCAAGGGACTGGAGCTGGTGGATCTCAAGGATCTGCGGGCCGTGGTCGCCTTTCTGGTGTCGGACACCGGGAAGGCGGAGCTCAAGAACATCGGCGGACTCTCCACGGCCACCGCCGGGGTGATCCTGCGTGCGCTCACCGCCTTCGAGCAGCAGGGCGCGGGCGGCTTCTTCGGCGAGCCGGAGTTCGACACGAGTGAGCTGCTGCGTACGGCTCCGGACGGGCGCGGGCTCGTCTCCGTACTGGAACTGCCCGCCGTGCAGGACAAGCCGCAGCTGTTCTCGACGTTTCTGATGTGGCTGCTCGCGGACCTCTTCCACGACCTTCCCGAGGTCGGGGATGTCGAGAAGCCGAAGCTGGTGTTCTTCTTCGACGAGGCGCATCTGCTCTTCAACGGGGCGTCGACGGCGTTCCTGGAGTCGATTACGCAGACGGTGCGGCTGATTCGCTCGAAAGGAGTCGGCGTCTTCTTTGTCACGCAGACGCCGAAGGATGTTCCGGGGGATGTGCTGGCGCAGCTCGGCAACCGGGTGCAGCACGCGCTGCGCGCCTTCACTCCGGACGACGCCAAGGCACTGAAGGCGACGGTGAAGACCTTCCCGAAATCGCCGTACGACCTGGAGGAGGTGCTGACGGGGCTCGGCACGGGCGAGGCGGTGATCACCGTGCTCAGCGACAAGGGAGCCCCGACGCCGGTCGCGGTGACCCGTCTGCGCGCCCCGCAGTCGCTGATGGGCCCGATCGACGCGGCGGCCCTGTGCGAGGCGGTGAAGTCCTCGCAGCTGTACTCGCGCTATGCGGAGGCGGTCGACCGGGAGTCGGCCTACGAGAAGCTGACGGCCGAACAGCAGGAGGCGGAGGCGGCGGCGATGCGGGCGGCGGTGGAGGCCGAGCGTGCCAAGGAGGCGGCGGGGACGGCGAAGGCCCCGCGGGCGCGGGCGCAGGACGAGTCTGTGGTGGGGCAGGTTATGGGCAGCGGCCTTTTCAAGTCGCTGGCGCGCTCGGTCGGTACGCAGCTGGGCCGGGAGATCTCCCGCTCGATCTTCGGCACGGCCCGCAGGCGAAGCTAGGGCGGGTTCCCCACTGGGGGGCGAGCCCCCAGGCCCCGTACGGCCTTCGGCCGTGTCCTCAATCGCCGGACGGGCCGGGTTTCCGCCGGAGGGGCATTTCAGCCCCTCCGGCGTTTGAGGAGCGGGGCTTGGGGCGGAGCCCCGACAAGAGCCTCGCCGGCGATTGAGGCGCGCGGTGGGCGGCGCCCCAGCCGCGGCCTACTCGGTCACATCGTGGTCGTGTCCGTCGTGCAGGCCGCCACCGCTGCCCGCTTCGCCGCCCGTCGGGACCGTGACGACCGGCTTGCGCAGCGAGCTCAGGTCGTGGGCGTATGTGCCCACCGCGTTGGCGATGACGCCGATGTTGACGGCGAACGCCTTCATGTCGATGTTGCTGATGTTGTCGCACTTGGCGTGGTAGCAGGAGTCGTACGCCACCCCGGCCGTGCCGCCGTACTTCTTCGCCTGGGCCGCCGTCTTGATGCCCTCGGCGCCCGTGAACGTACCGCCGGACGGGATGCCGGCCTCGATGAACGGGCCGTAGTCCGAGCGGCCCGTGAAGTCCGTGCCCTCGTGCGGCCTGCCCCGCTTGTCGAGGAACTCGTTGATGTCACGCTCGAGTTGCGCCGAGCCGGCCGGGCCGGGGCCCGCGCCCACGCCGTCGGAGTCGTCGCCGTCGTAGACGAAGAGCCCGTAGTTCGGCGAGGCGATCATGTCGAAGTTCAGGTAGAGCTTGATCTCCTTCTTGCCCAGCGAGCTCAGCTGGGCGACGTATGCCTCCGAGCCGAGCAGGCCGTTCTCCTCCGCCGACCACCAGGCGAAGCGGACCTTGTTGGTCGGCCTCGCCTTGGACTTGGCGAGTTCCTGGGCGACTTCGAGGAGTCCGGCCGAGCCGGAGCCGTTGTCGTTGATGCCGGGGCCCGCGGTGACCGAGTCGAGGTGCGCGCCGAGCATCACGGTGTTCGCGGCGTTGCCGCCGCGGGTCTCCGCGATGACGTTGTTGGTGGAGCGCTTCTGCTGGAGCTGGCGGATCTCGAAGGAGATGTTCACCGGGCCCCTGGCGACGTCGGCGGCGAGCTGCTCGCCCTCGGCCTGGGTGATTCCGCCGGTCGGGATCTTGCCGGTGGCCGGGTCGCCGAGGGTGCCCGACAGCGCGCCGTCGGTGTTGTTGTAGATGACCGCGCCGACCGCGCCGGCACCCGCCGCGGCAGCCTGCTTCTCGCCGAAGGTGCAGCCGCCGCGCTTGATCAGCGCGATCTTTCCGGTGAAGGTCCCGGAGGCGTAGTCGGCCGGCTCGCAGCCGGTGGTCGCGTCCACCGGCACGGCGGCCAGATCGGCCTTGACGCCACCCACCGGAGTGGACTTGGTGTACGTCATCGCCTTGATCTCGACGGCGCGCGGCGCGGGCGAGACCACGGAGAGCTTCTCGGCCTGTGTCTCGGTGTAGATGAAGTCGAACTGCTGGTACGAGACGTCGTAGCCGTACTTCTTCAGCTGCTGGTAGACGTACGCGGCGGAGGCGTCGTGCCCGAGCGTCCCTGCGGCGCGGTTGCCGTCGGTCGTGTCGGCTATCTGCTGGAACTTCTTCAGGTGCTGGAACGCGTCCTTGGCGGACGACTTCTCGACCAGTTTCCTTGCGAGTTTCGACGCGTCCTTGGCCGCCTGCTCGCCGGGGTTCTGGCGGGCTGCGGAGGGGGATGCGGATGCCAGCAGGAGCGGGGTCGCGAGTGCGGCTGCGGCCATGGTGGCCACGGCTCTGCGATGGGTTGCCTTCACAGAGATCCTTCCCGTGTGTACGAGGTTGAGGGGAAGTTAGCGATCTTTGCGAGCTCTGTGAACCGATGTGCCCCAACTCACGGCGTATTTCATCGCATTGATACCAGGAGGCGCCCCATCCACTTCAACACGCCGTGCATCAGGCCTTCTTGTCCGCCTTCGTGGCGCGTTTCATCTCCTGCTTGTACGCGCGCACCTTGGCGAGCGACTCGGGCCCGGTGATGTCGGCCGCCGAGCGGTACGAGCCCTGCTCGCCGTACGCTCCGGCAGCCTCGCGCCAGCCCTTGGGCCGCACCCCGAACTGCTTGCCCAGCAGAGCCAGGAAGATCTTCGCCTTCTGCTCGCCGAAGCCGGGCAGCGCCTTCAGCCGCGCCAGCAGCTCCTCCCCGGTTTCCACATCGCGCCAGATGGCGCTCACGTCGCCGTCGTACTCGTCGACCAGGTACTGGCACAGCTGCTGCACCCGTTTGGCCATGTTTCCCGGATAGCGGTGGACGGCGGGCTTCTGCTTCAGCAGCTCGGCGAAGGCGTCGGGGTCGTACGCGGCGATCTGGGCAGCATCGAGATCGTCGGCGCCCATGCGCTGCGCGATGGTGTACGGGCCGGAGAACGCCCACTCCATGGGGACCTGCTGGTCGAGCAGCATGCCGATGAGCACGGCGAGCGGACTGCGGCTGAGCAGTTCGTCGGCCTCGGGCTGCTGGGCGAGATGAATCGTGGGGCTCATGTCCCGATGATCACCCGGCCGCTGACGCGCCGCCAGTCTCACGCGGGCGATCGGGTCGCTCCGGGGTGCACAAGAGCTGGTGCGCGCCCAGGGTCGCTGCCGCGCTGCCGTGGATCGGAAGGCTGCGGTGGCGGCCGGTGCGGCTGATCAGGTGGCCGGTGCTGAGGGGCGGCCGGGTCCGCGGTCGCCCCATTCGGCCGGTGCTGCCTCGTCCGGACGGGGCCGCGCGCCCGTCCATGATCTGCCGGGGACCTGCCGGCGCCCCCCTGAGCCCTGCCGAGACCTGCCGAGCCCTGACGAGACCTGCCGAGCCCTGCCGAGCCCTGACGAGACCTGCCGAAACCTGGCGGATCGACGAGCGGTTCCCTCGTTCCGCGGATGCTGGGACAGTGGTTGCATGCCCCCGGCCTCAGCGCTGCAGTCCGTCGACGAAGCGATGTCGCGGCACGCGTGGGGGATGTGTACGCGATTCTGTCGGAGGCCGACGGGCTGCATCCGCTCGATCCTGACGACCTTGAGCGGCTCGCGCTTGCCGCCCACGTGACCGGCAGGGATCCCGAGAGCGACGAGGTGTGGGCGAGGGCCCACCATGCGTGGCTGAGCCGCGGCGAGGTGCAGCGGGCGGTGCGGTGCGTGTTCTGGCTGGGGGCCGCTGACCAGTAGCACCGCGTCGCGGGCCACCGTCGCGAGGGCCGCGGGCGCGGGGTGCTCGGCCCGCCAGTGCAGGACCGGCTGCCGCTCGCTCTCCGCTTCCGCTTCCGCATCGGCTGTGTCCGTGTCCGACTTCGTCTCCGCGAGGGCCAGCTGGGGTGCGAGGTCGGGGCGGGCCGCCGCTTCGTTGACGTGTGCGACGTCGGCCCGATCCGGGTCCTGCCCGCCCATCGCGGCGAGCAGTACCCGGGGAAAGATCGTGCTCACGGTCTCGTAGGTGAAGTGACCCAGGACTACGCGGGGGTGATGCCGGTGACGGTGAGGATCTGCTCCGCCGATCTGCAGTTGCTGTCCAGTACGGCCATGGTCATCGCGGCGCGTGCGGCCGATGCGGGAGCCTGTGGCGGGATCACCAGGAAGGAGAAGTGGTCCTGAGGCCCGCGAGTGATGATCATTGTGCTGTCGTCGACGGCCGACCAGTCGATATGGACCGTGCGGCCGTCGATGGCCAGGTGGCCGGGAGCGTGGTTCCAGGCACTCGCGTCCAGGCCGACGCTTGCGATGGGGCCCAGTCGGGCGGTCAGGGCGGTGATCAGGCCGGGCAGTTGGGTTTCGATGTCACGGGAGCTCGGCCACCACGCGCCGTCGAACAACCCCACCCGGCTGGAGGTCGTCTCCATCCTCAGCACAGCCGCGCCGGGAACTATCGGCTGATCGCTTGTGTCCTCGAGGAGCAGGAGAGGATTCGGGATGCTGGAATCGCAGGTCATGAGACGCCGCCAGTGGCACTCGAAGCCGCGTGTCCGCGGGACGTGGGTGGAACTGCCGTGGGCCGAGTGGTACCTGAGCAACGACTTCTTGCGCAGCTGAACCTGAGGCCGGGCGGGCTGGTGGCCGGCGCGAGCATGAGTCGGAGGGGCAGCGAAGAGGTCCGGTCTTCGACCGCGGGCGTATGCAACATGGTCGCGGTCATGACGCGGACCCTGCCCCGGCCCGATCGAAACCGGCCCGGTGTCGTGAATCGCCGAAAACGACACGAGCAATGGAAGCTGGTGCGCGAAGAGTTCTCGGTGTTGCCAGGGTACTCCCGGCCGGACCCCGCCGAAATGCTTCGAATGTGCTGCCGCAGCCGGCGGATGGGACGCCGCCGAGCACCCCGAGACCAGCACCATCACCCGAATCCTTCGTCAGCGCTGAGCCTTCAGTGCTGAGCCTTCAGTGCTGAGCTGTACTGAGCGTCGCGGGTCAGCGGCGCGCGAGTTGCCGTTCGCCGTTGGCGCCCGGCTGGTAGGTCATGCCGTAGTGCTGGAAGATCGCTTCCTCCTGCCCGGCGGGCAGTACGTCGTCCGTGCCGATCGAAGGGGCCTTCCTCACCAGTCCTTTGGCGTAGGAGACCTTGAGGTATCCCGGTCCGAGGACGGCCTTGTCGAGGGGGACGAAGACCAGGCGCTGGCGACTGAGCAGCCCGGTCCGGACGGTAACCACGGCCGGTTCGTCGGTGGTGGTGTCCACATAGACCGCTTCGAGCACGCCGATCTTGCGCTGCTTCTCGTCGACGACATCGTGGTCGCGCCACTCGCGGATGTCGGCTGCCTGGATCATGCCCTCTCCCTCCTGAGCGGGACACCGGTCGGTGCGAGCCGTCTGAGCGGATCACCGGTCGGTGCGAGCCGTCCCACGGAATGTCGCGGCCGAGCACCTGGATCGGTGGCCCTCCACTTTTCCAGCCTGCCCCCGCGGGCCCCTGACGCCACGCTCACTCACCCAGTCGGATCCGCGCCCGCCCCGCATGCGAGCCCTGGCATCTGCTGCGCTGTCGCACCGACGACTTGGGCAACGACCCCGGCGTATACACGCCGGGGTCGCCCTTCCGGGCGGTTGCACGTGAGAGTGCACCAACCCACAGTCGATTTTACTGCCCGCTGTCTCGTCCCTGCTCTTCTTCCATGGCCTCCATGCGCCGAATTCCTTCGTGTGTCAGCGTGACCATGGCGGGCGTGTTGCCTGTGGCCCAGTCGACCGTGATCAGCTCCTCGCCCACCAGATAGGTGCAGGCGGCAGCCAGATCCTCTTCGCGGATCCCGAGACCGTGAAGCAGCTGCGCCCCGGTGACACCCAGGAGGCGGTTGCCTTCAGTGGCCTCGTACAGAGCCTGCATGATCTTCTCGCGGTACGCCTTCCGCTCCGTCAGAGATGCCATGACTGCCACCTGGTCTCCTCAGACCTCGTCCTTGTGCGGGCGGTCACTCGCCGCTGACTTGCTGGTCACCAGCCATGGCGGGGCCGAATCGGTGGGCTGGGGGGTGTGCGTGGTGTCCAGGGTGATGTGGAGCCGGGTCCCGCCGTCGTGGCCGGCGGGGTAGCTGCGCTGTTCGGTGGAGGTGAAGAAGTGCCGGAGAACCTCTGCGACCCGGCGGGCGGCTTCGGGGGACGTGGCGACGATGCGAACCTCAGCGAGCCCTGCCCCGGGCACTGGTTCCGCAGATTTCATGATGGCCTCGCTGTCCGGCGAATGGTGCGCCCAGCGATGTGAGGCGAGGGCGTAGAACGGCATGCGCGGGCGCGCTCGAAATGGCCCCGGTGTCTTCACCCTACTCCGGCGCGAACAGGGGCCCCTGGCTCGCATCCGCTCGATGTCCCGGCCCCGGCTCCCGATTTCACACTCCGAGTGGTCCCGAACCGCCGGTTCCGAATCAAAATTTCGGTGATGGTTCGGTTTCTTGTCGCGCTTTTTCCGCGTGACTGAGTCATTTCCTCTGGGCTGTCCATCGCGAGGGAGACGGCGTGTGCCCCAGGGAGCTTCGTCGCTAAATGCCGTTTTCGTTTCACCTATACATCGATAAGTAGAAGATGTAGACATCTCATGCCATCTCGTCTCGCTGGGTGTGCGTCGAACCGTAAATGCTGATATGCCCTGTCGGGGTCGTGCGCAGGGCTTTTACGTGAGTGTTGACCGTAGATTCCGTGCGATGGGTTCGTCGCCACCGGCAGACAAAACTGCACTTCAAGGCAGGTTGTGGTGACGAAGTGTGTGCACCGAAAAGAACCGGGAGGTAAGTTGCCCGGCGGTCCCTCGGCGTGATTGCATCCTGCGAGTACGGGAGTCGTAATTATTGGTACCCGGTTGGGTGTCAGGCGCCCGTTGAACCGGCCGGATTTGTCTTGCCATAAACCCGGCCGACGCCCGTTCAGGAACCCCAGAGCATTGAAAGGAAGGGAAAGTCGTGCGCAAGGACTTCACCCCTCAGGTTGAGACCGTCGAGATTTCCGACAGCGAGCTGGACAACATTTCCGGTGGTGTCGCCGGCGCCGGTGCCCATGTCGCCGGTAACGGCGCCTCCGTCGGCATCGGCGACGTAGTCGGGACTGCCCGTTCCCTCGCGCCCGCCCTGCCCGTTTCGCAGCTCGCCGGTCTCGTCTCGGTGCAGACCACCGGCATCTGACAGCGGCATTTTGCGACAACGTCTAATGGCCAGGAGTATTACTCGACCCACCGGTGCATCTGCATACCAGTAGGTTGGCCAGGACCCCGGAACGCTCCAGTTCCGGGGTTCATGCATGTTCTGGACGAGGCTCGTCGGCCGCGCATCTGCAGTCGAAACTGTGAGCAACGGTCCATATAATGACAAAGACGGCATTGGAAGCGTGAGCCCCATACCCTCGAACCTGCCGACGGAATGCGATGAGCACGGGCCGTAGCGCACCCAACCCCCCTGGCAGCGGCAGGCCGCCCTATGGCGGCCGCAGCGCCACCGACCGCATGCTGCGCACGCTGCTGCGGCGCCGCAAGAAGTCGCTGACCGTCGAGGACGTCACCGTCACCGACGCGGCGCAGATGCGGCGCGCGGTCTCGGCCGCGGCGCTCGGCAACATGATGGAGTGGTTCGACTTCGGCGTTTACGCCTACATGGCGGCCACGCTGGGCAAGGTCTTCTTCCCCTCCAGTTCCCCCGGTGCGCAGGTGGTCTCGAGCTTCGCCACCTTTGCCGCGGCGTTCGTCGTGCGCCCCCTCGGCGGGCTGGTCTTCGGTCCGCTGGGCGACCGTATCGGGCGCCAGCGGGTGCTCTCAGCGACCATGATCATGATGGCGATCGGCACCTTTGCGGTGGGACTGCTGCCCGGCTACAACGCCATCGGCTTCGCCGCCCCGCTGCTGCTCGTCGTCTGCCGTCTTGTGCAGGGTTTCTCCACCGGCGGTGAGTACGCCGGGGCCACCACCTACATCGCCGAGTACGCCCCGGACACGCGTCGTGGCTTCCTCGGCAGCTGGCTCGACTTCGGGACGTTCATCGGCTTCGCCCTCGGCTCCGGCCTGGTCACCGTGCTCACCGCCGCCATCGGCCCGGACAGCATGGTGGACTGGGGCTGGCGGATCCCCTTCCTGCTCGCCGGCCCGCTCGGGCTGATCGGCCTCTACATGCGGCTGCGGCTGGAGGAGACCCCAGCCTTCCGGGACGAGGCCGAACGGATGCACAAGGAGTCCGAGGCGCTGAGGGCGTGGGGCGAGGACCCGATCGAGCAGGCCCGCCAGTCCGGCAAGGGGCGACTGAAGGAGATCTTCACCAAGCACTGGCAGGCATTCCTGATCTGCATGGGGCTGGTGCTTCTGTACAACGTCACCAGCTACATGGTCACCTCCTACCTGCCGACGTACATGATCGAGTCTCTCGGGCAGAACGAGACCACCGCACAACTGCTGGTGCTCGGCACCATGCTCGTGGTGGCGCTGACCATCACCGTGGTCGGCCGCAGCTCCGACCGCTGGGGCCGCAGACCGTTGTTCATGATCGGCAGCATCGCGCTGGTGGTGCTGGCTCTGCCCGCGATACTCCTGATCCGGGAGGGCGGCGTCGTGCTGCCGGCCATCGGCTGTCTGATCCTGGGCCTTCTCCTGGTCTGCTTCGCCGGAACCGCCGCGGCGACGTTGCCGGCACTCTTCCCCACCCGGCTGCGCTACGGGGCGCTGTCGATTTCGTACAACATCTCTGTTTCGCTGTTCGGCGGTACGACGCCTCTGATCGCCGCGGCGCTGGTGGAGGGCACCGGGAACAAGCTCGTCCCCGCGTACTACCTGATGGCCGCCGGAGTGATCGGCTTCGTCTCGTCCCTTTTCCTGCACGAGACGGCCGGTAAGCCGCTCCGAGGTTCCGGACCGATGGTGGAGACCCCGGAAGAGGCCCGCGAACTGGTCGCCGGCAGCCGCACCGAGGCAAGCCGCTGGGCTCGCGACGCCTGGCTCCGCCTGCGCCATCCATGGGGGCGCCACGGCGCCAACTGAGACGGACACTGGACGGCAACGCCGAAGGGCCTCACCGCGAACGGTGGGGCCCTTCAACGTATTGCCCGGTGAGAGCAATGGCGGAGGATACGAGATTCGAACTCGTGAGGGGTTGCCCCCAACACGCTTTCCCAGTCTGTTGGTGGGGGTGAGGACTGCGGTCGTGGCCGTTCACCTGGGTTCATGACGGAGCAAGTACGTGAGCCAGGCCGGCCACTCGTCGTCGACCTCGAGTCTCTGCCTCAAGGCTGGAGTGGCCGACCTTCTGATCTGTAGCTCTGGCCGATCGGTCAGCGGCGGTCATTTCGGTCGCCGCAAGCTCTATCGGGGCGCTGCCGGACAGGGCCGGTTGCCGTGGTTGCGGTACGGCGCTCCTGTACAGCCCGGCCGCTGGTGACCGAACGGGTTACGCCACGACGAGCCCGCCGGGGAGGCTCGGATGTACGCCTGGGATCACTGCGGCGGAATGGGCAGCTGATAGAACGTGCACGGCCCGAGCGGCACACCATTGGCGCATCTGCCCTCCCACACTGTTCCCGTCGAAGTCAGCACGGTGATGAACACCGGGCCGGCCGAAACATCGAAGACGTTGGATGCCAGCGTGACATCGACAACGTTGGAGGGGCCTCCCACCGCCTGCCAGCCGCCAACAGGAGTACCTGGGTTGTTGTTCTCATTGACTGTCAGGGCGTAGACCTTGCCGTTGCACAGCGCCGCGACGTACTTGGCATGGCTCGATTCGTTCCCCACGGAGTCGAGGTCCACGCAGCCCTTTTTTGGCCGGTCCGGTTTTGGCGAGTCCAGCTTCGACTGAGCGTGTACGAGCAGGTCAGCAATTCCGTCCTCGGGCTGTGTCTGAGCCGCTGCTGCGCCGCCAGCCCCGATGACCGTCATGATGGCTGTGGCGGTCAGCGTTGCGGCAAGCCTACGCTTGCGTTCCATTCCATACGCCCCTTCCTTTTGTGGAAGCGGATTTCGTGATCCGCTTGGCGAAAGAATGGTTACCTGCGACACGCCATCCATCACGGGTGAACACATAGTTCACCCAAATGTCCGGCGTGTCGGGCTTTTCCGGGCCCGTTTTCCATGGCTCGGAGTGACGCACGTTCCCATTCCAGCCCCCCGCCCCTACCGACCGCCCCCGGCCGCAGAGGGTTCCTCTGCTCCGCCCCGCCGGTGATCCAGGCTTCGCGCGACGCCCTGCGGGCCGCTCTCACCCATGCGGTCGCCGGCCGTGTTCGAGCCTTGGCCTCGGGATATGAAGGCTGGTCTTGTGGGTCGGTCGGGCCGCCGGCGTTGCCCTCCCGCTGCGCGGTGGGTCAGCTGCCGCAGGTGCATCCGGCGGTGGCCTTCGCCTCGGCCGGGGTCTGGGCCGGGTCGAGGGCCTGCTCCTCGGGAGTGCAGCAGGCGGTGGTGCCGCAGCAGGCATCCGGTGCGCCGTCACTGCTCTTGCCGAGGTTGTCGGCGTCGGCCTTGACGACGTACACCTCCCACGGTTCCTTGCCCGGGCCGGTCACCCAGACCTTGTCCTGCAGGGCGTAGCAGCAGGAGGTGTCGTTCTCCTCGAAGGTCGCGAGGCCTGCCTCCTGGAGTCGGCCTGCCGCGGCGGTGACCTGCTCGGTGGACTCCACTTCCACTCCGAGGTGGTCCAGGCGGGTGTCTTCGCCGGTCTCGCCCTCGATCAGGACGAGCTTGAGCGGGGGCTCGATGATCGCGAAGTTCGCGTACCCGGGGCGGAGCTTGGCGGGCTCCGCGCCGAAGAGCTTGGAGTAGAAGGCGATGGAGCCTTCGAGGTCGTTGACACGCAGGGCGAGCTGAACGCGGGACATGGCTGTCTCCTGGTCCTGATCCGGCACTGAATCGACGTTCGTCGATACAGCTCGATGAAGTCGAGGTTGCCACTCGGATAGATGACTGTCAACATAGACGCATGTCGAAATCAGAGCTGCCCGTGCTCGGGCAGGACGATCAGGCGGCCTGCTGCTCGCCGATGGTCCGCGAGCCGCTGGGGGCAGAAGCCGCCGTTGACCTGGCCCGGATGTTCAAGGCGCTGTCGGACCCGGTACGCCTGCGCCTGCTGTCCTTGATCGCCTCGCACGAGGGTGGCGAGGCCTGCGTGTGTGACCTCATCGGCCCGTTCGACGTGTCGCAGCCGACGATTTCCCACCATCTGAAGGTGCTGCGCGAGGCGGGCCTCGTCGGTTCGGAGCGGCGCGGAACCTGGGTCTACTACTGGGTGTTGCCCGCCGCCCTCGCCAGGCTCTCCTCTCTCCTCCAGACTCCTGCCGACTCCGTTGGCGCGGGCGTCGCGGGATGACCGGCACCCCTTCGCTCGGACGCCGCGCCCTGGTCGAGCTGGTGGGCACGGCGGCTCTGGTGACCGTCGTGGTCGGCTCCGGTATCCAGGCGACCGAGCTGACGCGCGATGTCGGTGTGCAGCTGCTGGCCAACTCGCTGGCGACTGTCTTCGGTCTGGGCATGCTGATCGCCCTGCTCGGCCCGGTCTCCGGCGCCCACTTCAACCCGGTGGTCACACTGGCCGCCTGGTGGACCGACCGCCAAGGCGGTGACGGGCTCACGCTGCGCGACGTGACGGCATACGTGCCCGCGCAGGTGGCCGGGGGCATCGGCGGCGCGGTGTTGGCGAACGCGATGTTCGCCGAGCCCCTCGTACGGTTCTCGACGCACGACCGGGCCGCCGGTCACCTGTGGCTGGGCGAGGTCGTCGCCACCGCGGGCCTGGTCCTCCTCGTCTTCGGGCTGCCTCGCACGGGGCAGCAGCGCCTCGGCCCAGTCGCCGTCGCCTCGTACATCGGGGCGGCGTACTGGTTCACCTCCTCCACCAGCTTCGCGAACCCGGCAGTGACCATCGGCCGCGCCTTCACCGACACCTTCGCCGGGATCGCCCCCGCCTCCGTACCGCCGTTCATCGCAGCCCAACTCGTCGGAGCGGTCGTCGGTCTCGTCCTGGTCGCCGCGCTGTTCGGCCGATCCCGCCCAGCTGCGGACACCGTGATCGTCGCCCAAGGTGAGCCCAAGCTCGCCGCCTCCGGCCGCTGAACTCCAGAGAAGGAAGATCCGCACGTGACCGCTCGCGAAACCCCGTCTGTGCTGTTCGTCTGCGTCCACAACGCGGGCCGGTCCCAGATGGCCGCCGCGTTCCTCGCCCACCTCGCAGGCGACCAGGTGGAAGTCCGCTCCGCCGGTTCCGCGCCGGCCGACACCGTGAACCCCGCGGTGGTCGAAGCCATGCAGGAGACCGGCATCGACATCTCCGCCCAAACGCCGAAGATCCTGACCACCGAAGCTGTACAGGCCTCTGATGTGGTGGTCACCATGGGATGCGGCGACGCCTGCCCCTACTTCCCCGGCAAGCGCTACCTCGACTGGAAGCTCGGCGACCCCGCCGGCCAAGGCGTAGCCGCCGTCCGACCGATCCGCGACGAGATCGAGCAGCGCATACGCGGCCTGCTGTCCGAACTCGGCGTCGAGGCACGGTCATGACCCACGACGTCCGCGGTACGGATCGTCAGCATGCTGCCCGAGCATGCCGAACAGGTACTGGCGATCTACCAACTCGGCATCGACGGCGGTGACGCCGGCATAGAAACCACTGCACCCACCTGGGAGGCATTCGACGCCTCCCGGCTGCCCGCGCACATCCCGTCCGAAGCTGCTTCGGGACGCAGGTGTGCGGGACGGTCGGCTGCATGATGCACGTCACACGGCGGCTACGGTGCTTCTGCTGCTCGGTGTCCCGGACGTTGTGGTGGACGCGATCATGGGTTGGGGGCCTGGGGGAGCAGCGCGGATGGCATGCACGTCACTGGGCCGATGCTGCGGAAGGTGGCGCAGCAGGTCGGCGATGCGCTCTGGGAGCTGCCGAGGACCAACTGAGACGGAGACTGAGACGGAGACTGAGACGGAAACTGAGACGGACAACGCCGAAGGGCCCCACCGCGAACGGTGGGGCCCTTCAACGTATTGCCCGGTGAGAGCAATGGCGGAGGATACGAGATTCGAATTCGTGAGGGGTTGCCCCCAACACGCTTTCCAAATGTTCGTCTGGGGGTCCGCAGGTATGCGGGAGCGTTCTGACCTGTGGTGGAGCAGGGTGTGGTGGGGCTTCTGAACGGTCCCGGACGCACGTGAATGAGACCAGAACTGAGACCACGGAGCAGATGGGTTCAGTCCTGCCGACCTGGGCTTACTCCACGGACAGCTCCGGTCGCCACTCCCGGATGTCGTCGTCGAAGTCGCCGTCGCGCACGTCGTTCAGAGCAGCGGCATAACCGATCTCGATGGCCTCGTTCCGGGCATGACGGCGCGGCGAGATGGTCTACCTGGAGCACGGAGGCATTCCTGGGCAGTGATACGCCCACGTGGCCGTCTCGTCGAAGCGGAGCGGAGCGGCCTTTCCGGTTTGTGATCAGCCGTCACTCACCGCGATGACTTCTGCGAATTCGATTGTTGTCATTCCAGTTCGGTCGCTCTGAGCACACGGAAGCCGAGGACGGTCAAAGTGACCGAGCTGTGCATCTTCTCTCTCACACTGGGGCCGCGAGCAATTGAGCGGAGGGCCCCGTGGGCAAACTGACGGAGGAGCAGCGGCAGCAACGAGCCCCTCGCCGATACCGGCGCCGTCCAGCAACGAGCCCCTCGCCGATACCGGCGCCGTCCAGCAACGGTTTGGAAGATCCCGGCCCGGGTGGTGGTCTACCTGCTGCTGGCCGCCGCCCTGATCGGGGCACTGCGAGGCTCCCGACCTGACGGTTCCGGCCCGACGCCCGACGGTGCGGACTTGAAAGCACTGTTCCGACGGTCCGGGCCTTGGGGGTCCCGGGGCAGCTGGCCCCAGCGCGCTGGATGCGGCCCGCCGGCGGTTCAGCATCCGCCGGAAGCCCGGCGCGGCGGGACGATGCGAACCCCCGCACCCTGGCCGGCAAGGCACACGGTGCGGGGGTCTTCATCGAGAGCGGACGAGGGCTACGTCGGACGCATCCAGGCAGGTGATTCGACGCCACCGAAAGCATTCCAGGCCAGGCAATGTTCTCGGGAGAGCGGTCCCATCAAAGGCCAGATGGACTCCAGGTCAAAGCCATCATCCCACTTATGGAGGAGGGCTTCAAGAAATCCGGTTGCCACAGCGGACCGATCCTCCTCATCCCCTGACGCCAGCACCCTCTCCACGATTTCCAGAATTCTCCCACGCTGTTGCTCGGTGAGATCGCCGCAGAGATCTGAAAATGCGAGGCCGAAGGAGCCAAGCTTTGATGTCAGCGGATAGTCGTCGTCCACTCTGGCCGCGAGAGATGCGTCTACAGTCAGCATCTCGCGCCACCACTGCGGGTCTGTCATGCTTGACCTTACTCTATTTTTTCGCCAGATTGGCTGCGAATTTGAGAGCCTGTTCCATGTCTTGGATCAAATTCTCTGCGGCTGCACGGTCGCCCAGTCGAGCCATCGGGCTCTTCTTCAGCCACGTGTAAAGGAAGGATATCTCGTCCTTGGCCTTTTGGGCGTGGAAGGCATTACCTACCGGCTTCCCAGTGATGGCCTCGTACCTCACAGCAGCTGCCGTGCTGCCGCTACCAATTGATGCATTGGCACGATACAGCTTGTCCACACACTCCTTGAGTGCTTTGTCCACCACATATGGCTTGGCCATCTCCTCGCGGAGGGTCTGCTTGTAGAGCTCAAACTGCGTACGGCCGAAGGCCGGTCCGTTCAGACGCGGCTTGGCTCTGATGCCGACCTTCTTGCCGAGTTCTTTGAAGAGCTTGCCGATGGCCTTCCCGGCACCCGACTCGAGGTAGTACATCGCCGGGACGACCTGCTCCAGCTCCTTCATCAGGGCTGGGCCGCAGATATCGGCCTTCTTGTCGCTGACGAAGGGCCGGTTGTCGTCGTATCCGCAGTAGGCCGCCAGCAGTGACTTCGCGGGGTCGGGAGTCTCCATCAGCGACTCCCACAGGATGTTGCCCTCCCAGTCGCCCATCCAGTCATCGAAGTCCGCGGCTACCTTCTCGCAGGCCCCGAGCGTCATGCTCGACGGCATGGCCGTGCCGTTGAGGTAGCAGCCACCGTCGAACCAGAACAGCGTGACGCCGTTCTCGTACTCCTGGAGGCCATCGACCTCTCCCTCACCGGACTTGCCGGGAACGGCCGTGTCGGCCTTCGCGCGCCGGGCCTCGTCCTCCTCACGCTGCTTGCGCGCCGCGATGCTCAGGGCATCCTGAGCGGCCTTGGCCGCTGCCTGGGCGTCCTGGTTCGCCTTGAACGCGGCGTGGCGGGCGATCTCGGCTGAATCAGCGGCCATCGAGGCATACGTGCTGGCCTGCGCCGCCGACTTGGCGGCGGACCGCTCGGAGGCAGTGGCCTGGGCGGCCGACTGGTTCGCGCTGGCCGCGGCGCCCTTGGCCAGACGGGCGGACTCGGCAGCTTGCTGCGCCGAGGTGTCGGCCTTCTTCGCGGACGCCTTCGCGTCATCGGCGAAGCCGTCGGCTTCGCTGGCCGACTTCAGGGCGTCCTTGGCGTACTTGGTCGCGTCAGCCGCCGCGTCGCGGGCGCGGGCGGCCACCTCGGCTGCCTTCGCGCTGTCCGTGCCCGCCTGGGCGGCGACCCGTGCGGCCTCGGCGATCATCTTCTTGACCGATGCCTCGTGGGTTGCGGCCTCGTAGTCCAGCTTTGCCGCCTTGTGCTGGGCGACGGTGACGAATTCGCGGGCCATCCACGACGGTCCGGCCATGGCGATCTGCGCCGCGGCCTTGGTTTCCGGGCCGCCGCTGTTCATGATGCGCAGGGTTTCGACCCGGTCGTCGTCCCGCTGGGCTTTGGCGTGGCCGGTTCGTATGAACTCCAGCAGAGCATCGGCGGTGCCCGCGTCGATGGCGGCGCTCGCCGCCTTCCTCACGCCCGAGCCGCCGGAGTGGGACAGTTCCAGCACCCTTACGCGGTAGTCGTCGATCTGCACGTCGTGCTGTCCGCGCTCGAGGAAGCGCACCACATCGGTGTGAGAGCCTGCCAGAGCGGCGTCGGCAGACCGTTTCACGGACGCCGTGCCCGTGTCGGACAGGTGCGCCACGCGGGCGCGGTCGTCCTGCTCGGCGGCGATGGCCTGCGTGACGTTGAGCCAGGCCCGTACATCTTCATCGGTGCCCGACAGCGCGGTCTCAGCGGCCTTACGGGTCCATGGACCGCCGGTGGTCAGCAGCCGCACCGCGGCCGTACGCCCCTTGGCAAAGACGTCGGCGGACGTGGTCTCCTGCTTGCGGGCATCGGCGAGCAGTTGCCGGGTCTCAGTGTCGATACGGGTAGCTTCAGCCTGGTCCTTGGCGAAGGCCGCGTTGGCCTGCTCCTCCTGCTGCTTCACCTCCTCGGCGTCCAGGATCGCCTCAGCGGTCTCGTTCTCCAGATTCGCGTTCTCCGCAGCGCGCGCGGTTGCCTCCACGGTGCGCGCCTGGTCCACGGCGTCCTTGGCGGTCTTCGCTGCATTCAGCGCGGCATCGGCGTGGGCCGTGGACTTGTTCGCGAAGTTGACGGCCTTGCCGGCCTGGCTCACAGCCTCCATGGCCGCCTTGTAGGCAGCCTCTGCGTGGCCGGCGGCACTGTTGGCAAAGGCGTGCGCCTGCTGCGCAGCCTGGGCAGCCTGCCCGGCCAGCCGCTCTGCGGTGTTCGCGGCGCTGGTCGCGATAGCAGCGGCCTGGCGGGCCTTGGCGGCTGCGGCGGCGGCTCGACGAGCTTCCGCCTCCGCGACACCGGCATGGGCTCCTGCCTGTGCGGCCGCGTCTGCGGTTGCGGCGGCGTTCTCTCCGGCTGCCGCGGCAGCCTGGGCGGCCTTGACCGCCTCCTTGACGGCGTCCATCGAGGCGAGCGCCGCCTTCGCGGCAGTACGTGCCCCGGCAGCCGCCTCACGGGCCCGCTCCGCGGACTTGCGGGCGGCCTCGGCCTGGCCGGCGTCCTTGAGCGTGGCCGTAGCCAGATTGAAGGCGCGAGCCGCTGCCTCACCTGCGGCGGCCGCGGCGGCTGCGGCGGCCGAGGCAGCAGAGGCTGCGGTCCGAGCAGCCGAAGTGGCCGTGCTGGCAGCGCTGATGGCGGTGCGGGCAGCATTCGCCGCCCCCTCGGCGGCGCGGGCGGCTCGCCTTGCGGCGTTGGCTGCCTTTACCGAGTCGTTCTTCGCATCAGCCATCTCGTCGGCGGCGTGAGCCGCCTCCGCTTTGGCGATCTGGGAGGCGGCAACCGCCTGTGCCGAGGCCTTGGAGGCCGCATCGGTCTGCGCTTTGGCCACCACACCCGCTTTACGAGCCACCTCGGCAAGCTGGGCGACCGTCATAGTTTCCTGGTCGCGGGCTCTGGCCACGTGCTGGCCCGATTCCAGAAACTCCCGGATCTCGGCCGGGCCGCCGGTCAGGGCCTCCTGCGCGGCCTTCTTCAGCGTCGGGCCGCCAACGTTCATCAGCGTCAACAGTTCGAGGCGGTCGTCGTTCGCCCGGGCCTTGTACTGACCCTTGGTCAGAAACAGCTGGAGCGCCTGGGTGGTGCCGGTGGTCAGAGCCTCACTGCCGACCGAATTGACCGTGCTGCCCCCCGCGTGCAGAACCTCGAGCACGTCCTGCCGGAGGTCGTCCTGGTGCGGCTTCTGCCATCCCGACTTCAGATAGTTGGAGAGCTGCGCGGGCGAGTTCAGGACCTCGCTGATCCCCTTGCGGACTCCGGGTCCGCTGTGGCTGACCATGCGCAGTGCGCGGAGGCGGTCGTCCTCCTCGGCTGCGCGGCGCAGACCGTCATCGAGGAATGTGGCGATCTGCTGGTCCGACCCTGCGAGAGCCTGCTCGGCTGCGGCGCGAGTGCTCTCCCCGCCTGCACGCCAGGCCTCGATGACCCGGCCCCGGTCGGTGAGTTGGGCATCGGCGGGCTCGTCCGCGGCGAAGGCGACTGACGCCCCCAGAGCTTCGGAAGAGGCAATCAGGGCAAGTGCCAGAGAACCCACCGTAAGAAGACGGGCCGTGCGCCTGGCTCCCCCACCGGACCATCGCATTCCGTTTCGTTGTGACGTGGTCACTGAATTGTCAACTCCGCTTGTTTCGGTTCCCGATACCCCCATGCATCGGCAAACCGGCGGCATTGTGCTGTGCCGCGAGCCGGAGTGTATCCGCGACCAAGATTTTTGACGCACGGTGGGAGCGGTGTAAAGTCGCTTCGCTGCCCGAGGGTGATACTCGGTAAGCGGGGGAATGCAGAGTGGATTTTGACCACCTCTGTTTGGTGCTGGGGGAAGTGCACCGAAACCGCTGTTCCCTACAGTCAGACTTGGGCCGTTCGCTGCTTGTGCCTGTTGTCAGTTTCGAGGGGGGCTTCTTCGTGAAGCGCGTCACAATCTTGTCCGCTGTCGGTGTGCTCGCTGTCTCGACCATGGCCGCAGGTGTGGCCACTGCCGTCGGCGCTCCGTCGGATGCTCCCGCGGCCGCGTCCGCCGAGATTCCGTACGCAGTGGAGGACTTCGGCTACCCGCAAGCCGAGGAGATACTCAAGACCCAGAAAATCAAGCTCAAGAAGGGTAACGGGAACATCGTCCTTGTCGCGTGTGATTCCAAGGGCGGGCTTCTGGAGGTGTGGAGCAGTCAGGATGCCGGAAGTCGCTTCTGCTTCGAGGTCACTGGGCCCTCTGGCTATCTGACCCTGGAGCTCCCCAGCGTTTATGGCGTCAAGGGAATCGACCGTACGGTCTCGGTCGACATGAATGTTCCGGGAACGGCCACCGATGTCTCCTTCGACGTGACTAAGGGCCAGTGGACGCCGGTGGGCATCACCGCCGACCCGCAGAAGCGCGAGCACACTCTCGTGGAAATCCGAACCGGTGCTTGAAGTCCGGTAAGGAATCCGTCCGAAGCGGTATCCGGGGGAGTCACGGCACAGCGGCCCTCAAGCGGGTCGGCATCGGCCATTTCCACTGGCTGAGATTGCGTTAGCACCGGTTGACGATCCCTATTGCAGTCCCTCCCGCCCCACAGCAAGGATGATCTTTACGGTGTCCCGCATACACACCCGTCTCGCCGTACTCACAACTGTCGTAGCCGCTGCCGCCAGTTCGGCCGTCCTCACCGGTATACCCGCCACGGCCGCTTCCGGTCCGGCTGCCTCCGCCGACAGCCAGGCATCTGTGGCCCGTCTCCACATCGGTGAAGGCGACACCTCCCGTTCCTGCTCCGGTGCCCTGGTGGACCGCCAGTGGGTGCTGACCGCCGCGGCCTGCTTCGCGAATAACCCGGCCACCCCGACCCAGATCGCCGCGGGCAAGCCGGCCTTCAAGACCACCGCGAGTATCGGTCGAAGCTCCGTGACCGGGACCGGCGGGCACGTCGCCGAAGTCGCCGAACTTGTCCCTTCCCCCAGTGGCGACCTGGTCATGGCCCGCATGGCGACACCCGCGACCGGCATCACCTCCCTCACAGTGGCCGCCTCCCCGGCGGACGAGGGCGACACTCTGCAGGCGATCGGCTTCGGCCGCACCAAGACCGAATGGGTGCCCGGCGCGGCCCACTCCGCGGCGATGAAGGTCGGCGCAGCCTCCGGCACCGATGTCACCCTGACGGGTGTGACCGCAAACGACGTCCTGTGCAAGGGTGACACCGGAGCCCCGCTGCTGCGGGAGACCGAAGAAGGCGTCGAGCTGGTGGGTATCGCCACCCGCTCGCGGCAGGGCGGTTGCCTGGGCGAGACCGAGACCGAGACCCGCACCGACGCCATCGCCACCCGCACGGACGACATGGCCGACTGGATCGCCACCACCGCGGGACGGTCGTGGGCACTGCTGATGACAGCCGAGGACTTCAACAGCGACAAGAAGGCCGACCTGCTGACGATCGATGCGGCCGACGACTTCCTCTACGCCCAGCCCGGCGACGGCAAGGGCAAGTTCGGCAAGCCCGTCAAGGTCAGTCCGGGCAAGTGGACCGGCATGCGTCTGCTGGCCGCAACCGACTTCACCGGTGACGGCAAGGCCGACATCCTCGCTGCCAACACCAACGGCAACCTCTACCTTTACCCGGGCAACGGCAAGAACGGCGTCACCGGCTCTTCCGTCGTCGCAAGCGGCTGGGGCGACATACGCCTGCTCGCTGCGGCCGACTTCAACGGCGACAAGAAGGGCGACCTGCTCGCCATCCACACCAACGGCAACCTCTTCTTCTACCCGGGCAACGGCAAGAACTTCACCTCAGGCACCGCGTCCAGCACAGGCTGGACCAACATGCGCCTGCTCTCCGCCGGAGACTTCAACCGCGACGGCAAGTCAGACATCTACGCCGTCCACAACAGCGGAGACCTGTACCTGTCCTCCGGCAAGGGCAACGGCACCTTCAACACCGCCAGCAAGACCGGCGGCGGCTGGCAGAACATGCGACTGATCTCCGAAGCCGACTTCAATGGTGACCAGAAGAGCGACCTCATCGCCATCCACACCAACGGCAGCATCCACGCCTACCCCGGCAACGGCAACGGTGGCTTCAACACCCCCATCGTCACCCCGGCCCCGGCCACCTGATCCGCATGTGACCAACTGAATGCGGCGCCCGACCGCGGTGGAGCCGGAGTGGCCCTGGTCCTCATCCACGACGCTGACCATCGCGCGGGACCAGCCCAGCTCCACCGCGCGCTCGACCGGATCGTACTGGCGCAGGGTGGACTCCTTGTTGCGTTCGAGCTGGAGGAGGGTGGACTGGCGAACGTAGACGATCGCCGTTTTCTGCCGATGGGACGGGGGCACCTTGCTGTTGTCACTCATCGCTGGTCTCCGGGCGGTTGGCGGCGGTCATCTTGGCGACGAGGCGGGCGAACTGGGCCAGGGCCCCCTGTAGGTCCTGGGGCGGGAGCTGGTCGATCAGCTGGTTCGGCGGCGAGAGTAACTGATCGGGGAGCAGACTGAGTTGGACGGGCTGCACGGTGGTCCTCCTTGGACGAAAACTGCCGTGCAGCCTGCTCCGGGGCGCTGATCGTCCGCGCGAGAAGCGCGGAAACCACGACGCGGGCCACCAGCAGGTCCTCGGGCGCTGCGAGGACCTCGTATCCCGCAGGCTCGGTCCCCGTGCCGGGCTGGGCATCAGCCGCGTAGTCGGTCCAGGCCGCCGGGACCAGGACTTGCTGCCGTCGGGCAGGACGAGCAGGAGTTCCAGGCGCCCGCGACAGTGCATCTGCCCCAGGACCTCGAGGCTCTGGCGCTGCAGCGGGTGGTGCTCGCGGGTGACAAGGACGCAGGCCATCACACGTGCTGCCCGAACCCTCGCCGGCGTGGCTCACGCACTCGCGGATGTCCATGGATGGCCACTTGCGGGCGGACAGAATCTGAGCCGTGGGTCTCCCCCCTGTGAGGTTTCTGCCCTGCGGTGAGGGCAGAAACCGTAGTAATTGGCGACCTTCAGCCGCATCAGAGCCGTGGGCGTTCGGCTCTGCCCCAACCTCCAGGGTCACCGTCGTCGCCCCTGCACTCCTGGCGTGGCGGGCTGGTTGCGGCTCCCCCGTCCCACCTGGAAGGAGGGTGCTGCCCGTGACGCTTCCGCCCTGCGGGCCTGGGCGGCGCGTGCTCGGGCGCTGGGGGCTTGCCTCTGGGAGAGGCGCTGGATGCGCCAGGTGAGCGTCCGCGCAGCCGAGCGGGCGTCATCCAGTGCACGCTGTCGGGTGGCGTGCTCCAGGAGGCGTTGCGTGTCGTGGCCGGCGGCCTCGGCGTTGGTGAGGGCTGCGACCAGCGCTGGCCAGGCCGAATCTCCTGCTGGCCTGTTCCCCCTGTAATAGTCGCTACAAGCGAAACGAGCACCGAAATGACGGCCTTGTCGGATCTCCGCTGATCGACCTGACTCGCGAGGATCCGTTCGATCACCTGGCAAGCAAAACTGCAACCACGCACGACGAAGGGCCCCACCGCGAACGGTGGGGCCCTTCGACGTATTGCCCGGTGAGAGCAATGGCGGAGGATACGAGATTCGAACTCGTGAGGGGTTGCCCCCAACACGCTTTCCAAGCGTGCGCCCTAGGCCACTAGGCGAATCCTCCGCGGCAAACAATACAAGACGTTGAGGAGTGCTAGCGAACTCGTTCCCACCCCCTGCGATCAGGTACCCTGTGCGGAGCCCCTCACGTGGCGCTATCTGACTGAAATCCCCCAGGGCCGGAAGGCAGCAAGGGTAGGTTGGCTCTGGCGGGTGCGTGGGGGGCGCTTGCGTTTGCGGGCGCTGCCTGCCCGACGGTCCGCCTCCCGGTCCGCGACGCGGATGCGGATGCGGGCCGGTCCCCAGCGCCGTCGGGCGGCGCCGCTTGTCAGTGGGCCCCGATAACCTCGTAGGCGTGTCGTCCCTTGCGCTGTACCGCCGCTATCGCCCCGAGTCGTTCGCCGAGGTCATCGGGCAGGAGCATGTCACTGACCCGCTGCAGCAGGCCCTGCGGAACAACCGGGTCAATCACGCGTACCTGTTCAGCGGGCCGCGCGGATGCGGAAAGACGACCAGTGCGCGCATCCTCGCCCGCTGTCTGAACTGCGCGCAGGGCCCCACGCCGACGCCGTGCGGCGAGTGCCAGTCCTGCCAGGACCTCGCCAGGAACGGGCCGGGGTCGATCGATGTCATCGAGATCGACGCCGCGTCGCACGGTGGTGTCGACGATGCGCGTGATCTTCGGGAGAAGGCCTTCTTCGGGCCGGCGAGCAGCCGGTACAAGATCTACATCATTGACGAGGCGCACATGGTCACCCCGCAGGGCTTCAACGCTCTGCTGAAGGTGGTCGAGGAGCCGCCGGAGCACCTCAAGTTCATCTTCGCGACCACCGAACCCGAGAAGGTCATCGGGACGATCCGGTCGCGTACGCACCACTATCCGTTCCGGCTGGTGCCTCCGGGGACGCTGCGCGAGTACCTCGGCGAGGTGTGCGGCAAGGAGAACATCCCGGTGGCGGACGGCGTGCTGCCGCTCGTCGTGCGGGCCGGCGGCGGGTCCGTGCGTGACTCGATGTCCGTGATGGACCAGCTGCTGGCGGGCGCGACCGAGGAAGGTGTGACGTATGCCATGGCCACCTCCCTTCTCGGGTACACGGACGGGTCGTTGCTCGACTCGATCGTGGATGCCTTTGCGGCGGGTGACGGGGCCGCGGCCTTCGAGGTCGTGGACCGGGTCATCGAGGGCGGCAACGACCCGCGGCGCTTTGTCGCCGATCTGCTGGAGCGGCTGCGGGACCTGGTGATCCTGGCCGCCGTGCCGGACGCGGGGGACAAGGGCCTGATCGACGCACCGGCCGACGTGGTCGAGCGTATGCAGGCGCAGGCGTCCGTCTTCGGTGCGGCCGAGCTGAGCCGTGCCGCCGATCTGGTCAACACCGGGCTCACGGAGATGCGCGGCGCCACCTCGCCGCGGCTGCAGCTCGAGCTGATCTGTGCGCGGGTGCTGCTGCCCGCAGCCTTCGACGACGAGCGGTCGATGCAGGCGCGGCTGGACCGGCTGGAGCGGGGTGCGACGTTCTCGACCGGGGGCTCCGGGCCCGCGATGGGGTACGTGCCGGGGCCGGAGGCGCAGGCGCACGCTCCCGTACCGCCGGTCCCGCAGGGGGGCGGGCCCGCCGCGGCCCGGGCGGCGGCTCGGGGCGGAGGTGCGCCCGCGCCCGTTCCTGTTCCCGCCGCGCCCACTACGGCACCCGCACCTGCTCCCGAGGCGGTGGCTCCCCCGGCGGAGCAGCCACAGCCGGCCGACTCGCGCCCGGGGGCCTGGCCCGCCGCGGCCGCGGCGGAGCCGGGGCGGCGTCCCGGTGGCTGGCCCACGGCATCGGCCCCGGGACAGGGCGGCCAGCCCGCGGTGCCCACGCCCGCGGCCCCTGCCCCCGCGTCGGCCGCGTCCGCCCCCGCCGCGCCGAGCGCCGGCATGGTGCAGGGCGCCGTACAGGTGCGGAACATGTGGCCGGACATCCTGGAGGCCGTGAAGAACCGCCGCCGCTTCACCTGGATCCTGCTCAGTCAGAACGCCCAGGTCGCAGGCTTCGACGGCACCACCCTCCAGCTCGGCTTCATCAACGCCGGCGCTCGGGACAACTTCGCGAGCAGTGGCAGCGAGGAGGTGCTGAAGCAGGCGCTCTCCGAGCAGTTCAATGTGCAGTGGAAGGTCGAGGCGATCATCGATCCCTCGGGCGGTGCGGGCGGCACAGGTGGCGCAGGCGGTCCCGGCGGCGGTGCCCAGCCCCCGTCCGGCGGCGGCGGCTTCGGTGGCGGATTCGGCGGCGGTCGTGCCCCGGCGGCTCCGGCCCCGCAGCCCCCCGCAGCCCCCGCGCCCCGCCCCGCCCCGGCGGCTCCCCACTCCGGATCAGGCCCGCAGACCTCCGCGCCGGAGCCGCCGCGCGCGGCCCCGGTGCACACCCCGCCCCCGGTCGCTCCCGAGGACGACGTACCGGAAGAGGACGATCCCGACCTCGTCGACTCCGCGCTCTCCGGCCACGACCTGATCGTGCGCGAGCTCGGTGCCACGGTCGTGGAGGAATATACGAACGAGTAGCGGGCGGGTCCTCGGAGGCCCGTACAGGACCAGCCGCCCCCGGCGGTTAGGCTGGCTGCCGTGAAGGTCCTCGTCATCGGCGGCGGCGCCCGCGAACACGCCCTGTGCCGCTCTCTCTCCCTCGACCCCGACGTCACCGCTCTGCACTGCGCGCCCGGAAACGCCGGCATCGGCGAGGTCGCCGAGCTGCACCCGGTCGACGCGCTGGACGGCGCGGCCGTGGCGCGGCTCGCCACCGAGCTGGCGGCCGAGCTCGTCGTCGTCGGCCCCGAGGCGCCGCTCGTCGCCGGGGTCGCCGACGCCGTACGGTCCGCGGGCATCCCGTGCTTCGGCCCCTCCCGGGAGGCCGCCGAGCTGGAGGGCTCCAAGGCCTTCGCCAAGGACGTGATGGCGGCGGCCGGAGTGCCCACGGCCCGCAGCTATCTCTGTACGACTCCCGAGGAGATCGACCAGGCCCTGGACGCCTTCGGCGCTCCGTACGTCGTCAAGGACGACGGTCTGGCCGCCGGCAAGGGCGTCGTCGTCACCGACGACCTCGCCGCAGCCCGAGAACACGCGCTGGCCTGCGACCGCGTCGTCATCGAGGAGTTCCTCGACGGCCCCGAGGTCTCCCTCTTCGCCATCACCGACGGCCAGACCGTCGTCCCGTTGACGCCCGCCCAGGACTTCAAGCGCGCCCTCGACGGCGACGAAGGCCCCAACACCGGCGGCATGGGTGCGTACTCCCCGCTCCCGTGGGCCGACCCCAAGCTGGTCGACGAGGTCATGGCCACCGTCCTCCAGCCGACCGTCGACGAGCTGCGCCGCCGTGGCACGCCCTTCTCCGGGCTGCTGTACGCGGGCCTCGCGATCACCTCGCGCGGCGTGCGGGTCATCGAGTTCAACGCCCGTTTCGGCGACCCGGAGACCCAGGTGGTCCTGGCCCGCCTCGCGACGCCGCTCGCGAGCGTCCTGCTCAACGCGGCCCAGGGCACCCTCGACCTCGAGCCGCCGCTGCGGTGGCGCGACGACGCGGCCGTGACCGTGGTCGTCGCCTCCCACAACTACCCGGACACCCCGCGCACCGGCGACCCGATCGAGGGCCTGGACGAGGTCGCGGCCGAGGATGCCCCCCATGCGTACGTCCTGCACGCCGGGACCAGGCACGAAGGCGACGCGGTCGTGAGTGCCGGTGGCCGCGTACTTTCGGTAACCGCGACCGGCAAGGACCTGGCGCAGGCCCGCGAACGCGCGTACAAGGCGGTGGCCCGGATCCGCCTGGACGGTTCGCAGCACCGCACGGACATCGCACGCAAAGCCGCCGGGGAGTGAACCTCTAGGGCCCGGAGCCCGTCATCACCTTTGCCCAAAGCCATTCCATCGAGTGACGGGTGACCCATCCGGATGACGCCCGCCGAAGCCCCAACTAGGGTGCGGCGCAGGCATTCCGGCACTTGGCCCACCGGCATTGCGATGTCAGTGGTGGGTGCCACAGTGGGGGAGTGAGCAGCACCGTCGCAGGGCAGAGGGGGTGAGTCCGGCCGTGTCGGGTTCCGGTATCGGTGAGTCCATGGGCGCGCAGGCCGCGCGGTCCCGGGCTCTCGCCGTGCTGCGTATACGTAGCCGGGCGCTGGCCGTGGCGCTGCTGCCCGCGGCCGTTGCCGTCGTGCTGCTGGCAGGCGGTACCACGGACCATATGGACGGCGGTAGTTGGAACGCGGCGCGCTGGGGTGTGACGTTCTGCGCGGTGATCGTGCTGCTGGTCGCCGCGGCGGTCGCGACCGTGATCGTTCGGGCCAGTCCGGCACTCAGCCCGACCGTGGAGCTCTCGGAGCGGGCCGCCCCTGATCTGTACCGGCTGGTGCGGGACGTGGCAGAGCGCCTCGAGGTGCCCGCGCCGTCCGCGCTCGCGCTCACACCCGACTGCGACAGCTGGCTCGAGGACCGTACGCACCCGGCCCATGCGATCCGGGGGATTCAGGGCGGGCGCAGACGCCGGACGGCCGAGGCGCCCGTGCTGGTGATCGGCTCGCCGTTCCTGTGGTGGATGCGGGTCGCGGAGCTGCGGGCGGTGCTGGCGCCGGTCGTGGCCGGCACCGCGCCCTCCGCACACCCGGACATAGCCGCGGCCCGCCGTTTCGTACGGGGACTGGACGCGGCGGTCGCGGTTGCCGCGAGCCCCGGCCGGAGAGCGATACCCAGGCTCGCGCTCGGCTTTGTCGGCCGGATCGCCCGGCTGCTGCTGCGCAGCTGCCAGCTGCATGTCGGTGAGATGGAGCGCGGGGTCGCGGCCGATGCCTCCGAGCGTGCACAGGCTGTGGACTACGGTCTGCGGATCGTCGCCCAGGAGCAGGTCGGCCTCGCCTACGCAGGGTGGGACCGGCTGCTGACCCGGGTCGCGCTGCCCGCCTGGCGTATGGGCCGCTGGCCCTCCCGTCTGGACGCGGGCGTCGTCTCGGCCCTCACCGAGCTCTCCCGTCGCGACCGCCTGGCCGAGGGCTTCGCATCCAGGCTGGGCGAGCGCCCCGCCTGCGACCTGCTCGAGGAGCCGGGCGCGGTCGACGAGGCGGCTTCGCTGCTGGCGGCCCGCCTCTTCCACGGTGGCCCGGCCGAGGCAGGCCCCGACTGGTCCCCGGTGGACTGGCAGCAGTATCCGGAAGAGGTCGTCGACCGGAAGTGGCGTACGGAGGCGGCCCGGCTCCACCGGGTGCTCGACGGCCTGGGCGTGCCTCCGTCGACCGGCCCCGACGGCCCGACGCTCGCGCGGGTGATGAACCACCTGTCGGCGCGGGGCACCGCCATCGGCGACACCCTGGCGGCGGGGATCAGCGCGGAGGTCGCCCGCGAGGAGGAGGCGCCGCCGCTCCCGCAGGGCCCGGCAGACCCCGTCAACGGCTGGGGTGCGGACCCGCTGCCCCTGTTCCCGCTGCAGCCGCCGCGTACCGGCCGCGAGCTGCTCGCCGACCATGTCACGGCCATGGTCTGCTGCGCCGCGGTCGACACCGCGGGCGCCGTCCCCGGCCTCGACTGGCTCGACGGCCCGGCCCTTCTGATCAACGGCGAACGCCGCGCGGACCTGGGCAGCCGCGTCCTGAGCCTGATCGAGGACGGCGACGCGGCCCCACTGCGCGGCTGGCTGACCACGCTGGGCATCCGCCCTGAGAAGCCGGTCCGCCTGGTGTAGGCGCGCATCTGCCCACTCACCGGTCCCCGGGAGCCGGTCGAGTCACGCTCCGAAACCGGTCGAGCCACGCTTCCGAAACCGGTCGAGCCACGCTTCCGAAACCGGTCGAGCCACGCTTCCGAAACCGGTCGATCACGGTCCCGCACGACGGAACGGCGCGTTCCGTTCACGCCAATTCGCGACGAACGGTGACGGAGTGCGTGCGTTATGTGATGTGCTGGAGACCGGCGCTGAACAATCGGCGCATCACAGTGGTCCCGGGGCATCGAGGGAGGGCGCGGCATGGGGGCGGAGCAGATCCGGCGATGGGAATCGGGCGCCCTGGCCCACGCGGTCACGGATCCCTTCGGGCAGGGCCCGCTCCCGTGGCTGCGCGGCAGCGAGCACTACTTCGACGACACCGGCCAGGTCGTCCCCTGGTACGCCGACCCCACCCTTGCCAGAGGCCGCTCCGGCGGGCCCCGTTCCGCCGACGACGTACGCCGCCAGATCAAGGGCTTCGCGTCCACCGGCGCGGCCGCACCCGGTGAGTCGATCGACTTCCACATCACCGTGGATCCGCCCCAGCAGTTCTCCGTCGACATCTACCGCATCGGGCACTACGCGGGCGACGGCGCCGCCAAGATCACCACCAGCCCGCGTCTCTCCGGGATCGTCCAGCCGCCCCCGCTCGCCGCCGACCGCACGGTCTCCTGCCACCACTGGTGGCTCTCCTGGCGGTTGCAGATCCCCTCCTACTGGTCGATCGGTGCCTACGTCGCCGTCCTCACCACCGGCGACGGCTACCGCTCCCACATTCCCTTCACGGTCCGCGACGACCGCCCCGCCGACCTCCTCCTGCTCCTCCCGGACATCACCTGGCAGGCGTACAACCTCTATCCGGAGGACGGCCGTACCGGCGCCAGCCTCTACCACGCCTGGGACGAGACGGGCCGGCTCCTCGGCGAGGAGGACGCCGCCATCACGGTCTCCTTCGACCGTCCGTACGCAGGCGCCGGCCTCCCCCTCCACGTGGGTCACGCCTACGACTTCATCCGCTGGGCCGAGCGCTACGGCTACGACCTCGCCTACGCCGACACCCGCGACCTCCACGCCGGCCGGGTCGACCCCTCCCGCTACCGAGGACTGGTCTTCCCCGGCCACGACGAGTACTGGTCGGCGCCCATGCGCCGCACCGTCGAGCTCGCCCGCGACCAAGGCACCTCGCTCGTCTTCCTCTCCGCCAACACCATGTACTGGCAGGTCGAGCTCGGGCCCGCGCCTTCCGGCGTACCCGACCGTCTCCTGACCTGCCGCAAGCGCCGCTGCCCCGGCAAGCCCGCACTCTGGCGCGAGATCGACCGGGCCGAGCAGCAGCTGCTGGGCATCCAGTACGCGGGACGGGTCCCCGAGCCGTATCCCTTGGTCGTACGGAACGCGGACCACTGGCTCTGGGAGGCGACCGGCGCCGGCGAGGGCGACGAGCTCGCCGGACTGGTCGCGGGCGAGGCCGACCGCTACTTCCCGCGCACCGCGCTCCCCGAGCACCAGGGCCGGATCCTGCTCGCCCACTCCCCGTACCGGGACAGCGAGGACGCCACCCGCCACCAGGAGACGTCCCTCTACCGGGCCCCTTCCGGCGCCCTGGTCTTCGCGTCCGGCACCTTCGCCTGGTCCCCGGCGCTGGACCGGCCCGGCCATGTCGACACCCGCGTCCAGCGGGCGACCGCCAATCTGCTCGACCGCATCTGCAAACGCGACTAGAGACGCCGAGGGGCCCCTGGCCGGGCCCGCGCTTCCCGCGTACGGGACAATCGGACGCGTTGGTGCCCCTTCGGGGCGCCCCTCTTGTTCCACCACGGGGAGGAACCGTGTCCGGATTCGTCGAAAAGCCCGAGCCGCTTCAGGTGCCGGGCCTGGTACATCTGCACACCGGCAAGGTGCGCGATCTGTATCAGAACGAGGCGGGCGACCTCGTGATGGTCGCCAGCGACCGCATGTCCGCGTACGACTGGGTGCTGCCCACCGAGATCCCCGACAAGGGACGGGTGCTCACCCAGCTCTCGCTCTGGTGGTTCGAGCGTCTCGAGAGCCTCGTACCGAACCACGTCATCTCCACCGAGCTGCCCGCCGGTGCCCCTGCCGACTGGGCCGGCCGCACCCTTGTCTGCAAGTCCCTGCGGATGGTCCCGGTCGAGTGTGTCGCCCGCGGCTATCTCACCGGATCGGGTCTCGTCGAGTACAACGAGTCCCGCACGGTCTGCGGTCTCGCGCTGCCCGAGGGGCTCTCCGACGGCTCCGAGCTCCCGGCCCCGATCTTCACGCCCGCCACCAAGGCGGCCGTCGGTGACCACGACGAGAACGTCAGCTACGAGGAAGTCGCCCGCCAGGTCGGCGCGGACACCGCTGCCCAGCTGCGCCGGACGACCCTCGCTGTCTACAGCCGGGCCCGTGACATCGCCCGCGAGCGCGGCATCATCCTCGCGGACACCAAGTTCGAGTTCGGCTTCGAGGGCGACGAGCTCGTCATCGCCGACGAGGTGCTGACCCCGGACTCCTCGCGCTTCTGGCCGGCCGCCACCTGGGAGCCGGGCCGCGCCCAGCCGTCGTACGACAAGCAGTACGTCCGCGACTGGCTGACGTCGCCCGCCTCCGGCTGGGACAGGAAGAGCGAGCAGCCGCCCCCGGCCCTCCCGCAGGAGATCGTCGACGCGACCCGCGGCAAGTACATCGAGGCGTACGAGCTGCTGACCGGCATGAGCTGGTCGTAGACACGGCCGGGAGACACGACCGACAGACAGACACGAAGAAGGCCCCGGTCGAAAGGACCGGGGCCTTCAAGCTGAGCGGACGACCAGGTTCGAACTGGCGACCTCAACCTTGGCAAGGTTGCGCTCTACCAACTGAGCTACGTCCGCATGCGCCGTAGCGCGGAGCCCACTATACCCAACCTCGCTCCCGTGCGAGACGCACTGCCGTGTGCCGGTTTTCGGCACCCAGCTTGGAGGCGGCCGACGAGAGGTAGTTCCGCACGGTCCCCTGCGACAGCGAGGCCCGTTCGGCGATCTCCGCGACGGGTGCCCCGTCCGCCGCCAGCTCCAGCACCTCCGCCTCCCTGCCGGTCAGCGGCGAGTCCCCCGCCGAGATCGCGTCGGCCGCCAACTCCGGGTCCACATAGCGGTTTCCGGCGTGCACCGTACGGATGATCTCCGCCAGCCGCTGGGCGCTCACGGTCTTGGGGACAAACCCCCGCACACCCGCAGCCAGCGCCCTTTTGAGGTGGCCGGGCCGCCCATGACCGGTCACGATCATCGTCCGGCACTCGGGCAGTTCGGACCGCAGGGATGTGGCCACACTCACACCGTCCGGCCCCGGCATCTGGAGATCGAGGACCGCGACATCGGGCCGGTGCGCCCGAGCCATGGCCAGGGCCTCGCCGCCCGTGGCCGCCTCGGCGACCACCACGAGATCGTCTTCGAGCGAGAGCAGGGCGGCCAGGGCGCCCCTGATCAGATGCTCGTCGTCGGCGAGCAGTACGCGTACGGTCACACCGCCTCCTTCACGTCATCCCCGACCAGGTCGTCCCCGTCGTTTCTGCCGTCATCGAGGGGAACGCGGGCCGTCAGACGGAAGCGTCCGCCCCGACACGGGCCGGCCTCCAGCGTGCCGACCACCGCGGACAGCCGCTCCCGCAGGCCCGCGAGCCCTGAGCCCGGGGCGTCGCCCGGCGCCGCCTCGGTCACCCCGTCGTTCTCGACGACCAGGACGACGGTGTCGTCCTCGGTGCGCACCGAGATCGTGCAGCGCTGAGCGTCCCCGTGCCGCAGCACGTTCGTCGTGGCCTCCCGGACCACCCAGCCCAGCGCCGACTGGACATCGCCGGGCAGTTCCGCCTCCCCCCACGCGACGGTGCAGACGATCCCGGCCGCCGCCAACACGCCCCGCGCGCCCTCCACTTCCACCCGCAGGTCTGCCTCGCGGTAGCCACGCACCACGTCCCGTACCTCTCGGTGCGACTCCTGGGCGATGCGCTGGACCGCTGTCATCTGGTCGACAGCCTCAGGCCGCGCGCGCCGGGCGAGCTGCACCGCCAGCTCGCTCTTGAGCGCGATGACGGCGAGGTTCCGGCCCAGTACGTCGTGCAGATCGCGGCCGAAGCGCAGCCGTTCCTCGGCGACGGCGAGCCGCGCCTGTACGTCGCGCGCCTCGCGCAGCTCCCACATCACCGCCAGTACCCACATGGACACCCGGGCCGTGAACGCCATCCAGCCGGTCACGAAGCCGGTCGTCACGACGGCGAACAGCGCCTCAGCGGCGGTCCGGCCGGTCAGCGCAACCAGCCCGCCCACCACGGCCAGCACCGCGAGTTGGATCAGGGCCGTGGTCCGGTTGCGTACGAGCAGACAGTGGACGGTCAGGAACGGCGCCAGCCCCGCCGCCAGCATGGTCGGCAGCAGCCCTGTCAGATCGACCGTCGCCGCCAGCGCCACCACGGCGGCCGTCGTCGCGGCCGTCACCGCCGCCGCCCGCGAGAGAAGGCTCCGGGGCACCTGCCCCTGCCCGAGATAGGCATCCATCGCGTGCCGGGCCAGCCGTCCGCAGAGCACCCCCTCCGCGACGGCGAGCAGCGAGGCGCTCAAGACCAGCATCAGCTGCCCGTCCTCGTGGACCGGCCGGGCCTGCAGCAGCAAGGTCAGCCCGAGGACCCCCGCCCACGGGATCAGATAGACCGTGCCGCGCGTATACAGGTCCACCTTTGCCAGTCCGCTGCGGCCGCTCCAGCCCTTCACTCGCACAGAAACTCCCGAAGTCAGCGGCGGGGCTCCCAGCGGAACCACCGCTGCACAGCAAACACCGAGAGTGCGGTCCAGGCCAGAGCCGTCACCGCGGCCCCGACCACGTCATGGGCGTCGGCACCGCCCAGCCAGCCGGCCCGTACGAGCGTCATCACTCCGGTCACCGGCAGCAGTTTGCACGCCGACGCGAGCTCCTGCGGCATCACTTCCAGCGGTATGAACAGGCCGGAGCCGGCATACGAGATCAGGAGCATCGGCAGCGTGGTGAGCTGAGCGCTCTCCACGGTCCGGGTCAGCGCGGACGTGGCGGCCGCCAGCGCGGCCAGCAGCACCATCCCCAGCAGCACACCCAGGACCAGCAGTTCGGGCCGCTTCGGCGCCCCCACACCCAGGAAGGCGACCCCGGCCACCACGATCAGCACGCACTGCGCGAGCGCGAGACCGGCAGCGGGCAGCGCCGTCCCGGCGAGGATCTCGCGGTCCGGTACCTCCCCCGTGCGCAGCCGCTTGAGAACCAGCTCCTCGCGCCGCGCCACATACGCCGAGACGAGGTTGAGATGGACGACGAGGATCAGCACGATCCCGATCCCGCCCGTCATCGCCGCCTCCGCGAGGCTCATCCCGGCCTTGTCGGGATCGATCTGGTCCAGTGATGACTTGATGCCCGCGACGCTCGCCACGGGCATCACCAGCGCCACGGCGAGTGCGGTCCGGTTCCGCAGCAGAAGAGTCAGTTCGGCCCGCCCGAGAGCGGTCAGTCGTCCAGCCGTCGCGGTCATGTCACACACCTGCCGTTTCTGTCTTCGCGATGCCCTGCGCGGTGTCCTGCGCCGCGCCCCGCGCGATGTCGAGGAAGGCCTCTTCGAGCGAGGCGGTGCGGGCATCCAGCTCTTCGAGCCGTACGTCCGACTCCCGCGCCCACCGCAGCAGTTCTTCGAGCGCCTGCTGCAACTGGTGCGTACGGATCTCGATCCGCCGGCCGTCCGCGGCGGCTCGCAGCGAGAGCGGCAGCCGTCCCGCAGCCACCCCCTCGGGCAGGACGAACCGGATGCGCGCCGGCCGGGCCGCCGTCACCTCGGCCGGGGTGCCCGTGCTCACGACCCGCCCCTTGTGCATGATCGCCAGCCGGTCGGCCAGCGACTCGGCCTCCTCCAGGTAGTGCGTCGTCAGCAGCACGGTGGTGCCGCCCTCCCGCAGCGTCCGCACCAGTTCCCAGGTGTCGAGCCGCCCTTCCGCGTCAAGACCGGTCGTCGGCTCGTCGAGAAAGAGCACCTCCGGCCGCCCGAGCAGGGCCAGCGCCAGATCCAGCCGCCGCCGCTCGCCGCCCGACAGCTGCTTGACCCGCACGTCGGCGCGCCGTTCGAGCCCCACCAGCTCCAGCGCCTCACCGATGGGCCGCGCCCCGCTGGTGCAGCCCGCCCACATACGGGCCGTCTCGGCGGCCGTCAGGTCGGAGGGGAAGCCGCCCTCCTGGAGCATCACGCCTGTCCGCGGCCGGACGGCGGCGCGCTCGCGGTACGGATCGTGGCCGAGGACGCGTACGGTCCCGCTGTCGGGGGCGGCGAGGCCTTCGAGCAGCTCGACCGTCGAGGTCTTGCCCGCGCCGTTGGTCCCGAGCAGGGCGAAGATCTCGCCGCGTGCCACGGAGAAGGAGATTCCGGTCACCGCTTCGAAGCCGCCGGAGTAGGTCCGGCGCAGCCCTTCCGCCTCGATGACGTACTGGTCTGTGGTCATGGCTCAAGGCTTCCGCCGAGCGTGAGCCACGGGCAGTGCGCGCTGTCATCACTGCCGATGACAAATGTCATCGGACCCGGGCCGTACGGATACGACGAAGGCCCCGGTCGAATCAACCGGGGCCTTCACTCTGAGCGGACGACGAGATTCGAACTCGCGACCCTCACCTTGGCAAGGTGATGCTCTACCAACTGAGCCACGTCCGCATTGCTGCCGCTCAGCTCTCACTGGGCGGTGCGATCACCACCCTACCTGATCCACCTGGATGGCCGGTAAAGCGATGCAGAGCGGGTGACAGGAATTGCACACTGCGCCTTCCCCCTGGAAGGGGGATGTTCTACTACTGAACTACACCCGCACGCTGCGTGAGGTCGGACCTTGCGGCCTCGCCCCTCGGCGTGCTCCAGACTCTAGCCGAACTGCAGGGGTGCAGTGCAACTCGGATCCGCGAGCCCCCTCAACTGGCCTCGCGGAAGGCCTCGTAGACCCTCTTGGGGATCCGGCCGCGAGCGGGCACGTCCATCTTGTTGGACTGTGCCCAGGCCCGCACGGCCGCCGGCGCGGGCGCGAGCGAGGTGTGCCGGTAGGAGATGCGGGACTTGTCGCGCTTCCCGGTGTATGTCTGCTTTCGGCCGGCCGCCATGTACGGGGCCAGGGCCTTGCGCAGTTTCTTTGCATTGGAGGGATTGAGGTCGATCTCGTACGACTTCCCGTCCAGGGCGAACGCGACCGTTTCCGCCGCTTCTCCGCCGTCCATGTCGTCGGAGAGCGTGACCACTACTCGCTGAGCCACGGATATCGGTCCTTTCCTGCGGTATCGCCGGTTCTGGCATGCGGTGATACCGGCTTTCCGGCTGGTGAGGGGCAATGCTGCTTTCCTCTGTATTCCTTTGTACAGCGGTAGGCGGCGCATTGTGAAGCCCAGCCAATTACATGCGCGTGTCCGACGGCAATGGGGAGCGGGATTTTTCTCTGGATTTTCCCCCGGCGTTCTCGAGATATCTACTCGCGTAGATTTTTCGGGCGGGTACGCTGAGGGAACCGCCCTCGCAACACACCACCGGGAGTGCCCGTGGCACGCGTCGTAGTCGACGTCATGCTCAAGCCCGAGATCCTCGACCCCCAGGGCCAAGCGGTGCAGCGCGCACTGCCCCGCCTTGGATTCGACGGGATCGCGGACGTACGTCAGGGAAAGCGCTTCGAGCTGGAGGTGGAGGGGCCGGTCGATGACGCCGCCCTCGCCCGCATCCACGAGATGGCCGAAACGTTCCTCGCCAACACTGTCATCGAGGACTTCGTCGTAAAGGTGGAGTCGTGACCGCTCGTATCGGCGTCGTCACATTCCCCGGCACGCTCGACGACAAGGACAGTCTTCGCGCCGTCCGTCTCGCGGGCGCCGAACCCGTCTCGCTCTGGCATCGCGACAAGGACCTCAAGCAGGTCGACGCCGTGGTCCTGGCCGGAGGCTTCTCCTACGGCGACTATCTGCGGGCCGGAGCCATCGCCCGCTTCTCGCCGGTGATGGAGACGATCATCGAGCAGGCCAAGGCCGGTCTGCCGGTCCTCGGTATCTGCAACGGCTTCCAGATCCTCACCGAGTCGCATCTGCTGCCGGGCGCGATGCTCCAGAACAATCACCTCCACTTCATCTGCCGCGAGCAGAAGCTGCGGGTGGAGACGAGCGGGACGGCCTGGACGGCGGACTACACCGCCGGTCAGGAGATCCAGATCCCGCTCAAGAACATGGACGGGCGGTACGTCGCCGACGAGCGCACGCTCGACGAGCTCGAGGCCGAGGGCCGGGTCGCCTTCCGTTATCTCGACTTCAATCCGAACGGCTCGCTCCGTGACATCGCCGGCATCACCAACGCCGCGGGCAATGTCGTCGGTCTGATGCCGCACCCCGAGCACGCCGTCGAGCCGCTGATCGGTACGGGCCGTACCGACGGCCTCGGATTCTTCACCTCGATCCTGAAGAAGCTGGTCTCCGTATGACTCTCGACACCGTCAAGCACGCCACCGAGACGCCCGACGTCGAGCAGCCCTGGAAGGAACTCGGCCTCAAGCAGGACGAGTACGCGCGCATCCGCGAAATCCTCGAGCGCCGCCCGACCGGCGCCGAACTCGCCATGTACTCCGTCATGTGGTCCGAGCACTGCTCGTACAAGAGCAGCAAGGTCCACCTGAAGCAGTTCGGCGAGAAGGTTCCCGAGAACGACGCCATGCTCGTCGGCATCGGCGAGAACGCGGGTGTCGTCGACGTCGGCCAGGGTTACGCCGTCACCTTCAAGGTCGAGTCGCACAACCACCCGAGCTACATCGAGCCCTACCAGGGCGCGGCCACCGGCGTCGGCGGCATCGTCCGCGACATCCTCGCCATGGGCGCCCGTCCGGTCGCGGTCGTCGACCCGCTGCGCTTCGGCGCGGCAGACCACCCCGACACCAAGCGGGTGCTGCCCGGTGTCGTCGCGGGCATCGGCGGCTACGGCAACTGCCTCGGACTGCCGAACATCGGCGGCGAGGTCGTCTTCGACGAGTGCTACCAGGGCAACCCGCTGGTCAACGCCGGCTGTATCGGTGTGATGAAGCACGAGGACATCCACCTCGCGAAGGCCTCCGGCCCCGGCAACAGGGTCATCCTGTACGGCGCCCGTACCGGCGGCGACGGCATCGGCGGCGTCTCCGTGCTGGCCTCCGAGACCTTCGAGTCGACCGGCCCGGCCAAGCGTCCCGCCGTCCAGGTCGGCGACCCCTTCCAGGAGAAGCTCCTCATCGAGTGCACGCTCGAGATCTTCAAGGAGAAGCTGGTCGCGGGCATCCAGGACCTCGGCGGCGCCGGACTGTCCTGCGCGACGAGCGAGCTGGCGAGCGCCGGCTCCGGCGGTATGCGGGTCGAGCTCGACACCGTGCCGCTGCGTGATGCGACCCTCTCGCCCGAGGAGATCCTCATGAGCGAGTCGCAGGAGCGCATGTGCGCGATCGTGGAGCCGGAGAAGGTCGAGCGCTTCCTCGAGATCTGCGAGAAGTGGGACGTCATCGCCACCGTCATCGGTGAGGTGACCGAGGGCGAGCGGCTCGAGATCTTCTGGCACGGCGAGCAGATCGTGGACGTACCGCCGCGTTCGGTGGCCCATGAGGGCCCGACGTACCACCGTCCGTACGCCCGTCCGGAGTGGCAGGACGCGCTCCAGGCCGACGACGCGAACAAGCTTCCCCGGCCGGCGACGTCCGAGGAGCTGCGCGAGCAGGTGCTGAAGCTGGTCGCATCGCCGAACCAGGCCTCGAAGTCCTGGATCACCGACCAGTACGACCGTTTCGTGCAGGGCAACACCGTGCTGGCCCAGCCCGAGGACGCGGGCATGATCCGGATCGACGCGGAGTCGAACCTGGGCGTGGCCATGGCGACCGACGGCAATGGCCGGTACGCGAAGCTCGACCCGTACACGGGCGCGCAGCTGGCGCTGGCCGAGGCATACCGAAATGTCGCCGCCTCCGGCGCCAAGCCGCTCGCCATCTCGGACTGCCTGAACTTCGGTTCGCCCGAGGACCCGGCCGTCATGTGGCAGTTCGCCGAGGCCACGCGTGGCCTCGCGGACGGCTGCCTGCAGCTCGGCACTCCGGTGACCGGCGGCAATGTCTCGCTCTACAACCAGACCGGCGACGTGGCCATCCACCCGACGCCCGTGGTCGCGGTGCTCGGCGTGATCGACGACGTGAACCGCCGTACGCCGATCGCCTTCAAGGAAGAGGGCCAGCTCCTCTACCTGCTGGGCGACACGCGTGAGGAGTTCGGCGGCTCGGCCTGGTCCCAGGTCGTCCACGACCACCTCGGCGGGCTGCCGCCGGCCGTGGACCTGGACCGCGAGAAGCTGCTCGGCGACATCCTGATCTCGGCCTCCCGCGACGGCATGATCGACGCGGCGCACGACCTGTCGGACGGCGGTCTGATCCAGGCCGTCGTCGAGTCGTGCCTGCGCGGCGGTACGGGCGCGCGGCTGATCGTCCCGGACGGGCTCGACGCCTTCACCTTGCTGTTCAGCGAGTCGGCGGGCCGTGCGGTCGTGGCCGTGCCGCGCAGCGAGGAGCTCCGCTTCAACGACATGTGCGGGGCGCGGGGTCTGCCCGTGACCCGTATCGGTGTTGTGGACGGCGAGGACGTGGAGGTCCAGGGCGAGTTCAGCATCGCGCTGAGCGAGCTCCGTACGGCACACGAGGAGACCATCCCCGGTCTGCTGGTCTGACGCGTCACCGATTGATTTGAGCCCCTGTCCGGGTCCGCCTCGGGCAGGGGTTCAGTCGTGGCCCCGAGGTCGTGGATACGGCGCGTGGAATTCCGTTCCGACGTCGGCGCGGTATCGGCGTTCCGGTGAACGGCGAACCGTTCACCGCCGCGAAGCCGGACGCGCCTGCCTGACAGCTTCGTCGGCCGTGCGGTCGTACGGGGGAGCGGGAAGTCCATGAACTCGTCGCCCATATCGCGCCGGCCGGACGATCCGGCTCGCACATCGCGTTCCCCGAGCCCCCCCGCGGATGTTTCCGGACCGCGGAAGCCACCGGCGACAGGGTCGTTCAAGGACGCCTCAGCGGGCTGCTTGGTGTGTACGTCGACGACGTCGCCGCCCGCCGCGGCTGCACGGACGTGAAGTTCCCCGAGCCCGCGGACTTCGTCAGGGAGTGAACGCCCGCCCGCTGTCGTACCCACCCCTTAATGTCGGTCTCATGCCACCGGCCAAGAAGCGCACCCGCAGCTACGACCCCGTCAAGATCCGCGCCGCCGTCCTCGCCCAGTTCGAGAACGTACGGCAGGCGGTGGGCTCACTCACGCCCGAGCAGCTCGCCCTTCCCACCCGGCTCGGCGACTGGACGGTGCGCGATCTGGCCGGGCACATCGCCATGGTCGTCGGTGCGGTCGGCCGGAGTCTCGAGCAGCGCGAGCCCGCCAGGCAGGAACTCGATCTGCTGGACTGGCCGTTCGCGACCGTCGCCTTCGCCGGGAAGGTCTCCGACGACACCAAGGAGATTGCGGCGAGCGGTGAGCCCGAAGAGCTCTATGTGCGAACTGCCGCCCGGCTGGCCGAGTTGCTGCCCGCCGCGTCCGACGGCCGGCTGCTCGCCACCCGCGTCGGCGCGATGCGCCTCGGCGACTTCCTCGTCACCCGCACCGTCGAACTCATCGTCCACACAGACGACTTGAACGACGCGACGGGCCTCGGCATCCCGTACGACCGACAGGCGCTCGCCGCCTGCACCCGGCTCCTCGCCGACGCCCTCGCGGTGAAGGCCCCCGGTGCATCCACCGAGGTGCGCGTGCCGCCGTTCGCCGTTGTGCAGTGCGTCGAAGGCCCGCGGCACACGCGCGGCACCCCGCCCAATGTCGTCGAGACCGACCCGCTGACCTGGATCCGGCTCGCCACGGGGCGTACGGGATGGGCCGAGGCGCTCGACGCGGCGAAGGTCAGCGCGAGCGGCGAGCGCGCCGACCTCTCGGCGCTGCTGCCGATCCTCGGCTGAGCGCAGCGCCGGAACCCGGCGGGGGAACCAGAGCCACACCTCCCCCGTCCCAACGGTATGCGCAACCAGCTGAGCATTCCTGTCACCGTCCTGGCCCTCCTCGCCCTTGCCGCCTGCGGCACGGAGCCGGGATCCGGCTCCGGCGACGGAGGCGGCTCGGTGAAGACCGATCTGCCCCTCACCGGTGTCCACTGGTCCGTCGACAGCGTGACCGTCGGCGGTAAGAGGTCCGCGGCGCCGGCCGGCGCGCATGTCGAGATCACGGACAAGGGCCGGGCCCAGGGCAACTACGGCTGCAACCACTTCGGTGCGGACGTCAAGGTCGACGGCGACACGGTCACCGTGAGCCCGGCCGAGATGACCGAGATGGCCTGCGCCAAGGACATCCAGGGCTTCGAGGACGAGCTGCGGGCCGCCTTCTCCGGCAAGCTCAAGGCGAAGATCGCCGACGGGAAGCTCACGCTGACCACCGAGAAGGGCGACTCCATCGCCCTCACCTCCGAGCGTCCGGCCGCGCTGGTGGGCACCAAGTGGTGGGTGAACTCACTCCTCTCCGACGGGACCGCGTCGTCCCTGCCGGCCGGCACGGACAAGAAGGCGTATCTGACCTTCGGCAAGGACGGTTCCGTACAGGGCAGCCTCGGCTGCAACACCTTCCACAGCACCGCGAAGATCACCGGCGCCAACATCACCTTCGGCCGTCTCGCCACCACCCGGAAGCAGTGCCCGGGCCCGGAGATGAACGTGGAGCGCGAACTGCTCAAGGTTCTCGACGGGACGGTGACGTACAAACTGCAGCACCGCGGCCTGTCCCTCACCGCGCCGAACGGCAAGGGACTGGCCGCCACCGCCGCGCAGAAGTGATCAGCCGGGGTACGGAAGCAGCCCGGCGTCCGTCCGCTCCCGGGCCGCCCGCAGCTCCCTGTGGTCGTACGAGGTCACGGTGTCTCCAGACATGACTGGCCACGCTCCAGAGAGGGAGCGGCAGTGTGAAATGCGCAACGCGGGGCGGACCGGCCGCCCTGTGAGCAGACCGCACTCGTTCCGGACCCCGGAACCGGAATCGAAAGGACCCCCGAACCGGAGTCAGCGAGGAACTACACGCAGCGACAGATCGCGCTCGCGACACGGACCAGGTCAACGCGTCTGCGCTCCACCAGCGTGACCGTCCGGTCACCAAGAGGCTGCATGAGCGAGGAGCTTTCCCCGAACCCTCGTGTACCTGCCAACGATCGTCTCGAAATGCGGACACCCGAATGGACACCCGCCAAGCCCCCGTGCGCCCGTCAGGACCGCCCCGGACCACCCCCGAGCGAGCCCGTTCCGCATCCCCAATTCGGACCAGTGGTCGATCTCGCCTACACTCGGTGCCGTGCCACGTGGTGACGGACGACTCAACCACGACCTGCTCCCCGGTGAGAAGGGCCCCCAGGACGCTTGCGGCGTCTTCGGTGTCTGGGCCCCGGGCGAAGAGGTCGCGAAGCTCACTTACTTCGGGCTCTACGCCCTCCAACATCGAGGCCAGGAATCCGCGGGAATCGCGGTGAGCAACGGCTCACAGATCCTCGTATTCAAGGACATGGGCCTGGTCTCTCAGGTCTTCGACGAAACTTCCCTCGGCTCCCTCCAGGGTCATATCGCGGTCGGTCACGCCCGCTACTCGACCACGGGCGCCTCCGTGTGGGAGAACGCGCAGCCGACCTTCCGGGCGACCGCCCACGGCTCGATCGCGCTCGGCCACAACGGAAACCTGGTCAATACCGCCCAGCTCGCCGAGATGGTCGCCGAGCTCCCCAAGGAGAACGGCCGGGCCACCCAGGTCGCCGCGACCAATGACACCGATCTGGTCACCGCGCTCCTCGCGGGCCAGGTCGACGACGACGGCAAGCCGCTGACCATAGAGGCGGCCGCCGCCAAGGTGCTCCCCGAGGTCAGGGGCGCCTTCTCGCTCGTCTTCATGGACGAGGGCACCCTGTACGCGGCCCGCGACCCGCAGGGCATCCGCCCGCTCGTCCTCGGCCGCCTCGACCGCGGCTGGGTCGTCGCGAGCGAGTCCGCCGCCCTCGACATCTGCGGCGCCAGCTATGTCCGCGAGATCGAGCCGGGCGAGCTCATCGCCATCGACGAGAACGGCCTCCGCACCTCCCGATTCGCAGACGCGAAGCCCAAGGGCTGTGTCTTCGAGTACGTGTATCTGGCCCGCCCCGACACCGACATCGCCGGCCGGAATGTCTATCTCTCCCGTGTGGAGATGGGTCGCAGGCTCGCCAAGGAAGCCCCGGTCGAAGCGGATCTGGTCATAGCGACGCCGGAGTCCGGCACTCCCGCCGCGATCGGCTACGCCGAGGCCAGCGGAATCCCGTACGGCTCCGGTCTGGTGAAGAACGCCTACGTCGGCCGCACCTTCATCCAGCCGTCCCAGACCATCCGCCAGCTGGGCATCCGCCTCAAGCTGAACCCGCTCAAGGAAGTCATCCGCGGCAAGCGCCTGGTGGTCGTCGACGACTCGATCGTCCGCGGCAACACCCAGCGTGCGCTCGTGAAGATGCTCCGCGAGGCCGGCGCCGCCGAGGTCCACATCCGGATCTCGTCCCCGCCGGTGAAGTGGCCCTGCTTCTTCGGCATCGACTTCGCGACCCGCGCCGAGCTCATCGCCAACGGCATGACGATCGAAGAGATCGGCACCTCGCTGGGCGCGGACTCGCTCTCGTACATCTCCCTCGACGGGATGATCGAGGCCACCACCATCGCCAAGCCGAATCTCTGCCGCGCCTGCTTCGACGGCGAGTACCCGATGGACCTTCCCGACCCCGAGCTGCTCGGCAAGCAGCTTCTGGAGACGGAGCTGGCGGGCGGCGCCGATGCCGCCGACGCGCTCCGTCGCCCGTAAGTCCTGCAGTACGACACGAAAGTTCTCTCCGTCATGACAGCTGAGTCTTTTGAGCGTGCTCCGCACGCGGGCGCCGGTGCCAGCTACGCAGCCGCGGGCGTCGACATCGAAGCCGGCGACCGCGCCGTCGAGCTGATGAAGGAGTGGGTGAAGAAGACGCAGCGCCCCGAGGTCCTCGGCGGCCTCGGCGGTTTCGCCGGCCTCTTCGACGCCTCCGCCCTCAAGCGCTACGAGCGTCCGCTGCTCGCCTCGGCCACCGACGGCGTCGGCACGAAGGTCGATCTCGCCCGCAAGATGGGCGTGTACGACTCGATCGGCCACGACCTCGTCGGCATGGTCGTCGACGACCTGGTCGTCTGCGGCGCCGAGCCGCTCTTCATGACCGACTACATCTGCGTGGGCAAGGTCCACCCCGAGCGTGTCGCCGCCATCGTCAAGGGCATCGCCGAAGGCTGTGTGCTGGCCGGCTGCGCGCTGGTCGGCGGCGAGACCGCCGAGCACCCCGGACTGCTGGGCGAGGACGACTTCGACGTCGCAGGCGCCGGTACGGGCGTGGTGGAGGCCGACCGGCTGCTGGGCGCGGATCGTATCCGTACGGGTGACGCGGTGATCGCCATGGCGTCCTCCGGCCTTCACTCCAACGGGTACTCGCTGGTCCGCCATGTCGTCTTCGACCGCGCCAAGATGTCCCTGGACCAGCAGGTCGAGGAATTCGGGCGGACCCTGGGCGAGGAGCTCCTCGAGCCCACCAAGATCTACTCGCTGGACTGCCTGGCGCTCACCCGGACCACCGAGGTGCACGCTTTCAGCCACATCACCGGCGGCGGTCTTGCCAACAACCTGGCACGGGTCATCCCGGACAGCCTGCACGCGGTCGTCGACCGTTCGACCTGGACCCCGGGCGCGGTCTTCGACCTCGTCGGCAAGGCCGGTCAGGTCGAGCGGCTCGAGCTGGAGAAGACCCTCAACATGGGCGTCGGCATGATCGCCGTCGTCCCCGAGGAATCGGTGGACGTGGCGCTGACCACGCTCGCGGACCGCGGCGTCGACGCCTGGGTCGCGGGAGAGATCACCGAGCGCGGCGAGCACACCACTGGCGCGACGCTCACGGGTGACTACGCAGGCTGAGCCCACAAGGGCAGCGCGAAACCCGGTCCGGGGCGTGGGCCTCGGACCGGGTCACGTAACAACGCTTTTTGAGGTGTACGTACGTCAAGCGCCGCGGCGCTGTGACGACGGACCGGACTCGTCGTCCTCGTCATCGTCGTCGTTGTACAGATCCGCGTACTGTGCGTACGGGTCATCTTCCTCGTCGTCGTCCTCGAACGGCTCAGCGTTCGGTGGTTGACTCGAAGGCGATGCGCCCAGCTCATTGGCCAGACGCGACAGGTCAGTCCCGCCGCTGTTGTACTTCAGCTGGCGGGCGACCTTCGTCTGCTTGGCCTTGGCCCGGCCGCGCCCCATGGCTCGACCCCCTCGGTGACGGGGCTCGACGGCCCCAGAGTCTTGACACGCGTTCATAATTCGGAACGGACTCTCCATGGAGAGACCGGTCCGTAGGACTTCAACGGTACCTGCTTCCGCGGCCATACGGTACGCCGCCCGCATGACGTGCCACTTCACAGGACCCTCGAGGAGCCCCGTCCTCGCTGGTCAACTGCGATTTTAACCTCTTCTTGGCAGTCGACCCGCCGACCGGGGTGAGTCTTGTCTCCCAGGTCGGCGGGCCGGCCCCGCGAGGATCAGCGCCCGCGGGCCTCCGCCATGCGCTGCTCGGCGATCCGGTCGGCCGCCGCGGCCGGCGGAATACCGTCTTCCTTCGCGCGTGCGAATATGGCCAGCGTGGTGTCGAAGATCTTCGACGCCTTCGCCTTGCACCGGTCGAAGTCGAAGCCGTGCAGCTCGTCGGCGACCTGGATCACGCCGCCGGCGTTCACGACGTAGTCGGGGGCGTAGAGGATCCCGCGGTCCGCGAGGTCCTTCTCCACGCCCGGGTGCGCGAGCTGGTTGTTGGCGGCGCCGCAGACCACGTGCGCGGTGAGCGCGGGCACGGAGTCGTCGTTCAGCGCGCCGCCGAGCGCGCACGGCGCGTAGACGTCCAGGCCCTCGGTGCGGATCAGGGCGTCCGTGTCGGTGACTGCGGTGACCTTGCCCGGGTGCTTGTCGAGGATCCGGCGTACGGACTCCTCCCGTACATCCGTGATCACGACCTCGGCGCCGTCCGACAGCAGATGCTCGACCAGGTGGTGACCGACCTTGCCGACGCCCGCGATGCCGACCTTGCGGCCGCGCAGCGTCGGGTCGCCCCACAGATGCTGGGCCGAGGCCCGCATGCCCTGGAAGACGCCGTACGCGGTCAGCACGGACGAGTCGCCCGCGCCGCCGTTCTCGGGGGAGCGGCCGGTGGCCCACCGGGTCTCCCGGGCCACGACGTCCATGTCGGCGACGTACGTGCCGACGTCGCAGGCGGTCACATAACGGCCGCCGAGAGAGTCCACGAACCGGCCGTAGGCGAGCAGCAGTTCCTCGGTCTTGATCGTCTCGGGGTCACCGATGATCACGGCCTTGCCGCCGCCGTGGTCGAGCCCGGCCATGGCGTTCTTGTACGACATCCCGCGGGAGAGGTTCAGCGCGTCCGCGACGGCCTCTGCCTCGGTGGCGTACGGGTAGAAACGGGTGCCGCCCAGGGCCGGGCCCAGAGCGGTCGAGTGGATGGCGATGACGGCCTTCAGCCCGGAGGCGCGGTCCTGGCACAGCACGACTTGCTCGTGGCCGCCCTGATCCGATTGGAACAGGGTGTGCAGGACGCCGTCGGTCAGATCGGTCACGGTGGTGACTCCCAGGTACGAAGCGGCGGAGGAAGGCCCTCCTGTGGGTGGGGAAGGCCCAGTTGGGGACGAGGGTAAGTCCTACGCGTGCGTAGATCCGACGCAGTGCTGAGGATCACCCCCTGGCGGAGTACCGGCGTGGAAGGATTCGCGGCATGCCAGCGCTGTCCTCGGTCCTCGTTCCCTACGCGGCCTACCTGCGGGTGTACGAGCCGCTGGCGGCCTTTCCCGAGCCCGAGCGGAGCCACTGGGCCCGCTACGCCCGCCGGGAGGCCACCCCCACCGCCCAGGACGAACTGCGGCGCTCGCTGGCTGACTTGCTGCCCACCCCGCCGGTCCCGGTGCCGGTCCACGAGAGCGCCGACGCCTTTGTGACGGAGGTGGACGGGGTGGTGTGCGTCTGCCCGTGGCGGACCCGGCTGCGCGGCTGGCTGGCTCTGGAGGAGCTGGCGGAGCAGCTGCCGGCGCCTCTCCTCGACGCGGTGCTGCCGCCGGTGGTGCGCGGGCAGGCCGCCGCGGACTACGAGCAGTGGCGCGAGCGCAACCCGGACGCGCGGCCGTGGATCAGGACGTCGGTCTGGCAGATCCCGGTGCGCTGGTTCGCGCTCTTCTCGGACGAGGAGCGCGAGTACGAGCCCGCCGGGCCCGCCGCGCCGGTGCTGCGTTACCGGACGCCGATGGTGCAGGCCCGGCGGCGGGTGGCCCGCGCGCTGAAGACGCTGAGAGAGACGATCGACGAGGGACAGCTGTCCGAAGGCCTGGTAGATGTGGGGCGGTGGCTGGAGGAATTCCATCCGCGCTCCCTGGTCGAGCTGGACTACGGCGGCCTGGTGCACGCTCTTCCCGGACCGCAGCTCGCCGAGGACCGCTCGGCGGCGGATGTGGCCGAGGGGATCGCGGCACTGCGGGCCGGGGACACCGAAGGAGCGGGCGAGGCGTACGCGCGTCTTGTGGAGCGCTGGCGGGCCGTCAGGGACCTTCAGTCCGCAAATTGAGCGTTCTGGGGACCACTGAGCTCATCGGTCCAGGACGTAGGTCCCGTTCCGGGCCTTTGTATCAAGCGTGACGGACGGCACTTACTGGCCCCTTGCGCCCATCACCCACCCTCGTGTCAAAATAGGACAAGGAGCCCGGTGAGGGCTCCTTCCGTCCAAGTAAGGGCGGATTACTCGGCATTGCACTCTATGGGGGGTCTGATGACTCCTGATCATCCTGTGACTGATCGTCACTGTGGCGTGACTGTCCGTTATGGCATGGTCCATCGGCTTCCGCCGCTGATGAACACCTCAGAGGGCAATTCCATCGGTTTGGCCGACGTGGCTGGACGGATGGTGTAGTTGTAGTGCCGAGGACAAGCCGTTCGTCCTATAACCGACTCGACCCGCGTCCGCCATTTCGGGCAACGCGGGTCAAGGTGCAGAATTTAGAGGAAAGAACCGAGATGGTTCGGTTCTCCCGAGGAGGCCGCTCATGACCGCTCGCACCCCTGATGCCGAGCCGCTGCTGACCCCGGCTGAGGTTGCCACGATGTTCCGCGTGGACCCGAAGACGGTCACCCGCTGGGCCAAGGCTGGCAAGCTCACGTCCATCCGCACGCTCGGTGGACATCGTCGGTACCGCGAGGCAGAGGTCCGCGCACTGCTTGCGGGTATTCCGCAGCAGCGTAGCGAGGCCTGAACACCCCATTGATCGGGCATTTCCGGGACCCCCATCCCGGACAAGCCCACCGATAGCGCCACATGGCGGCCGTCTGCCCCAACAGACTTCGTCATTGATCGCGCTGGACTCCGCCGGGTCCAGCGCGATCTTTTTTGTGCCCGCAGACGGGCCGGGGTGACCCGTGGAGGCTGCTGAGGGTGGGGGCGGCCGGCGGCCGGGGAAGTGCCCGGAGGGTGGTGCAATTGCACATATTAAATTGGTTGCTTGTAAGAAGGGGGTAAGTTCCCCGCTTTCGAAAACCCACCCGGTGACACCCGTCACACCGCACAACTCTTGCCAAAGACGCGGCTGTCACCGAAAAAACCGGCGGTAACGAGGCGTAGGTCACTCAGTCGCAGGACCTTCGTCCTCGACTGTAGGGGTGAGTGCGGGGACGGACGTGGCGGCGGACATGGGCAGTTCCATGGCGAGCCGCTGGAGGCGATGGCATATGGGGCAGTGCCGCGTGAGATGCCGGTAGCCGGACGCGGCCTTCAGATGGGCGCGTAGAAGCGCTCTGGTCTCGTGCTGCCTCGCTGCGGACGCCGCCATGCACGTCACCTCCGGGTGTGTGCCGTCCTCTAATGACTGGGTACCGGTGGCAGATGACGCCGTCAAGACGGCCGTACGACGCAGCGTGGGGGCATGGCACGACGAAGGCCCGCATCCCCCAGGGATACGGGCCTTCGATCTACTGCGGTCCTGACGGGATTTGAACCCGCGGCCTCCACCTTGACAGGGTGGCGAGCACTCCAAACTGCTCCACAGGACCAGGTTTCGCAGCCTCTAACTGTGCGTTGGCTGCGAGAGAGACTGTACAGCAGGTCAGGGGGTGCGGTCGAACTCGATGCAAGCAGCCCTGCCGGTCACGGCGCCGCCGCGTCGATCGCCTTGACGATGCGCTTGTCGGAGACCGGATACGCCGTGCCCAGCGCGTGCGCGAAGTAGCTCACCCGCAGCTCCTCGATCATCCAGCGGATGTCCAGGACCTCCTGCGGGACCGGGCGGCCCTGCGGCATCTGCTCCAGCAGCCAGGCGTACTCGTCCTGCATCTCGTGGACCTTCTCCATGCGCGTCGTGTCGCGCTGCACGCCCGTCGGCATCTGCTGCAGCCGGCGGTCCACCGCGACCAGGTAGCGCATCAGGTCCGGCAGCCGCCGCAGGCCCGTCCTGGTGACGAAGCCGGCCGGCATGAGGGCCGCGAGCTGCTGTCGTACGTCCTGGACGTTGTTCACGAGCGTCAGGCTGTTCGTGGCCTTCAGACGGCGCTCGCAGGCCTGCCAGGCGGCCAGGATCTGCTCCACCTGGCCCACGGTCCGTACCGTCGCGTCGACGAGGTCGGCACGCACCTTGTCGTACAGCTTGCGGAACGACTCCTCGTCCCAGGCCGGACCGCCGTGGTCGGCGATCAGCTTGTCCGCCGCGGCCATGGCGCAGTCGTCGAAGAGCGCCTGGATCGAGCCGTGAGGGTTACGGGACAGCGCCAGCTTCTGCTGGTTGTTGAGCTTGTCCGAGGCGAACTTGGCAGGGTTCACCGGAATGTTGAGCAGGATCAGCCGCCGCGTGCCCCGCCACATCGCCTGCTGCTGCTCGGCCTCGGTGTCGAAGAGGCGTACCGAGACGTTCGCGCCGTCGTCGACCAGGGCCGGGTATGCCTTGACCGGCTGGCCGGCCCTGCGGGCCTCGAAGACTCGGGTCAGTGTGCCGATCGTCCAGTCGGTCAGACCCGTGCGCTCCAGGGACTCCCCCGAGGGGCCGGACGTGGCGGCCGCCGCGGCCTGGGAGAGGGCCTGGCGTGCCTTCGGCTTGAGCTGAAGCTTCAGCGCCTCCAGATCCTTGTCCTCGGCGAGCTTCTTGCGGCGCTCGTCGACGATCCGGAACGTGATCTTCAGGTGATCGGGAATCCGGGTCAGGTCGAAGTCGTCGGCCGTGACCGGGACGCCGACCATGCGCTGCAGCTCACGCGCGAGCGTGGTGGGCAGCGGCTCCTGCAGGGGCACGGCCCGCTCCAGAAACGCCTTCGCGTAGTTCGGCGCCGGGACGTAGTGCCGACGGATCGGCTTGGGGAGGGAGCGGATCAGCTCCATCACCACGTCCTCGCGCAGGCCCGGGATCTGCCAGTCGAAGCCCTCGGAGGTGACCTGGTTCAGCACCTGGAGAGGGATGTGGACCGTCACGCCGTCCGCGTCCGCGCCCGGCTCGAACTGGTACGTCACCCGGAACTTCAGCGCACCCTGGCGCCAGGAGTCCGGATAGTCGTCCTTGGTGACCGATCCGGCCTTCTCGTTGATGAGCATCTCGCGCTCGAAATCGAGAAGTTCGGGCTCGTCCCGGCGCTTGTGCTTCCACCAGGAGTCGAAGTGCGCTCCCGACACGACATGTTCGGGCACCCGCTGGTCGTAGAAGTCGAAGAGCGTCTCGTCGTCCACCAGGATGTCGCGACGGCGTGCGCGGTGCTCCAACTCCTCGACCTCGGTGAGGAGTTTGCGGTTGTCGGCGAAGAACTTGTGGTGCGTACGCCAATCGCCCTCGACCAGCGCGTTGCGGATGAACAGATCGCGCGACGTCTCCGGGTCGATCCGCCCGTAGTTCACCTTGCGCTGCGCGACGATCGGCACGCCGTACAGCGTGACCCTCTCGTACGCCATCACTGCCGCAGCGTCCTTCTCCCAGTGCGGCTCGCTGTAGGTGCGCTTGATCAGATGCTGGGCGAGCGGCTCGATCCACTCCGGCTCGACCCTGGCGTTGACGCGGGCCCACAGCCGGGAGGTCTCGACGAGCTCCGCCGACATGATGAAGCGCGGAGGCTTCTTGAAGAGCGCCGAGCCGGGGAAGACCGCGAACTTGGCGCTGCGGGCGCCCAGATACTCGTTCTTGTCGGTGTCCTTGAGGCCGATGTGCGAGAGCAGACCGGCCAGCAGCGAGGTGTGGACGGACTGCTCGGGAGCGTCCTCCTCGTTGAGATGGATACCCATCTGCTTGGCGACTGTACGCAGCTGCGCGTAGATGTCCTGCCATTCGCGGATGCGCAGGAAGTTCAGATACTCCTGCTTGCACATCCGGCGGAAGCTGGAGGAGCCGCGCTCCTTCTGCTGCTCGCGGACATAGCGCCAGAGATTGAGGAAGGCGAGGAAGTCGGAGGTCTCGTCCTTGAAGCGGGCGTGCTGCTGGTCGGCCTGCGTCTGCTTGTCGGCGGGCCGCTCGCGCGGGTCCTGGATGGAGAGCGCGGCCGCGATCACCATGACCTCGCGTACGCAGCCGTTCTTGTCGGCCTCGATGACCATGCGGGCCAGTCGGGGGTCGACGGGCAGCTGGCTCAGCTTGCGGCCGAGCGGCGTCAGCTTCTTCTTCGGATCCTTCTGGACCGGGTCGAACGCGCCCAGTTCCTGGAGGAGTTGAACACCGTCGCGGATGTTGCGGTGGTCCGGCGGGTCGATGAAGGGGAACTTCTCGATGTCGCCGAGGCCGGCCGCGGTCATCTGAAGGATGACGGAGGCCAGGTTCGTCCGGAGGATCTCGGCGTCCGTGAACTCGGGACGGGAGACGAAGTCGTCCTCGGAGTAGAGACGGATGCAGATGCCGTCGGACGTACGGCCGCAGCGGCCCTTGCGCTGGTTGGCGCTGGCCTGGCTGATCCGCTCGATGGGCAGGCGCTGGACCTTGGTGCGATGGCTGTAGCGGGAGATACGGGCGGTGCCCGGGTCGATCACGTACTTGATACCGGGGACGGTCAGCGAGGTCTCGGCGACATTTGTGGCGAGGACGACGCGGCGGCCGGTGTGCGGCTGGAAGACGCGGTGCTGCTCGGCATGCGAGAGGCGTGCGTAGAGGGGGAGTACCTCCGTGAAGCGGTACTGCTTCTTGTTGAGCGCGTCCGCGGTGTCGCGGATCTCGCGCTCGCCGGAGAGGAAGACGAGGATGTCGCCCTTGCCCTCGGACTGGAGCTCCTCGACGGCGTCGCAGATCGCGGTGATCTGATCGCGGTCGGACTCCTCGCTTTCGTCCTCGAGGAGCGGTCGGTAGCGGACCTCGACGGGGTAGGTACGGCCGCTGACCTCGACGATCGGAGCGTCGCCGAAGTGGCGCGAGAAGCGCTCCGGATCGATCGTCGCGGAGGTGATGATCACCTTGAGGTCGGGGCGCTTCGGCAGCAGCTGGGCGAGATAGCCGAGCAGGAAGTCGATGTTGAGGGACCGCTCATGGGCCTCGTCGATGATGATCGTGTCGTACGCGCTCAGCTCGCGGTCCGTCTGGATCTCGGCGAGGAGGATGCCGTCCGTCATCAGCTTGACGAAGGTGGCGTCCTGATTGACCTGGTCGGTGAAGCGGACCTTCCAGCCGACCGCCTCGCCGAGCGGGGTACGGAGCTCTTCCGCGACGCGTTCGGCCACGGTACGGGCGGCGAGCCTGCGCGGCTGTGTATGGCCGATCATGCCGCGTACGCCCCGGCCCAGCTCCAGACAGATCTTCGGGATCTGGGTCGTCTTGCCCGAACCGGTCTCACCCGCGACGATCACGACCTGGTGGTCCCGTATCGCTTCGAGGATCACGTCCTTCTTCTGGCTGACCGGCAGCTGCTCGGGGTAGGTGACCTCGGGCACCCGGTCGGCGCGCCGCGTGACGCGGGCAGCGGAGCGCTCGGCCTCGGACGCGATCTCGTCCAGCACGGCCTGCCGCGCCTCGGGCTTGCGGATGCGGCGGGCGCCTTCGAGACGACGGCCGAGCCGCTGGGCGTCGCGCAGCGACACCCCGGCCAGGAGGGTCTGAAGGTCGGCGAAGGAAGTAGACATACGGATCCCAGGATCGCACCCCCGGGAAAGCACTGGCGAACGCATTTCGCTCAGGAGCTGGTGCAGTATGGAGCAGATCCGTCCAGTTCTGTAGCAAGATCCGAAGCAGATCCGAAGCAAGGGGAAGCGCGTCCATGCCGCTCAGCCGCGAGTGCCGGCGCCGTCTTCCGGCGACCGTGACCGCGCTGCTGGGACTGCTTTTCGCGCTGCTGCTGTGTTCGACGGCACATGCGAGCGCCGAGCCGGCCGAGGGCCGGGCGGTGGGCGTCGTCGTCACCGACCAGGGCCAGGCGCCCGGCTGCGGCAAGGGAGTGCCGGACGACGACAGGGGCGCGCGCCCCTCGACCCCGCCGCGCGGTTCTTCCTCGTACGAGCTGATGCCCGCACTGCAGCACGCCCACGACGGCTCCGGCCCCTGGTGCCAGGACGGTACGGCCCTGGACATCAGCCCGGAACGCGGACCGCCGACGCCGGCCACGCCCTCACCGGTCGACCTCTCCATCCTGCGCGTTTAGGCCCGCCCGACGGGCCGCGCTTCGGCGTGGCCGCGCTCGTGCCGTTTTCGCCTTTCGCTCAGGAGTACCGAACCGCCATGTCTTCCGCTTCCCGTTCCTCTCGCTCTTCCCGTAAGCCGATCGCCATCGGTGCCGGTGTCGTCGTCGCCGCGGTGCTGCTCGGCATCGCCTCGTACACCGCCACCAGGCCCGAGTCGCCTTCGGGCTCCGCCGCAGCCGCCGAGGTCTCCGCCGAACCGGGCGCCGGCGCCTACTCCGGGCCGGCGAAACTCGCCCGCCGCGACGCCAGGGACCCGCTCGCCCTGGGGCGCGCGGACGCGCCCGTCGTCATGGTCGAGTACGCCGACTTCAAGTGCGGCTACTGCGGGAAGTTCGCCCGTGACACCGAGCCCGCGCTGGTGAAGGAGTACGTGGACAAGGGCGTCCTGCGCATCGAGTGGCGCAACTTCCCGATCTTCGGTGAGGACTCGGAGGCGGCGGCGCGTGCGGCTTGGGCGGCCGGGCAGCAGGGCCGCTTCTGGCAGTTCCACGCCGCCGCCTACGCCGAGGGCTCGAAGGAGAAGGGCTTCGCCAAGGACCGGCTGGTCGCACTCGCGCGGGACGCCGGGGTCAAGGACCTCGACCGCTTCGCGCGCGACCTGGACGGGGAAGGTGCGGGTCAGGCGGTGAAGAAGGACCAGGAGGAGGCGTACGGACTCGGCGCCACCTCCACCCCCTCGTTCCTGATCAACGGCCGTCCCATCGCCGGGGCCCAGTCGACGGCGACCTTCACCGAGGCCATCGAGGCGGCGGAGCGGGCCGCCAAGTGACGGACATCGGCTATCTGGCCGCCTTCCTCGGCGGCCTCCTCGCCCTGCTCAGCCCGTGCAGCGCGCTGCTGCTCCCGGCGTTCTTCGCGTACTCCCTCGACTCGGGCGGCAAGCTGCTGGCCCGTACCGGAATCTTCTACGCGGGACTGGCGACGACGCTCGCCCCGCTGGGTGCCGCCGGGTCCCTCGCCGGGCGGTTCTTCTACGGCCACCGCGATCTGCTCGTCTCCGTCGGCGGCTGGCTGATCATCGCGCTCGGGGTGGCCCAGATCCTCGGGATGGGCTTCGCCTCGCGCCGTATGGCCGAGATCTCCGGCCGCATCCGCCCGACGACCGCGGTCTCCGTCTACGCCCTGGGTCTTGTCTACGGCCTTGCGGGCTTCTGCGCGGGGCCGATCCTCGGCAGCGTCCTGACGGTGGCGGCACTGAGCGGCAGCCCCGTCTACGGCGGGTTGCTCCTCGCGGTCTACGCACTGGGCATGGCTGTCCCGCTCTTCCTGCTCGCGCTCCTGTGGGAACGGTTCGACCTGGGCAAACGCCCCTGGCTGCGCGGCCGTTCGATGCGCGTGGGCCGCTTCGAACTGCATACGACCTCGCTGCTGTCGGGCCTGTTCTTCATCGTGCTCGGGGTGGTCTTCCTCGCCTTCGACGGCACGACGGCGCTGCCCGGGCTGCTGTCGGTCGACGACTCGTTCGCGGCGGAGGAATGGGCGAGCGGCCTCGGCGGGGCGGTCCCGGACTGGGCACTGCTGATCGTGGTGGTGGCGGCGGTGGTGTCGATCACCCTCGGCGTCCGCGGCCGGCGCCGCCGGGAAGAGACGTAAGGAAGAGGCGTAGAAGCCGAAGGGTCCCGCCGACGGGCGGGGCCCTTCGGGATCGCGCCGCTCCCCGAACACGACGAAAGCCCCGGTCCGGGAAGGATGCGGGGCTTTCGGGTTGTGGCTGGGGCCGGGATCGAACCGGCGACCTATCGCTTTTCAGGCGATCGCTCGTACCAACTGAGCTACCCAGCCACGCAGCCCTTGCGAGCCGCAGCGGTCCTGACGGGATTTGAACCCGCGGCCTCCACCTTGACAGGGTGGCGAGCACTCCAAGCTGCTCCACAGGACCAAGCAATGTGCGAGCACGAGTCTCGCACACAGTGTTGCGTGCCCCCAACGGGATTCGAACCCGTGCTACCGCCTTGAAAGGGCGGCGTCCTGGGCCACTAGACGATGAGGGCTAAGGGCCCACCTGGGCGCCTTTCGGCGCGTCGGGGACGTGAGAAGCATATGGGATGCGGGGAGCTATCGCCAAAACGGTTTACGGGGGTCCGCGGGGCGCCCCCAGGACAACGCCGTCGGGGAGCGGGAGGGGGGCGCGGAGGGAGTGGTGGAGGGGCTGGTCGAGGGAGTGGTGGAGGGACTGCTCGGGGACGGGGTCGCCCCGGGCTGGTTCTCCCCCGGAAGATGACGGCTGACCTCGGCCGTCGTCAGGCCCAGACCCCCCAGTGTGATCTCGTCCCATGCCTGCAGCCGTTTGGTCGTACGGTCCAGATAGAGCACCGACGCCCGCACCTTCTCCGGTTTGTCGTTCTGCACCGCGCGCAGGCCCCCGCCGCCCGTCGAGCCCTCGACCTTGAGGCGGGTGCCGTGTGCGAGTACTTCCGTCTCGCGGTGGTGGACATGGCCCGCCAGCGCCAGCGGGACCTCGCCGTCGGTCTCCCGCGCGGCCACCGGGTTGTGGGTGACCGCGATGTCGACCGGTGTGCCCGCGCGCTGCTGGTCGCGCAGGGCCGAGGCGAGGCGGATGCCCGTCATGCGTTCGGCCGGGTCGCCCTGGGCGACGATCGAGCGGTCGGGGGTGTACTGGGGGTCGCCGCTGCCCGCGATGCGCAGGCCGGCGAGGGTGACGGCCTTGCCGTCGTCGAGGACGTGCACGTTCTTGAGGCGGGCGAGATAGGCCTGGGTGATGCGGGAGTCATGGTTGCCGCGGACCCAGACGTACGGCGCGCCGAGGTCGGGAATCGGGTCGAGGAACCCGTTCTCGGCGGCGGTGCCGTGGTCCATCGTGTCGCCGGAGTCGATGATCACGTCGATTCCGTACTGCTCGACGAGCGAGCCGATGATGTGCCACGCCGCCGGGTTGAGATGGATGTCGGAGACGTGCAGCACCCGCATCGTGCCAGGGTCCGGCTGGTACGTCGGGAGCGTCGATGTCGCGTCGTACAGCTTGGTGACATTGGTGACCAGGCGCGCCAACTCCCGCTGGTAGACGTCGAATTCGGTGACGATGGAGCGGGCGTTGCCGACGACCGAGGGGGCGCTGGACAGCAGTCCGGAGAACCTCGGCTCAAGGACGGACTTCGGGTTCCAGGTGGCGTACGCGGAGATGCCCGAGGCTGCCAGCAGCGCGAGCGCCAGGCCGCCCGCCGCGAGTGCCCGGCGTGGGCGGCGGTAGACGGCGAGGCCCAGTGCGGTCGCGCCGGAGACGACGGCGACGCAGGAGCGTACGGCCAGCTCGGTGGTGCCGTCCGCCACGTCGCGGGCGACCTCGTCCTGGAGTCCGGAGATCCGTTCGGGGTGTTCGACCAGGGCCTGGGAACGGACCGGGTCGAGCTGTTCGACGTCGACGTCGAGACGGATGGGTGCGACATGGGAGTCGAGCTCCAGGGCGCCGAGCGGCGAGACGTTGATCTTTGTGCCGCCGGACAGGGACGGGCGCAGGGTCATGCTGGTGTCCATCGGGCCCACCGGCGTACGGACGCTGCCGACGATCAGCAGGCCGAGCCAGGCGCCGAGCAGGACCACGGTGGTGAGGCCCAGTGCGCGGACCCAGGGGTGCGGGGTGTGGACCAGGGCGCTGGTGGGGCCGGTGTGGCGCGAGCGGTAGTGCCGCCGGAGCCGGGTGAGTGCGGCTCGGATCGAACGGGTCGGTTGCGGGGCTTCGCGGGCCATTGGTCCCGTATGCCCACCCCGACGGGCAGCCATGCCGGGGCGACCGGTCGCACGGCGTACGTGACAATGGCCACGTGCTGGAGATGACGCGCGAGGAGTTCGAGGAACTGGTCGCTGAGGCGCTGGACAGGATCCCGCCGGAGCTGACGCGGCTGATGGACAACGTCGCGGTGTTCGTCGAGGACGAACCGGCCGCCGACGATCCGGAGCTGCTCGGGCTCTACGAGGGGACTCCGCTCACCGATCGCGGTGAGTGGTACGCGGGCGTGCTGCCGGACCGGATCACCATCTACCGCGGGCCGACGCTGCGGATGTGCGAGGACCGCGAGGACGTCGTCGCGGAGACCGAGATCACCGTGGTGCACGAGATCGCCCATCACTTCGGGATCGACGACGAGCGGCTGCACGCGCTGGGGTACGGATGAGTCCGCCCGGTCGTCCTGAGGTCCCGGAGGTCCCTGAGGTACCGGAGACCCCGGATCTCCCGGAAGTTCCGAACGCAGCGGAGGCGATCGATCCGGATGTTGATCTGCATGTGCCGGCCCAGCGCGTGGAGACCGCGGGCCGGCACAAGTGGACGGTGCTCGGCGTGATCTCGGCCGGCGGCGTGGCGGGGACGCTGGCGCGGTACGCGGCCACCGTGCTGTGGCCCGCCGCCGAGGGGGCGTTCCCATGGGCGATCTTCTGGGTCAATGTGCTGGGCTGCGCGCTGATCGGAGTGCTGATGGTGCTGGTCAGCGAGGGCGGCCGGACGGTGCATCCGCTGGTGCGGCCGTTCCTCGGGGTGGGGGTGCTCGGCGGGTTCACGACCTTCTCGACGTACGCACTGGACTTCTCGGACCTGCTGGCTCGCGAGGAGGCGGACACCGCACTGGGGTACGCGTCCGGGACGCTGGCCGGGGCGCTCGGCGCGGTGTGGCTGGCGGCCTCGCTCACCCGGTGGGCAGTGACCCGGCGGGCGGTCACCCGGTGAACTGGCTGCTGGTGGCGGTGGGCGCGGCGATCGGCGCGCCGCTGCGGTATCTGACGGACCGTGCGGTGCAGGCGCGGCACGACTCGGTGTTCCCGTGGGGGACTTTCGTGGTCAACGCGGCCGGGAGTCTGGTGCTGGGGGCGCTCTCGGGCGCGGCGGTGTCCTCGGGGGCGTACGCGCTGCTGGGGACGGGGCTGTGCGGCGCACTGACGACGTACTCGACGTTTTCGTACGAGACGCTGCGGCTGGCCGAGCGGGGCTGGATGTTTCTGGCGGTGGCGAATGTGGCCGCGTCACTGCTGGTCGGGCTCGGATCGGTGTTCCTGGGCGTGGAGTTGGCGCGCGGGCTGGTGGCGTAAGGGGCGCGCGGGGCGTGTCCCTTGTGGGGTACAGGGAGTTGGGCAGGGAAACGCATGTCCCGTGCCCCGGAGGTGCTCCCCGTGCGCCAGTCGTCCGTCCCCTCGTCCTTCCCCGGCCGGTTGGCTGTCTGGGCCGCCGCCTCGCTGGCCGTCGCGGCCTCGGCGGGCTGTATGAGCGTGAGCGACGACGAAGGCGGGAAGCCGGCGCCCCATTCGTCGACCGGTCGGCGTGGGACGGTGAGCGAACCGGACGGCGGGCATGGCGTGTCGGGCGGTGGTCGGCAGGCCCGCGGCGGGCACGGCGGGCCGGACGCGAAGGCCGGGGCGGGGGCGAAGGCCTCGGCGAGTCCGAACGCCTCCGCGCCGCCCAAGGCTCAGCCGCCGCGGAGCGGGCAGCGGCCCCAGCCGCCGCGGGATCCCGGGCCGACCGGCGGCGGACCGGTCCCGTCCGAGCAGCCGTCGCCGCAGCCGACCCCGTCGGAACTGCCGCCGGAGAGCCCCACGCCGCAGCCGTCCGAGCCGACCGATGCCCCGTCGGCCTCGTCCGCGCCAGAAGTGCACGCCGGGGCGATGAGGATGGCGGACGGGCAGGGGAGCATGGCGGACGGGCAGTGCATGGAACCGACGGCATCGCCGCAGGTCGGACCTGTGTAACGGCGGTCACTCGGGTCGGGTTTGCCATACGTGGGTGAGGGTGCGTATGGTGGTAGATCGTTTGATCCCATTGCCCGGCGCCGACACAGAAGAGCGCCGCGTGGCGCGTACTCTCCCTAGCCGTGGCTGACCGCATTGAGGCGGTCGAATTGCGAATCACGGAGTTTGGGCGCGTGCCGAGACTCCGGAAGGTTTCGCATTTCGCATGTCCACTTTCAGTACTGATCACGCCGTCATGCCCGAGAACGACGAGACCGCGGAGGCCGTAGTGGCCGCCGCCGTCGACACCGAGATCCAGGCCGAGCTCGAGGCCGACATCGAGGCCGAGCTCGAGGTCGTCTCGGAGACGGTCGAGGCTTCCGAGGAGCCGCAGTCCACGTTCGCCGACCTCGGACTGCCCGAGGGTGTCGTCCGCAAGCTCGCGCAGAACGGCGTCACCACCCCCTTCCCGATCCAGGCCGCGACCATTCCGGACGCCCTGGCCGGCAAGGACATCCTGGGCCGCGGCCGTACCGGCTCCGGCAAGACCCTCTCCTTCGGTCTGCCGACCCTGGCCACCCTGGCCGGCGGCCACACCGAGAAGAAGAAGCCCCGCGCGGTCATCCTCACCCCGACCCGTGAGCTCGCGATGCAGGTCGCGGACGCCCTGCAGCCGTACGGCGACGTACTCGGCCTGAAGATGAAGGTCGTCTGCGGCGGTACGTCGATGGGCAACCAGATCTACGCGCTCGAGCGCGGCGTCGACGTCCTCGTCGCCACCCCGGGCCGACTGCGCGACATCATCAACCGTGGCGCCTGCTCGCTCGAGAACGTCCAGGTCGCCGTCCTCGACGAGGCCGACCAGATGTCCGACCTGGGCTTCCTGCCCGAGGTCACCGAGCTGTTCGACCAGATCCCGGCCGGCGGCCAGCGGATGCTCTTCTCCGCCACCATGGAGAACGAGATCGGCACGCTCGTCCGCCGCTACCTCGTCAACCCGGTCAGCCACGAGGTCGACAGCGCCCAGGGCAACGTCACGACCATGACGCACCACGTGCTCGTCGTGAAGCCGAAGGACAAGGCGCCGGTCACCGCGGCGATCGCCGCCCGCAAGGGCCGCACCATCATCTTCGTACGCACCCAGCTGGGTGCCGACCGTATCGCCGAGCAGCTCGTCGAGTCGGGCGTGAAGGCGGACGCGCTGCACGGCGGCATGACGCAGGGCGCGCGTACCCGCGTCCTCGAGGACTTCAAGAAGGGCTACGTCAACGCGCTTGTCGCGACCGACGTTGCCGCCCGCGGTATCCACGTCGACGGCATCGACCTGGTCCTGAACGTGGACCCGGCCGGCGACCACAAGGACTACCTGCACCGCTCGGGCCGTACCGCCCGCGCCGGCAAGTCCGGCACGGTCGTCTCGCTGTCGCTGCCGCACCAGCGCCGCCAGATCTTCCGTCTGATGGAGGACGCGGGCGTCGACGCCTCGCGCCACATCGTGGCCGGAGCGGGCGCGTTCGACCCGGAGGTCGCCGAGATCACCGGCGCCCGTTCGCTGACCGAGGTCCAGGCCGACTCCGCGAACAACGCCGCCAAGCAGGCGGAGCGCGAGGTCGTCGACCTGACCAAGCAGCTGGAGCGCGTCCAGCGCCGTGCGTCCGAACTCCGCGAGGAGGCCGACCGCCTGGTGGCGCGCGCGGCGCGCGAGCGGGGCGACGACCCGGAGACGGCGGTCGCCGAGGTGACCGAGGCCGCCGAGGCCGAGGTCGAGGCGGCGGTTGCTGCGGCGGCTGTGCCGGAGCAGGTTGAGCGTCGTGACGACCGGGGCAACTTCGACCGTCGTGGCGGCGACCGTGGTGGCTTCCGCCGCGACGACCGCCGGGACAACGACCGTCCGTCCGGTGGTTTCCGCCGCGACGACCGTCGTGACGACCGTGGCGGCCGTTCGTTCGAGCGTCGTGACGACCGTGGTGGCTTCCGCCGGGACAACGACCGTCCGTCCGGTGGTTTCCGCCGCGACGACGACCGTGGTGGCCGTTCGTTCGAGCGTCGTGACGACCGTCCTGCGGGCGGCTTCCGTCGGGACAACGACCGTCCGTCCGGTGGTTTCCGCCGCGACGACCGTCCGTCGGGCGGCTTCCGCCGGGACGACCGTCGTGACAACGAGCGTGGTGGCTTCAACCGTGACAACGAGCGCGGTGGCTTCCGCCGCGACGACCGCCCCACCGGCGGCCACCGTGGCAGCGACCGCCCGTTCAACCGCGACCGCCGCGACGACCGTCCCGCGGGCGGCTTCCGCTCCGGTGGCACCAGCGACCGCCCGCACGCTCGTCGTGACGACCACCGTGGTGGCAGCACCGGCACGAACACCGGCTCCTTCGGGCGCCGTGACGACAAGCCGCGCTGGAAGCGCAACGGCTGATCCCCGGCTCCGCGCCTGATGGGCCCGGACAGCACCGTGAGAGCGGTGGTGTCCGGGCCCATTGCTGTGATCCGCGCACTTGTGCGGGTGACGAGCGACGACTGGGGGGTCGGGCGCCTCCTCGCGATTCTTCAGCGGACGACGGCGCGGGCACGTTGAAGGCGCGCGGGAAGTTCGGCACCAACTGGAAGCTGTACCGGGCGGTGTTCGGTGCCAGTGACCTCAATGGCGACGGCGTCGGCGATCTGCTGGCCGTGGACGGCACGAACCAGTTGTGGCGGTACGACGGCATGGCGGCGGGCACGGTGAAGCCGCGGGCGCTGGTCTTCGGCAACAGCTGGGCCGCGGGCCGGAATGTGTTCGTCGGCGTCGGTGACATCACGGGCGACGGCAAGGCGGATCTGGTGTCCCGCAATGCGGCGGGCGATCTGCTGCGCAACAGCGGCAACGGGGCCGGGTCGTTCGGGTCGACGGTCAGGATCGGGACCGGCTGGCAGGGCTGCAAGGGCCTTTTCTAGCAGCGCGGCTGGTTCGAAAGAGGCCTGCTCGGTGTCGTCCTGGCACTGGGCGGGCCCCGCTCTTTGAACGGGTTCGAATGTGCCTTCCGTTGCCTGTGAGGCGGCTGTTACGATCCGCCTACTTGCGGTGGGGGCACGGCAGGGGGGCTCCGGCGGAATCGTTCCGCCCGTCATCGGCCACCGCACACTCTCCCCGCTCCTTGACTTTCAGGTTTCCCGGGGAGGGACCTCCTTGTTGCGTTTTGCTCCAAGACGGCGTGCTGTCCGCATGTCCGCTGCGATTGCCGTTGCCGCGACGATCACATCGCTGGCGCCGATGGTCGTTGTGCCTGCGGCAGCTGCTGAGACGCCGCCGCCGGCCGAGGTGACGATTCCGGCGGCGGAGCGAGGCCTGCCGCGCTCGGACGTACTCATCAGCGCCGGCAGCTCGGGGTATCTGCACTCGCAGGAAGGCGCACCCGGGCTGCAGTGGACGCGTTACGACGGGGCGACGACCACGTTTGAAGGCGTGACTCCGGCGCGCACGAACCGCAACGGGGTGGGTTCGGACTTCGTGCTCCTACAGGCCGACAGCGCCGCAAGAAAAGTGCGCATCCAGGACATGGGGACAGGTCGGACTGTCTCGATCACTTGGCCGGCGGGACAGTACTATCTCGGCGCCTTCGGGGACTCCGTCCTCACCTACACACGCGTGAACCAGGTGGTGGAATTCCATCTGCTGCGTGACCTGAACGGCACGACCACCGACCGGACGATCACTGGTCTGCCGGACGGCGCGGCGTGGCGCGCCGGGGTGCTGGCGGGCGACGCCCGGTCCCTCGTCCTTCCCTTTGCGCTGGCGGACGAGACCAGGGCGCTCGTTGTCGACATGGAATCGGGTGCGACTGACCAGGCGTTCGCCGCTCTCGGTACGGCTGGGGTGAACCTCGGTTCCCTGAGAGTTCGACTGACGTCGACCTCTGTAGTCCTTCCAGGCTCCGGCCAGGTGAAGGTGGTCCCCCGCGACGAGCCGGGGGCGGCTCTCAAGGTTTTGCCGTCGAATGCCTACTGGCCGCTCGCCGTCATCGGTGACTGGGTCATCGGAAACGGCGACGGAGGATGGGCTCCGGGGTACGCGCCTATTCAGTTGCGGGCAGTGGCGCCGCTCGGCCGGACTCAGAAGATCCTCGATCTGGCCCAGGACCAGGGCGCGGTGGCTCCCGACGGATCATTGCTCGTGGTCGGTGGCACCGATGCCCAGAACTGGGCCGTGCAGCGCGTGTCCGCCGCGGCGGACGGAAGCCTGACGGTGAGCCGGGTGCGAGACGTCGAGCCTGCGACTGCCCACACCGGAGTGCTGACCCTGGCGCACAGTCAATTGATCACCGGTGACACCAGCAGCAGTAGGTGGAGTCAAGATCTGCACCTCTTCCGCCGGGACCTTGCCCTGGACGGCACGCTCGACCCCGCAGTACGCACGGACTTCGGGGCAGGAGCGTCTCCCACCTGTCATCTCGGCGGTGAAGAGTGCCTCGCGCAGGCCACCGGGGACGGCGGTGTCGCCCGTATCGTCTCGCAGACCATGGACTTCGAAGGCGTGAACGTGGAGCGCGAGGGCGGCGCGGGAACGTACACGCTGGTGCCCGAAGGGGTCCGGGGCCGTCTCGTCAGTACCTCCGGACGCTACGTCGTCTACAACGGCGAGGAGCCGGCGGTCCAGACGGTGCTCGACACCGAGGCACAGAAGGTCCTCAAGACCCGTGCTGTTGTTGCCGCGTCCGTGTGGGGCGCCGAGCTCTGGACGGCGGATGCAGCGAAGCCGGGCCGGATCACCTCGGTCGATCTGCGCAGTGGCACGCAGACCGGGGAAGTTGAGACCGGCGCGGGCTGTGTTCCCCAGGAGATCCAGACCGTCGGCCGTCGGATCTACTGGAGCTGCGCGGCAGCGGGTCCGGCCGGTGTGTACGACCGTATGACGGCGCAGTCCGTTGCTGTCCCGGACGGTGAGGTCCTGCTCGGCGACGGCTATCTCGTGCGGCGTGCCAACGGGGACGGGCTGGAGATCACGGATCTCAGGCAGGGCGGCAGCACGACCCAGGTGCCTGCCGAACTGGCGGCGACCGAGAGCCCGACAGGCCGTGGCCTGACATGGACAGTCGACCGCTTCGGCGGAGGAATCGCTTATCTGGACCGCGAACAGCGTGTTCATGTGAGGACAGTGCCGGGGACGGTGTCCGCCCTGACCACGATCGATTCCAGCACACCGACGACCGTCGACGCGCGGTCCGCGAATAAGTACTGGAAGGGGACATGGCGGCTGTCGAAGCCCGCTGCATCATGGTCCTTGACCCTCAGGAACAGCTCCACGGGGGAAGTGGTACGAACGCTGTCAGGGGCGTCGGCGCGAGGGATCGTGTCGGTGACGTGGGACGGGAAAGCGGGCTCGGGCGCGTACGTCCCCGGCGGGACATACGACTGGATCCTGGCCGCCAAACCCGCTGACGGCCAAGGCGCGCCACTGACGGGATCCGGCTCGGTCAAACTCACCGGTGCGGGGGCGGCACGGCACGACCATGCCGGGCTCGGGGGCACGATCGACGGGATCGGTGACCTGCTGTCGCTGAACTCTTCCGGTACCTTCGCCTTCCACCACGGCACCGCCACAGGGGCGTTTTCCGGCGCGACGACCGGGAGCGGCTGGCCGACTTCGGCCGTTGCCGTTCCGTTCGGGGATCTCAATGGCGATCGGTGCAATGACGTCCTCGTGCGGATGCCGAACGGTGAGTTGCGGGCATACAAGCCGGGCTGCGCGAAGGCGCTGACGCCCACCACCGCGTACACCTCGCTGGGCACGGTGTGGAACCAGTTCAATGTGCTGACGTCGCCCGGGGATGTGACGGGTGACAGTCGTCCGGATCTGGTGGCGCGGCAGGCGTCGACCGGGGACCTGTATCTGTACGCGGACGACGGCGCCGGCAAGTTGAAGGCGCGCGGGCGGATCGGCACCAACTGGAAGGCGTACCGCGCGGTGTTCGGTGCCGGTGACCTGACCGGTGACGGCATCGGTGACCTGCTGGCCGTGGATGGCACGAACCAGCTGTGGCGGTACGACGGTACGGCGGCCGGCACGGTGAAGCCGCGGGTGCTGGTCTTCGGCAACAACTGGGGCACTGGCCGCAACGTGTTCGTCGGCGTCGGCGACATCACGGGCGACGGCAAGGCCGACCTGGTGTCCCGGAACGTTGCGGGAGATCTGCTGCGCAACAGCGGCAACGGAGCCGGGTCGTTCGGGTCGACGGTCAGGATCGGGACCGGCTGGCAAGGCTACAAGGGGCTCTTCTAGGGTCCGCCCCTGACCTCCCAGGGCTGAACCCGGGCCGGGTCCCTGTCTCCTTGCGAGGCACGGGCCCGGCTCTTTTTTGAACGAGTTCGAAAATCTCTTCCGTTGTCTGTGAGGCACCTGTTACGATCCGTCCACTTGCGGTGGGGGGCACGGCAAGGGGAGCCCGGCCGGATATTTCAACGGCTGTGAGGTGCCGTGTCTTTCCCCTGCCTTTTCAGGCTCCTGGGGAGGGACCTTCTTGAACCGTCATGCGCTCCTGCGTGCATGCACTTCGGGCACCTTGGCCATCATCATGGCAACGGGCCTCGGTCCACTGACCGTCCAGTCCGCTGTCGCAGCAGACGACCCGGCGGCACAGGAAGTCGTCATCCCGGCCGGCGCGCGGTTCATTCCGCGCGACGAGAAGGTGCTGGAGGCCGGGGCCGCCGGCTTCCTGCACCAGCAGGAAGGCACTACCGGAAAGCTGTGGACGGACTACGCGACGGGGGCGACCCGTCCCGCGGGGCAGCTGGAGGAGGGGGGACACTCCGGGCTGCGGGCCGCGTACACCGACGGTGTGCCGGAGCAGAGCGACGTGGTGCGGATCACCGACCTCGGGACGGGCGGGGTCACCTCCATCACGCTGCCGCTCGACTACTGGTGGGCGGACGCGTACAACTCCGACTCCGTGCTCGCCTACCACCGGGGGAGCGACGGCCAGAACTCAACGCTCAGCCTGTTCCGAGTCGTCGACGGCCGGGTCGTCGAGCGGCAGGTCCGCGGGCTGCCGACGGACGCCGTGCGCATCACCACCTTGGAACAGGACACCAGGGGCGGGATCCTGAAGGTCTGGCGGGCCGACGGCACCAGCCTCACCTATCTTTTCGACTACGAGCACGCGCGGCTCACACCGCTCCCCCAGGCGGCCGGAGACTACGTCGTCCTGGGCGACAAACACGTACTGGTCTACCCGTACGAGAACGCCACGCTGACCACCGTCGAGCGGTACAACCCGGACGCCAAGCCAGTCACCGTGCAGATGCCACCGCCCACCGGCCACGAGCGCACCTTCGCCCGGTTCGCGCTGGTCGGTGACTGGATCGTCTTCAACCGCCTGCAGCCCCTCGAGCAGGAGCAGTACGTCCAGGGCACGCCGCTCAAGGCCATGCCGGTCGGCGGCGGACCGGTCAAGGAGCTCCTGCCGTACGCGAACGAGTACCTCGCGACCGCGCCCGACGGCAGCGTCCTCGCCACCGGGGGCAGCGGATCCAAGGACTGGGCCGTGCGCCGGATCACCACGGGGCCGGACGGGACGCCGCAGCTGTCCGTCGTGAAGCAGGTGCCGCCGGTCGTGGCGAAGACCGGAACGCTTGCGCTGGGGGGAGGGAAGCTCAGCTACATCAGCACGGCCGACGGAAGTCCGCTGCCCTCCCTGTACGACCACGAGGTGGCGGTGACCGGCACGCCCCAGGCCGGAGAGCGGACGCTGCGGTCCCGGGCCACCGGGAGTGCCACCGATCTGCGCGCGCTCGGCGACGGCCGCTCGGCGTTCAGTGAGGGGTCCCGCGTGCGGGTGCCCCTGGACCCGACCACGTTGGACACGGTGGACCTGCCCTCCGAGGGGACCCTGGCCGATGCCACCGGCCGCTACACGGTCTCCTATTCCCAGGGGAATCTGTACGTCGGAGACCTGCGGAAGCACCGCGACGGCAACATCGCCGCGACCCTCACCAACGGCTCGAGGAAGGCATCGATCTGGGGCAGCACGCTGTGGCGGGAGAGCTCATCCAACTACCCGTCGACCATCACCTGGTACGACGTGAAGACGAAGAAGACGTCGCCGACATTCTTCATCAACTCCGGATGCTCCCTGAGCGATCTGCAGGCCGTGGGCCGCTGGATCTACTGGGCCTGCGACTTCGGTGACAGCCGCTCCAAGGCCGGTGTGTGGGACCAGAAGACCCGCGAGACCACCCGCGTCCCCTTCGGTTCGGCGAAGCTCGGCGACGGCTTCCTCGTCCGCAAGGACAATGCGGCCGGGAAGCTTCTGCTCACCGACATCCGCGACCCGGCCGCCCTGAAGACGACGGAGTTCGCCGACGTGCCGAACGACGGGCAGTGGACTGTCGACAAGTTCGGAGGCCATGTCGCGTACACGGACGCCGAGCAGCGCATCCACATCAAGCCGGTCACCGTCCCGCGCTCCCCGATCAGCGTCGTCGAGGGCGAGGCGGACACGGATGCCGTGGTCAACTGGCCCGCCGATCAGGACCGCACCTGGGACGGCTCCTGGCAACTGACCCGCCCGGCCGCTCGCTGGAGCATCGTCTTCAAGGACGCGGCAGGGCGCGCGGTACGGACCATCAGCTCCACGGAGCGCGAAGGCGCGCGGATCACGGCCGGCTGGGACGGCAAGGGCGACGACGGGAAGGTCGTGCTCGGTGGAGCGTACGGCTGGACCCTGAGCGCCGACCCCGGTGACGGCTCGGGGGCACGCGCGGTGCAGGCCGGAAAGGTCCGGATCTCCGGCGGCGCCACAACCTTCCATGACTACGACGGAAACGGCGTCCCCGAGCTGCTCACCAAGCGGATGACCGTGCTCACCGCGCACGAGGGCATGTCCGCGTCCTCCGAGTGGGGCTCGTTCCAGACCGAGTCGGGAGGCTGGGCGGAGATCAACCACGTCCTTCCCTTCGGCGACATGGACGGGGACCGCTGCAACGACCTGCTCGTACGCACCACCGCCGGTGACCTCAACCGCTACAGCGGCCGGTGCCACGGCATCCCGTCCACCAGCGCCCCCAAGGCGAAGATCGGCTCCGGCTTCAATGCCTTCGACGCACTCGTCACGCCCGGCGACCTGACGGGTGACGGCCGCGCCGACCTGCTCGCCCGCCTGCGGAGCACGGGCGCGCTGTATCTGTACGCGGACAATGGCGCGGGCGGCCTGAAGGCGGGCGTCAAGCTGGGCACGGAGAGCTGGAAGGGACTCACCCTCATCGGGGCGGGCGACGTGAACGGCGACGGCCGTGGCGATCTGCTGGCGCGGGACGCGGGCGGGGAGCTGTGGCGGTACGACGGTACGGGGGCCGGGACGCTCAAGCCGCGCGTGCTGGTCTTCAAGGACTGGGGGGCCGGGCGCAACGCCTTCGTGGGCGTCGGCGACCTCGACGGGGACGGCAGGAACGATCTCGTCTCCCGCGACACGAACGGCAAGCTGCTGCGCAACAGGGGTGACGGGAAGGGTTCGTTCGGGGCGACGGAGACGATCGGAACGGGCTGGCAGAACTACCGGGCGCTGTTTTAGGCCACGACTGGCGCATGTGGTGCCCCCGGCAAGGGAATTGCTGGGGGCATGACAGACAACGCCAGTACGGGGCAGCCCCCGCCAGTCGGCTCGGCGCCCGCGCCCGTCGCCGCGCCCGAATCCGTATCCACCACCCCCACCCCACCCTCCGCAGGGTCCGACGAGGAGCGCCTGGCCCAGCTCGGCTACACCCAGGTTCTCGCCCGCCGGATGTCGGCGTTCTCCAACTACGCCGTCTCCTTCACCATCATCTCGGTCCTTTCCGGCTGTCTCACCCTCTACCTCTTCGGCATGAACACCGGCGGCCCGGCCGTGATCACCTGGGGCTGGGTCGCCGTCGGCCTGATGACCCTGTTCGTCGGCCTGGCGATGGCCGAGATCTGCTCGGCGTACCCGACCTCCGCGGGCCTGTACTTCTGGGCCCACCGGCTGGCACCGCCGCGCACCGCGGCCGCCTGGGCCTGGTTCACGGGCTGGTTCAACGTCCTCGGCCAGGTCGCCGTCACGGCGGGTATCGACTTCGGCGCCGCGTCCTTCCTGGGCGCGTACCTCAATCTCCAGTTCGGCTTCGAGGTCACACCGGGCCGCACGATCCTGCTGTTCGCCGCGATCCTGGCGCTGCACGGCCTCCTCAACACCTTCGGCGTACGCATAGTCGCGATCCTCAACAACGTCAGCGTCTGGTGGCATGTGCTGGGCGTCGCGCTGATCGTCGGCGCGCTCACCCTCGCCCCCGACTCCCACCAGTCGGCGTCGTTCGTGTTCACGAAGTTCGTGAACAACACCGGCTGGAGCAGCAGCCTGTATGTCGTCCTCATCGGACTGCTGATGGCCCAGTACACCTTCACCGGCTACGACGCCTCGGCCCATATGACCGAGGAGACCCACGACGCCGCGACCGCCGGCCCGCGCGGCATCGTCCAGTCCATCTGGACCTCGTGGATTGCGGGCTTCGTCCTGCTGCTCGGCTTCACCTTCGCCATCCAGTCGTACGAAGGAGCCCTGGCCTCTCCGACGGGAGCGCCGCCGGCCCAGATCCTGCTGGACGCTCTCGGTGCGACCGGCGGGAAGCTGCTGCTCCTGGTCGTCATCGGCGCCCAGCTCTTCTGCGGTATGGCGTCGGTCACTGCGAACAGCCGCATGATCTACGCCTTCTCCAGGGACGGCGCCCTGCCGTTCTCGAACGTCTGGCACACGGTCAGCCCCCGGACCCGTACGCCCGTCGCCGCGGTCTGGCTCGCGACCGTCGGCGCGTTGGTCCTCGGTCTGCCGTATCTGATCAATGTCACCGCGTACGCGGCTGTGACCTCGATCGCGGTCATCGGCCTCTACATCGCGTACGTCATCCCCACACTGCTGCGGCTGTTCCGCGGCGACAGCTTCGAACGCGGCCCCTGGCACCTGGGCCGCTGGTCCCGCCCGATCGGCATCGTGGCGGTGACCTGGGTCGCGGTGATCACCGTGCTCTTCATGCTTCCGCAGGTTTCCCCGGTCACCTCGGAGACGTTCAACTACGCCCCGGTGGCGGTCCTGGTCGTCCTGGGCTTCGCCGCGGCGTGGTGGCTGGCCTCGGCCCGCCACTGGTTCCTGAACCGCAACCACCCCCGGACGATCGCCCGCGAGACGTCACGTCGGTGATCTGCGGCGGGGTCTCGACGGGGCCGGTGATCCGATACCCGATCGGCTCACCGGTCCCGTCCGGCTATGCTCGGGGATGCAATGCCGAGGGCCGTTAGCTCAATTGGCAGAGCAGCGGACTTTTAATCCGTTGGTTGTGGGTTCGAGTCCCACACGGCCTACGCCTCAGCCCCAGGTCAGAGAGATTCTGGCTTGGGGCTGATCTTGTTTTCGGCCTCTTGCGTGAGCGATGCGTGAGCGGACGTGTCGTCGAGAGGCTTCCGGGCGCGCGGCACGACGGCCGCCGCAGCCTCCGTCAACTCCTCCGTCGCTTCCTCGAACAGCGCCATGTACGTGTCCGAGGTGAGCACGATCGTGGAGTGGCGCAGCTTCTCCTTCGCGTCGTGCAGATCCCCGCCGGCGGCCTTCACCAGAGCAGCGGCGCCGTGGCGGAGGTCGCGCAGATTGATCGGCGGCAGGTCGACCTCGCGCACGATCCGCCGGAACTCCTCCGAGACCTCCTCGGGGTGGAGCCAGGTTCCGTCCTCGCGCGTGAACACTTTCCCTGTGTCCGTCCACGGCAGCCCGGCTTCGAGGCGCTGCTCCCGCTCAGCGAGCTGGCGGAGCTGGTGCGCCTGCAGCTCGACCACGGTGCCCTTGTCGATCCGGATCGTCCCAGCCGAGTCGGCCGTCTTCGGCTGCGTCTCGATCGGCTTCCAGCCGTCGACCGTGATCTCCTTCGCCACGGTCAACTGGCGCGTCTCGAAAGAGATGTCGGCCCACGCCTGCCCCACTCCCTCGCCGCGGCGCAGACCGTGATGGGCGACCAAGTGAAAGAAGGCGTACAGGCGGTGCCCGTCGGCCGCATCGAGGAACGCCCCCAGCTGGGCGGGCGTCCACACCATGACCGGGCTGGGCTTCTCGCCCGTCTCCCGCCAGCGGGCCACGCGTTCCGCAGTCCACAGCAGCCCCTTCGGCCGGGCCGCGGTCTCGAGCTCCACATGGCTCGCCGGGTTGAACGTGATGTACTCCCGGCCGATCGCCGCGTTCAGCGCGGCACGCAGGGTACGGCGGATGGCCTGCTTCGTCGCCGGCCCGGTGACCTTCCGGTGCGGCTTCATCTCAGCCAGCTTGGCCCGCTCCACGTCGAGCAGGGCGCGGGCGGCAGCTGGCGGCCGGCCCGGCTTCGTCCAGCGGGAGCGCTCCTCCTGCTCACGCCGGGCTGCGTTCGCCGCGACGATCGCCTCGTTGCGCTCGTCGATGCCGTCGAACATCTCCACCAAGTGGCCGACGCCCAGACGGTCCAGGCGGATGTGCCCGATCGCCGGCTTCAGGTGCACGCGAATGTGGCCCTCGTAGCCGTTGAGGGTGGTCACCCGTCGCGTCTTCCGCTTTGCTGCGGCCCACTCGTCCAGCCAGTCCCCGACGGTCAGCGAAGACGACAGCTTCTGCCCGCGGTTCAGTCGGCGCCTGGTTTCCTCCAGGTCCGGCAGCGGGGCCTTCTTGTTCTTGCTGACCGCCTCGAGCAGGTCTCCGACCCTGACCTGTCCCTCGGCGTCGTCGCCGGCGGGGAGGTCGAGCAGGGCGCGGACCTTGTCCAAGTCCTTCTGTGCGTCCTTCGCCGAGTCGTACCCGGAGCGGGAGAAGGAACGGCGGCCGCCGTCCTCACGGGGAGGGAGCTCCTGCCGTACCGCCCATACGCCGTGCCGTCGGCTCGACAGCTGCGGACAGGCTTTGCCCAGCGCCCGGCCGTCCGCGCCCCGGCAGTAACACCGGCGGTACGTGGATCCCTTCATTGCAGAGCGTCTCCCTCATTCTTCGGTTTGATCACCGTCAGCTTTGCCTGCACTAGAGCCTGAGCGATGCTGCGTACAAGCTCAGGGTGGATGGCTCGAAGGGATTCAGTCACCTGCTTCTCCACAATCTGCGCCAATTCTTGCGCCTCGACCAATTCCACTTCCACGCCAGGCTCCACCTTCGGAGCCTCCACACCGACGAGGTCATCGAAGTCTGTGACCTCCCGCAAGGCGAAGACAAAGCCTGGCCCCTGCCACGACAGCCCCAGCCACTGGAGCGCAAGGCGGCGCATGCGATCCGTGAAGTCAGCCGGCGCCTCGTGCATGCCGAGCATCTCAACCAGGACCGCTGTGGGGATGAGCGCCATCAGATCGTGACTCTTGGAGGGATCCACTTCCGGAATGCCGTCGGGAAACTCCCGCATGGCAACCCACTTGTTGAAGTACTCGTCCTCCGGCGGCATGAAGAAATATGAGATGGGCTCGTCGAAGATCTTGCACATCGCGACGATCTCGCTCGCGTCGAAGCGACGCGGACGTCCGCCTTGAAAGGCACGCTCGGCGGCGCTCACGCTCGCGTTTGACCATGCCCGCCCGGTGTAGCGCTCGAGCAATTCGGCTACATCCTGCTGCGTCCAGCCGTGAGTACGACGGGCGCGCATGAGGTTGTAGGAAACGATCTGGTTGATCGACAGCACGGGATCCTCGGGGCGGCGCAGGTGCTCCGGCAGGTCATCGCGCTCGTAGGGGAGTGGCTCGTCTCGACTCATGCTGGCCACCGTAGACCAAGAGTCAACGCCACGCCAGATTCACTCAACCTCTCGTTGACTCAAACGCGTCGGTGGCCTACGGTCAACAACATGCAGATTGATTCAACGTCCGCGTTGAACTTTCCCTCGCTGCGCGCTGCTCGCGAAGCGAAGGGGATGTCCCTCCGGGCTGCAGCTCAGCGCTCCGGCATCGACCCGGGGCACCTGTCCAAGGTGGAGCGAGGCGAGAAGCAGCTCTCCATCGAAGCGCTCTACCGGCTCGCCCTCGTCGTAGATCTCGACGAACTCGCCGGCCACCTCAAGCCCCTCGTGCACCCCGGGGCTGCAGCGTGACCGCCCCGGCCGCCCTCACCATCGCCGAGATCCTCGACCAGCCCGCGCTCGTGCCCCTGTGGCCGATCGTCGGCCGGGCCCTGGGGTTGGCGGAGAGCACCACGTATCAGCTTGCAGCCGAGAACCGGCTGCCCATCGAGGTCATCAGGCTCGGTCGCCGCCGCGTAGCGCGGACCGTCGACCTTCACGTCTTCCTTGGCCTCAGCAACAGCGAAGCCGCCGGAGTTGCACCTCCAGCGGCCTCGGTTCAGCGCACCACACCCACCAGTAAGTAGAGAGAAGCACGCCATGAACCAGATTACGGCAACGGCGCCGTCCGGCGTTCAGAGCGACAGCCTGACCGACACCATCCTCGCGGCGCTCATCGCGACCGGCGCCAGCACGGACACCATCGACACCGCCCGCGAGACCATCGCCGCCGGCCAGACCTACAGCGCCTTCGCTGTCGCCGTGCACGACCAGAACAACCAGGACCTGATCCCCGTCGTCGACTGCCTCGCCAGCATCACCCGGCGCGTCGTCGACAACCAGTCCCTCAAGCCGCTCCTCGCCCTCATCGAGCAGGAGAAGAAGGACGAGGCGGCCGCCGAGCCCGGCCACTACCCGTGGTGCGACGGCGACATCACCCGCCACTACGACGACGGCGAGCCCGTCGTCGAGCACGTCGGCCCGCGCATCGACATGCCCCTCCCGGACGACATGGCCTGCCGCGGCGACCAGCTCCTCTCCGCGAACCTCGGCGCCCTCGACGAGTTCACCGGCGAGCCGCTCGTCTCGTACAACAGCGGCGGCAACGGCGTTCTCCTCAACGGTCCCCAGCTCGACCAGGTCATAGCGGACCTCGACACCTTCGTCGACGGCCTCCGCCACATGCGCCACCTGATGGACATGGAGCGCGGCAAGTGACCGCGACCGACAACACCGCGACGGCCGGGGACCCCACCTCCGGCCGCCCGGCCAGGCAGCACCCGTCCCGAGCGGAAGAGAGCCACGGTTCGTGAACAGCAACACCGAGCCGCTGACGGCCGACCCGCAGATCATGCAGGACTGGGCCACACAGCACTTCGGCGCGACACCGCCCGGTCTCCTCGCCGTCTGCTCCACCAGAAACTTCGCCGGCATCCGCACCGCCGACATCGGCAACCTCGTCCAATGGGCCATGACCGAGGACCGGGCCGGGGTCCAAGGGATCTACGTCCGAGTCACCACGATCGCCCCTGGGTCGGTCACCAGCGGCCGAGGCAAAGCTGCCGACTCGCACGCGCTGATCGACATGTGGTCCGACCTCGACTTCGGCGACGACGGCCACAAGACCACCGGCCTCCCGAAGGACGCCGCCGAAGCCGCAGACATCCCCGCATTCGCCGGGCTGCCCGCGGCCACCGAGACACACCACAGCGGCGGCGGACTGTACAAGAGGTGGAAGCTCACCACCCCGGCCGTCATCGGCGAAGACCTCGACCTCGCCACCGCCACCCAGTTCGCCGCCGACTGGCAGAACATCCTGCTGCTCGGCGCGAAGAAGATGGGCAACGGATACGGGACTGGCGTCAAAGATCTGGCACGGGTGCTCCGCCTGCCGGGCACCATCAACCGCAAGCCCGGCCGGACCCCGGCCATGTGTCAGATCCTGGATGCCTCCGGCCCCAGCTACACGCTTGAAGAACTGCTCGAATTCGCGGACCGTCTGAAGCCGAAGCCCGAGCCGCGGCCCACACCCCCCGCAGCCGCCCCGCCTGTCTGGTCAGCGAAGACCTCGAGTCCGACGACCGGCGGCCCCGGGCCCATACAGATCCTCGGCGAGCACGCCTGCGCCGGAGAGATCCTCTCCTTCGTCGGCTGCACCTACCACCAGCAAGAGCCGGGCAACTGCTCGTACTGCGGGCCGGACTGCCAGCAGTGGCTCCGCCCCGGCTGGGCCCCCGGGGCTTCGACCACCGGCATCGCCGTACATAAAGGCGGGGCCGCCGTCACGATCCGCACCGACAACTTCCCCGGCCTGCCCGGCGACTTCGTCAACAAGGTGCTCTCGCCCGGCCAGCTGTTCGCCGCGCTGCACCACGGCGGCAACCTGTCCGCGGCCTCCGCTGACATCCGCCGGGCCGCCGAAGGTCATCCCTCGGCATCCGCAGCGGCGTCCGCGCTCCCGCCCGCGGTGCTGGCAGACGTTCGCGCCACACGGCCGGCCAAGTCCCAGCACCTGAGCATCGTTTCCGCCCCACAGACGGAGGCTCCCATCGACGGCACCGCTGCCCTGCAGCCCGACGCGGCCGCCCCGGACAACGACCAGGACGAACGCGAGGAACAGGGAGCCGAAGAGGCCCCGAAGCCCTTCGACTTCGGGAAGGCGTTCGGGCTCCCCGCCGACACCAAGACCCCCTACGGGTACCGCGTCGACAACCGCGGAGTCTGGGTCAAGCGGCTGATGGGGAAGGACAAGGACGAAGCATGGGTGCGCTTCGCCTTCACGCCCGTCGTCATCAAGGCGACGTTCGAAGACCCCGATGGCGAACAGTACGTAGAGCTGTCCTGGATCGACCGCAGCCGCAAGTTCCCCAGGCTCGTCACGCGCATCGTGTCCCGGGAGATCGCCAAGCGCGGCCGCAAGCTCATCGAGCACCTGGGCGGCGCCGGCCTCCCCGCCGTCGAGGGCGACGCCCGCGTACTTGAGCGCTGGCTCGCCGAGTTCGAGGCCGCCAACCTCGACCGGATCCCCAGCGAGAGGCTGGCGCGCCGCCTCGGCTGGCAGCCGGACGGCACATTCGTTTCCTCCCCCGAGGACGGCACCAAGGTCGACGTCGTCTACGAGGAGATGCGTGAGGTCGCCAAGGCTCACGGACGGAAGGGCACGTTCGACGACTGGCAAGGCACGGTAAAGACGCTCGAGAAGTTCCCGGTGCCGCGTATCGCCATCGCCGCCGCGCTCGCCGCGTCGCTCCTCCGGCCGCTGGGCATCAACTCCTTCACCCTCGACATCTCCTCGCGCAGCACCAAGGGCAAAACCACAGCCCTGCAGTGCGCGCTCAGCGTGTGGGCCAACCCGAGCGAACACTCCAGTGCCATGTCCAACTGGCGCACCACCCTGTACGCGATCGAGAAGCGGCTCAACCTCGTCCAGGGGATCGTCACCGTCTTCGACGAGACCATGGCCGTCTCCGACGACACCCTCATCGACGAGGTCCTGTACCAGCTGCCGATGAACCACGGCAAAGCCCGGTCCGGTGGAGCGTTCGGCAACATGCTGCCCTGGGAGACGATCCTGCTCTCCTCCGGCGAACGCCCCGCCCTGTCCTTCACCACCAGCCAGGGCGCCGCCGCGCGCATCCTCGGCACCACCATCCCGCCCTTCGGGAACAACGGTGGCGAGACGGCCGTGAAGGCCCGCGAGGGGGTCCTCGCCAACTTTGGCCACGCGGGCCCCGCCTTCGTCCAGCACCTCCAGGACGGTCTGGCTAAGCCGAACGGCCACATGGCCCTTAAGGACAGGCACAGGGATCTGACGGACAAGTTCCGTGGGGACAGCGACATGACCGGCCGCAGGGCGCCCATGGTGGCCGTGCTGGCCCTCGCCGAGGCTCTCGCGTGCAAGTGGGGGGTGCTGCCCTACGAGCCGCTGCCGGAGGAAAAGTGGCAGCGCATGTTCGCGGCGCACAACCCCACCGACAACCGGCCGGAGATGGCCATGGACGTCGTCCGCGAATACATCGCGTCGCACAGCTGGGAGCTGTGGCCGGGCGACTCCGACCGGCCCCCGTACACGGGCTGGCTGGGCGTCATGAAGGGTACGGCGGACAAGCCGAGCGCGGCCGTCCTGCCCGAGCGTCTGCGCAAGATCCTGGAGTCCGCGGGCTACTCGCTCGACGCCGTGCTGGATGGCTGGATCGCCGCCGGCTACCTGGAGGTGCGGGACTCTCAGCGGCCCAAGCACCTGATCCCGGCCCGGTTCGCCGGCACCCGGGCGCGGTGCATCACCTTCACTCCGCAGGCGCTGGACGTCGGCGCTGACGAGGCGGAGGCAGCGTGAAGGCCACCGATAGGGGGGTGGTACGCACTTCTGCGTACCACACCGCAGCCTCCGTTTCCGCAGGTCAGGGCGACTTCTTGTCTCCGGCGAGGCCGGTACGCAGCTCGCCGGAAATGGCAGCCGAAATGGCAGCGCGCGTGTGCGCGTGCGCAGGTGCGCGCGTATATGAGCGTGTCTTCCTGCGTACCTTGCGTACCACTCTAAGAAATAGAGACATAAGAGCAGGTCAGAAGCCCTTTGGGGCCGGTACGCAAGCCGGTACGCAGCCGGTACGCACGCGTACCACCGCAGCAAGCCACCCCTCCAGCACCGCCGGATCGAGGTAGAGCTATGCCCGCTTACAGCCCGCGCCCCTACCAGACCGAGGCGATCAACGCCCTCACCGACGGCTGGCAGGGAAACAACAACCGCCTCGGAGTCGTCCTCCCAACCGGCGCCGGAAAGACCGTCGTCTTCTCCAACCTCATCGTCGACAAGCTCACCAGCCTCAACGGGCACCCCGCCCTCGTCATCGCCCACCGTGAAGAACTTCTCACCCAGGCCGCAGACAAGATCAAGGCCGTCTGCCCCGAACTCCGGGTCGGGATCGTCAAGGCCGAACGAGACGAGCACCAGGACGCGGACGTCATCGTCGCCAGCATCCAGACACTGGCCGTCAAGCGCCGCCGCGAAGCCATCCGCGACATCGGCATGATCATCGTCGACGAGTGCCACCACGCCGCCGCCAAGACGTACATGACAGTCCTCGAGCACTTCGGCGCCTGGCGCGGCGTACCCACCGCAGGGTTCACCGCCACCATGACCCGGCAGGGCGGCGGACTCGCCGACGTCTGGCAAGAGGTCGTCTACACCCTCGACATCCTCGACATGATCCGCAACGAGTACCTGTGCGACGTCACCGGCAAGCGCGTCGTCGTCGAGGGCCTCGACCTCGACAAGGTCAAGACCCGGGCCGGTGACCTTCAGGACAACCAACTCGGCCAGGCCCTCGACGACTCCGGCGCGGCCGAGGTTGTCGCGGACGCCTACAAGGAGTTCGCCTCAGACCGGCCCGGCGTCGTCTTCACCCCGACCGTGGCGACCGCCCAGTCCATGGCTGACGCTCTCAACGACGTCGGCATCCCGGCCGCCACCATCTGGGGCGACATGTCCAAGGACGCCCGCGCGACCGCGCTGCACTGGTACAAGACCGGCCAGGTCCAAGTGCTCACCAACTGCATGGTCCTGACGGAAGGCTTCGACGCTCCGTGGACTTCATGTGTCGTCATCGCCCGGCCGACCAAGTCCGCCGGCCTGTACTGCCAGATGGCTGGCCGCGGGCTGCGTCTGCACCCGGGCAAGGACAAGGCGCTGATCCTCGACGTGATGGGCGCCTCCACCCGCCACAAGCTCGCCTCGATCGTCGACCTCACCGGGCGCAGCGTCTCTGCACCGAAGGAAGGCCAGTCGCTCCGTGAAGCATCGGACGCGGACGACTTGGCTGCGGCGATCGGCGAGGTGGAGTGGGAGGACGTCAACCTGTTCCACGAATCCCCGGTGCGCTGGCTCCAGACCGACGACGGGCTGTGGTTCGTACCCCTGACGGTCCGCATGTTCCTGTTCCTCGCTCGCGGTTCGCAGCCCGGCATGTACCGGCTGCGCTACTGGGGCGCGCAGGAGGGCGTTCTCCAGCCGGACCCGGACCGGGAGTTCCCCCTGGCGGAGGCGATGCACTGGACGGAGCACCGGGCCCGCCAGCTGGTGAACCCGGCGTACTTCCAGCGGGCCGCCCGCCACCGGGACAAGGCGCCGAGCTCAAAGCAGCGGGCCTGGTGCCGCTACAAGCGGGTCATCATCCCGGCCGGCAGTACGGCCGGACAGGTCTCGGACCTGATGGATATCCACGAGGCCAGCCAGGCCCTGCGTAGCTACACCTCTGCGGCCCTCGCCGCCTGAACCCGAAGGAGTTCACGATGACCGACCACGAGACACAACTGCTGGCGCTGGGTGCCAACATCGGAGTCGCCTTCACCATCGCCGTGCACTTTGTCGGCCAGGCCCTCGACGACCGCCGCGAAGCACGGACCGACCAGGCCGCCCTCAACCAGGCCCGCAAGTCGGTCGCCACCAGCGACTGGCGCGACGCCCTCACCGTGCGGGAGCAGGCGTGACCGCGGCCGACGAGAAGGGTCTAAGGAATGTTGAGACCCCTGGTGCGCACAATCTGCGTAACAGGTCGGACGGCGACCAGGGTCACGGCCAGACCGTGACCCCCGGCGGTGACCAGGCTTTTTCCCGGAGCCGGGAAGAAGGGTACGCAAGCTCGCGGGCCCCTTCTCGCCCGCTCGTCATCGGGCTGGACCTGTCCCTCACCTGCACCGGCGTTGCGGGTGACGGGTGGGTCGACTACATCCCGCCCAAGGCCCTGAAGGGTCACCCGCGGCTGGCGTACCTGGTCGACGAGGTCACCTCGTTCATCAAGAAGGCGGACCTTGCGGTGATCGAAGGCCCGTCATTCGGGGGCGGCGTCGCCCACCGGCACGAAGACCTCGCCGGGCTGCGCGTCATGGTCCGGCAGGCCTGCTGGCGCCGCGGCGTCCCCTACGCCCTCGTACCGCCCAGCTGCCGGGCGCTGTACGCCGCGGGCAAGGGCTCCGCACCCAAGGGCCTGGTCCGCGACGAGGTCTCGCGGCGGTACGGCATCGAGCTCGAGGGCGTCGCCCGCTACGACATGGCCGACGCCTACGCCCTGCTCGCCATGGGCCTGCACCACCTCGGCCACCCCTTGGCCGAGGTGCCCGAGGACAACGCCCGCGGCCTGGTCGGCTGCGCGTGGCCTGACACGGAAGGACTGGCGGCATGAGCGCATCGTGCGGCCTGTGCGAGCGGGACTTGCAGGACGGATACCTGTGCCCCGGCTGCACGCTGGGCACGGCGAAGCGGCTCGACCGCGCGCCGCTGCTCTACACCGCCCTGGCCGCGTTCCTCCACCCCGGAGGGCGCCGGCCGGAGCTCGGCCGCAGCACCCGCGTACACGCACCCCTGCCGATCGCCGAGCCCGTACTCAACCTGCGCGGGCCCGGCGGCATCGTCGGCATCCTCGAAGACTGGCGCTCCGCGATGCAGGCGGACCGCGGCTGGGGCCAGCCCGCGGTCCGCGGCGACACCGAGGCCCGTATCAGGGCCGCCGCGCGCGGGCTCGGCATGAATCTCGAATGGATCGCCGCCAGCTGGCCCATGGCCGGCGCGTTCGCCGAGGAGCTCCGCGACCTCGAGCGGTCCGTGCTCTCCATCGTCAGCCCGCCCGACGCGTCGCTGCGTCTCGGCAACTGCCCGGCCGTCTTCGAGGACGGGGTCGTCTGCGGCGCCGTCCTTCGCGTCCCGTCCGGCACCACCAAGGTTGAGTGCAAGTGGTGCAACACCGCCTATCCGCCCGAGTCCTGGCTCGCCCTCGCTGCCAATCAGTGGGACGACCAGGACGCACAGCAGAAGGAGGCGTCCTGATGGCCGTCACCTACATCACGTGCCGCGTCCAGTCCCGTCGCGGCGTCCAGTGCACAGCCGAAGCGGTCGACCCCACGGCCAAGCTCAAGATCTGCACGCGCCACCTCGCCGAAGCCGTGGAGCTGCTCGGCGACGCCATGGGACGCGTGCCCAACCCCCGCCGGACGCAGGCGACTTGACCCGCCGATTTTGTAACAAAGGCTTACAGAACGGCTGATCTTGTGCCAAGCTCGGCCGTACAACCAAAAACAGAACGGCCCCCGCCGGTGCGTCAACACCGAACGAGGGCCTGACCGAAACCTTGATCTAGCAAGGAGACGGCTATGGCGAATCCTGCCATGCCCACGGGCCATGCCCGCAACCCCGACGATGTCGCCCCCGACCGCACCCGCGTGTGGCTACGGCGCGCATCCCTCGCCGCCGGCGTCGCCTTCACCGCGACCGCCGAATACGAACTCGCCCGCCGCATGGGCGCAGCGAAGCCCATCGCCGTCATGCTGCCGGTCGTCATCGACTGCTACGTGATGGCCGCCCTGCGCTGGTTCCGCGCCTTCGATATCGCCCTGAGCCTGGCGCTCATGGGCGCCGCACAGGTCGCAGCCCATGCCCTCGACGCGGGCGTCCTCGAGGTCGACCTGCGCATGGTCGTCGTCGTGTCCCTGCTCGCCCCGATCGCGATCTGGCGGACGCACGCCCTGGCCCGGGACTCACGCAAGACGCACTCCGTCCCGGTCGAGACGGACGTCGTGGATGTTATCCACGTCAGCCCGGCCGCCGTCCCGGAGAGGCCGGCCGCCGAGCCGGTCATCATCGAGCGGGCCGAGCAGCAGGACACCGCCGAGACGCCGGAGCTGCCGCCCGTCCCGCCGCGTCTCCTCACATCCGGCGAGGTCGCCGATCGGTGCGGCGTCAACCAGTCCACCGTCCGCAGCTGGGTCGCCAACGGACGCCTGCCCGTCCACGAGAAGGACGCTCGAGGACACAACCTGTTCCACCCGGACGCCCTCCTCGCGGAGGCGTCCCGATGAAGACGGTCACCATCAACACCCGCGACCACGGTCCCGTCACCATCCCCGAACCGTCTTGGTGTACGGGCGGCTTCCACCAGCCCGGCGGTGCCCGCGCCGACATCACCCACACCTCGGACGACATCCCGTTCAACGTCGAGACCAGCGACGGCCCGGTCACCGCGATGCGCGCGGCATTCGTGCGGCGTCCGTTCGCCGGTACGGACCCCGACCGCGGGGTGTACGTCGCGGTCGAGCTCGACGGCGAGTGGCACCCGTCCGACCCCCGGCAGCTCGACCGCATCGCCGCCGCGCTGGTCATCCACTCCGTGCACCTGCGGACCCTCGCCCGCCAGCTGGCCACCATGCAGCACGCGGAGAGGGGCGAGTGATGGGAATCCGCGACCGCGTCCGTGACGCCGTGCTCAACAACACGACCCGAGCCGACGGCTCCACCCCGGCGCTTGCCCAGCGAGCTACTCAGGCCGCCTCCGTGCTCGCCGACACGGCGGCCGACCACAGCACCGCCGCCGCCTACGCCATTGCCGGGCTCGGTGCCGCAGCCGTGGCTGCCGAGGGCGCGATGTCGAACTACGTCTACCCCAAGGGCGAGTACGCGACGTTCAGCGACGACGGCAAGAAGCGGGGTCGGCGATGAGCGACATCGAGAAGGCCTCCGCCGAAGCGGTTGAGGCAGCGCACAACTCGGAGCAACTGGCGCTCATCGCGGCCGTACTTCGGGCGCAGCAGCTCACCCAGCAGGCGCAGCAGTCGTCTGTCGGAAATCCGACAGACGCCCGCTCCTCGGGCAGCGCGGCGAAGTGGATCGGCATCGGAGTCGGGGGCTCGATCTTCCTGCTGACCGTCGCCATCTCCGCCATGGCCGTCGCCATCTCTGCCGTGGCGCTCACGATCTGCGTCCTCGTCCTCCGCTCCATCTGGAAGGACGTCCAGAAGGGCCGCTGACAGTCCCTCCGTCCTGTCGAGGCCTTGCATGTCATACAAGCCCTCGGCGGGTGCGGTGGGGCCGGACAGTCCAGCCCCAGACAGGAGAGAGCGTCATGACCGCAGCAGAACTCCGGCAGCAGCTCGCCGCCGTCCTCGACACCCGCACCGTCGGAGGCGACCGGCCCGAAGGCGCCGAGCTCGAGGCCATCGCCCTCGGCCTCGCCGCCGTGTCCGCAGCCATCTCCGAAGTCGACGAGAAGAAGGCCGTCTAATGCCCTACGCCGACGAACCGAAGCTGACCTCGTGGGAGAAAGCCAAGGTCGCGAGCCTGATGGCCCGTATGGCCAAGCGAGGGCTGGCCGATGACCGCGTGAACGGTGGCCGCGTCTACCAGGCCGACCTTGAGCGCAAGGTCGAGCGCGTCCTCGAAGGCGCCCGCCGGCGGGAAGCCCGCGAGGCAAAGACCAAGTAGCAACCCCGGGGCGGCCGTCCGCCTGGCAGCTGCTCGACCGCCCCGGGCCCATCTCTGAGAGAGAGGACCCCCATCATGACCGACACCACCATCCCGATCTCGTGGGACACCTTCGGGGACGCACCCGAGGACGCCGTGACCCTCACCAAGGCGGACCACGAAGACGCCGTCCTCGCCGACGCCGAAGCGATCGTCGAAGCCGTCGACCGCGACGACAACCCCCTCGCCGACTGGCTCACCGTCCCCGACGTCCCGATCCTCCCCGCGTGGGCCCGCAACTGGGCCAGCGTCCGCGCCAACTCCGGTGCCCTGTTCAAGCTCATCGGCTGGCACGCCGGCTATCACGCCATCCGCACCCCCAAGTACGCCGTCCGTATCGTCGGCTACAGCGCCCGCGGAGCGTTCCGCGGCGGCCGACGCCTGTGGCCCGTCCTCACCGCCCAGGACCACACCCGCACCGTCAAGGCCCTGCGCGCCCAGTCCAAGGCCAAGCCCGACGACGAAACCCTCGCCATCCGCTACCAGATGGCGCACCGCGCCCGCACCGAAGCCCGCCGCTGGCGCTGGGGCTCCGCCGCCTTCGCCCTCTCGGCTCTCACAGCCACATACAAGATCGACCTCGTCCCGTTCGGCCTCAAAGCCCTTGTGACCTGCGGCCTGTGCACCACCCTGTCCACCCTCGGCTGGGGCGATGAGGCCAAGGTCCTCGACCACGCCTGCGCGCCGCTGCGCATCGACATGTCCGGCCAGCAGCTCAACGACGCCCTGCGCGCCGTCGGCCTGCTCAAGCAAGGCAAGGGCGACGAGGACGGCCCCAAAGTCACCTGCATCATGGGCCCGCTACGCGAGGGCAACGGCTGGGCCGTCGTCTTCGACCTCCCGCGCGGCGGCGGCAAGACCGCGGCCGATGTCCTCGCCAAGCGGACCGCCATCGCGGCCGAGCTCGGCGTCGACGAGATTCAGGTCATCATGGCCCGCGTCCGCGCCCACGGTGGCGGTCACGCAGGACGCGTCTCCATGTGGGTCGCCGACGACGACCCGTACCTCGCCCCGCCCGTCCCGTCGCCCCTCGAAGGGATGGAGACGTTCTCCATCTGGGACGCCGTCCCGTTCGGGCAGGACGCCCGCGGCAACCGCGTCTCGGTGCCCGTCGTCTGGCAGTCGATGTTCTTCGGCGGCCTGCCCCGCCGCGGCAAGACCTTCACCCAGCGGCTCCTCACCGCGGCCGGTCTGCTGGACGCCTACGTCAAGCACTACGTCGCCGACTTCAAGGGCGGGCAGGACTGGATGGGGATGCGGCACGTCGCCCACCGCCTGGTCCTCGG
>NZ_JBHWWF010000012.1:0-196103 GCF_042736455.1 Streptomyces sp. NPDC060064
TGGGATCTTATTTTTTATAACTACACCCCGGTAACACACCACCCCCCCGCCGCGGGGCCGCCGGATCTGAGTCGGCGGCCGCGCGGCGCACACAGGAAGGACGGGGGTAAGAGGACGGCTACGAGGGGTTCTGCCCGGTCCTACTCCCGCTCGTAGAAGATGTAGAAGGCGGTGACGGCCACCCCCGCGCCGATCGCCAGCGCGATGGCCGACGACCTGAGCACACTCCCCCCGGCGAGGCTGATCAGGTAGCCCATCGACGCGGCGCACAGCGCCCCGTACGCGGCTGCGCGCAGTTCGCGCGGGAGCGAGTGCTGGAACCTGCCCAGCGTGTACGCGAGCGCCGCGAAGGCCACGCCGGCGACCACGCCGAGTAGGACGTCACCGCCCGTGATGGCCCCGCCGTTGCGATGGACGAACGCCGCGTAGAAGCCGTAGACCACGCCCAGGGTGGCGGGCATCGCCCAGCCGAGAGAACCGTGGTGCCGTGCGGGCACCGCTGCATGTGCGGCCATGGCAGAGAGCTCCTTCCCTCTCGTCCCCCGCGTCCTCCTCTCAGAGCACACCCGCACCTGTCGCCTGGCAAGTCGGAAGACCGCCCCGGATTCGGCGGACCGGGCCGGCGGGCCCATTCGGCAGACCGGGCCGGAAGGCGCTGAACCTCCGGCCCCCGGTCGGCGGCGCACCGCTCGCGCCCGCGCCGCCGCCCGCGTTCCCTTGAGGAGTGCGGAGCTTCCTCTCAACGGCGTCAGCGCTGCTGATCGTCCTCGTCGCCGTCCTGACTCCGCTGAGCGCGCTCGCCGTCTGGGTCGACCGGGAGATCGGCGACACCGACAGCTACGTCGCCACGATGGAGCCGCTCGCCTCGGACTCCCGTGTGCAGAACGCCGTCGCCGTCCGGATCACCGACGAGGTCAAGAAGCGGATCGAAGCCGGCCCGTTCCAGGAGGGCGTCGAGAGCCTGGTGCGGGACGCCGTGCTCTCCTTCGCCGGCACCGCCGCCTTCAAGACCGTCTGGAACACCGTCAACCGCGCCGCCCACACCGCCGTCGAAGACGCTCTGGCCGAGGGCGGCGACAGTGCGGTCAGCATCGATCTGGCACCCGTCACCGAGCGGGTGAAGCAGCAGCTCGCCGACGAGAACGTGCCGTTCGTGGACCAGATCCCCGTCGAGCACACCCGGATCACGATCCTGGAGTCGGGCAAGCTCGGCACGGTGCGCGACGTCTTCCACGAGCTGCGGATCGCCGGGCCGTGGCTGGCGGTGGCGACGGTGCTGATCGCGGCGGGCGGGGTGCTTCTCGCCGTACGCAGAATGCGCGCTCTCGTCGGACTCGGCCTCGCGCTCGCGGCGGGCGCGGTGCTGCTGCGCATCGCGGTCTCGGTCTGGCGCGGGCTCGCCCTCGACGATCTGCCGCCGGATGTGGACCGCCCGGCGGCGGCCGCGGTGTACGACGCGCTGACGGCGACGCTGCGCACGACGGCGTGGTGGGTCCTGGCGGCCGGGCTCGCGCTGGCGCTGGCGGCCTGGCTGGCGGACCGCCGCCGCCCCGCCCGAGCGGCACGGGCGGCCTGAGCGGCCTGTGCGGCCTGAGCGGCCTGAGCCCATCGGGCCCGCCGGGCTGCTCCTCGGATGGGTGACCTCGCCGGGCGCGACAGGCCGCGGGCGGGAAAACTGCACGCTGGAGGTGAGCCATGGAACGCCTGGAAGCGGACGTGTGCGTGGTGGGTGCGGGTTTCGCCGGTCTGGCCGCCGCGCGGGAACTGGCACACGCCGGCCGCGACGTGGTGGTGCTCGAGGCCCGGGACCGGGTCGGTGGGCGAGTGTGGAACCGGGAGATGCCGGACGGCACGGTCGTCTCGGCGGGCGGCACCTGGCTGGGCAAGGGCCAGGACCGGATGTTCCAGCTCTGCCGGGAGCTGGGCATGGAGGTGTACCCCCAGTACGAGCAGGGGGAGCAGGTCCTGCGCCTGAATGGCATCAACCACCGCTACCGGGGGTTGATCCCCAAGATCGGACCGGTGGCGGTCGCCTCTCTGGGCCTCGCGTTCATGCGCCTGAACCAGATGGCGCGGCGGCTTCCGGCCGACGCCCCCTGGCAGGCCCGGGGCGCCCGCAGGCTGGACGCCCGCACGCTCGGGGAGTGGATCTCCCAGCCGCACAACGTGCCGTCGGACAAGGCCCGCGCCCTTCTCACGTCAGCGATGAGCCTGCTGTTCTGCGCCGATCCGGCGGAAGTCTCGCTGCTGGGGGCGCTGGTCCTGGCCCGTGGCGGCGGCAGCTTCAACTACTACACCGACAGCCGGAAGACCGAGACCCACCTGGTGGACGGCGGGGCGCCGGAGCTGGCCCGGCGGATCGCCGAGCGGCTGGGTGAGGCGGTGCACCTGTCGTCCCCGGTCCGGCAGATCACGTACAACGGCACCGATGTGCAGGTCCACTCCGACGCGCTCACCGTGCGGGCGCGGCGGGTGATCGTGGCGACCCCGCCCGTGCTGGCCGGCCGGATCGCCTTCGACCCGCCGCTGCCCCCCGACCACAGCCATCTGCGGCAGCGGCTGGCGCCCGGCGCGATCATCCGGGTGCTCACGACATACCCGGAGCCGTTCTGGCGGGAGCAGCACCTGTCGGGACAGACGCTGGCACCCCAGTCACCGGTCACGGTCACCATCGACCAGACGCCGCGCTCGGGCCGGCCGGGGGTGCTCAGCAGCTACGCGTTCGGACCCGGCGCCGTGCAGTTGGGCCGCCTGGAACCCAAGGAGCGGCGGGACGTGTGGCTGAACGCGCTCGCCGAGCGGTTCGGCCCGCAGGCTCACACCCCCAGTGGCTACTTGGAAACCGACTGGTCCGCCGAGCCGTGGTCGCTGGGCGGGATGGTGGGCTACTTCCCCACGGGCGTGCTGACCAACTACGGCCCGGCACTGCGCCGGCCGGTGGGCCGGATCCACTGGGCGAGCACGGAGACGGCAACGCTGATGCACGGGCTGATGGAGGGGGCCGTGCGCTCGGGCGAGCGGGCGGCCGGCGAGGTGCTGGCAGCCCTCTGATCGCGCCCCCGGCGCCGGGCTTGTCGGCGCCGGTGCCGGTGCCGGTGCCGGTGCCGGGACTGCCGAGCAGGATGATGTCGTCCGCAGCGGGAACGCCGTCGCCGTGTTGGGCAGCCGCGCTCCACGACGAGACCGGGCATGGGCCGGCTCTGGTCGCCGCGTTGGCAGACGGCTGGGTCCGCCGCACGGACCGGACCCGGCAAGAGGGTGTCGGCGACGCTCAAGGGGCCGGCCCCAGGCCCTGGCCCCGGGTCAGACGGGCCGCTCGGGTGAGGCGATCGCCCTTGCCGCCTTCACCTCCTGACGCAGCGGCGCCAGCACCCCCTGCTCGTCGCCCTCCAGTTCCGCCCGCACCTCCACCAGGACCACGTTCGACCGCAGCCCCTCCGACAGCTCCTGCAGCTGATGCTCGATGGCCGCCACCTCGACCGACGTCGGCGGCTCCGCCCCGTGGTCGACCCGGACCCGCGCCGCCGTCGTCGCGTCCACGATCCGCTCGACCGCGACGACCAGCGGCCACCACGCCGCCGCCCGCGCCCCCACCGGCGGCGGTTCGGTCAGGGCCCGCTGGAACTCCGACCGTACGGACGACAGATCGCGATAGATCCGGCGGCGCCTGCGCACCCTCTCCCCCTGATCCTCGTCCGCCCCGAACGCGCGCCCCACATAGCGCGCGGTGTCCTCCACCGCCGTCGCCAGCCGGTCGCCGATCCGGGTGTGCCAGCTCTCCGGCCAGAGCAGATAGCCCGCCACCAGCACGATCGCGCAGCCGATGAGGCTGTCCAGCAGGCGCGGCACGACGAGGTTGAAACCCTGGTGGTTGAGGACGTCGGAGAGCAGCAGGATCACGGGTGTGATGGCCGCCGTCTGGAAGGCGTACCCCTTCACGGAGAACGCGGGGATGAGCGCCGCGAGCACCATCATCACCGGTACGTCCCACCAGCCGCGCGGCACCTGCGAGAGCACCGCCGCCGCGGTGACCAGGCCCACCGCCGTGCCGAGCGCGCGCAGCACCGCGCGGGAGAAGACCGAGCCGAAGTCCGGCTTGAGGACGAAGGTGACGGTGAGCCCGACCCAGTACGAGCGGGACACGGGCACCAGGGACACCAGGGACTGGGCCAGCCCGATGCAGAGCGCGAGCCGCAGCCCGTACCGCCAGGACGGCTCGGAGAGCAGCACATTGCGGGCCGCACGCCGGGCCCGGACGCGCAGCGCCGCGGGCCGGCCCAGCCGGTCGTCCACGTTGTACGGGTCGGGGTCGGCCTTGTGCACGACGGCGGCCGCGTACCGCAGCGCGGCGTCGACGGCGCGGTCGGCCGGACCCTCCGGCTCGGGCAGCACCAGCTCCGGCGCCTCGCTGCGGCCCTCGGCGACCGCGTCCGCCAAATCCCGTACGGCGGCGGCGATTTCGGGCCGCCGGGAGGCCCGGCCGTACCGGTGCGCCGCCGCGCCGCCCTCGACCAGCGGGATGAGCGCATTGAGCTGGGCGAGCAGCCGGACCATCGGGCTGCTGCGCCCGTGGTCCCGGGCCCGGCGGGCAAGGATCAGGTCGTAGGAGGTGTTGAGTGACTGGGTGACGGCCTGGCGCTTTTCGTCGTACGCCGCGGTGCCCGCCGTCGCGAAGAGTTCGGCGACGCTTTCGTAGGCCGCGGCGACGGCGGCCCGTTCCGGCTCCCGGCCGCGCAACGGCCAGGCCAGCAGCGTCAGTACAAGGACGAAGAGCCCGCCGAGGCTCAGCAGCAGCGGGGGCTTCCACCACGGCTCCGGCATCGGCAGCCCGGCCCCCACCACCGCGTTGATCAGAAGCAGCAGCCCGGACACGGACGCCACCGCGCCGATCGACGAGATCATCCCGGAGACCAGCGCGACGAAGGTCAGCGCGACAACCGCGAGCCAGCCCTCTCCGTACACGAGGGTGCCGAGGGTGACACCGACCGCGCCGAAGAGCTGCGGGACGGCGATGTTGAAGATACGCATCCGGTAGGAGTCGGCGGTGTCGCCGATGACGCCCGAGAGTGCGCCCATCGACACCACCGCGCCGTACATGGGCTGCCCGGCGGCGAGCCCGACCGCGAGCGGCGCGGACAGCGCGACGGCGGCGCGGGCGACGGCGGCCCAGGGTATGGGCGCGGTCTGCGGCAGCAGGCCCTTCAGCAGCCAGTCGGGCGGCGTCAGCCGGCCCGCCCGCGTCCCCGTCCCGCCCTTGTCTTCGCCCATGGTCATCAAAAGACCCCGAAGAGGCCGTCCGGCGCAACTCCTCCGCACGGTGACCGGGCCTCCGACGGCGGCCGGGCCGGGTGGTCAGCCGCGGTAGTCCTCCACCTCGTCGGCGGGCCGGACCCTGGCCGTGTCCGGGTCGTCGCCGAACTCCGATTTGGCGCGGCGCTGACGCAACAGGTCCCAGCACTGGTCGAGCTGGACCTCGACGGCGTTCAGCCTGGCCTGTTCGTCGGCGTCGAGACCGAGCTGCCGGCCGGAGCGCTCGCGCAGCGAGCGTTCCTCCGCGACGAGTGCGGTGATGTTGCCGAATATCTGGTCGTTGTCCATGACACCTGCTCTCGGAGGACGAGTCTCAGAGGACGAAGACGGTCTTGCCGCGCGCGCCGCCCGCCCGGCTCTGCGCGAGCGCTTCCGGAGCCTTCTCGAGCGGGAATTCGGCGTCGACCGGTGCCTTCAGTGAACCGTCGGCGACTGCCGCGGCGAGGATGTCGAGCAGCGCCGCCGAGGCGTTCAGCCGGAAGTCGGCGCCCTCGACACCAGCCGGGAGCCGCGCGGGTCCGGCGGCGAAACGAGTGGTGAGGGCCCGGCCTCCGGGACGTACGAAGGCGGCGTTCGCGGCGAAGGAGGCCGGGTCGCCGGAGACCAGGTCGACCAGGGCGTCGACGCCGTCCGGACTCGCGTCCCGTACCGCGGCCGCCAGATCGTGCGCGGTGGTGTCGACGGTGACGGTGGCACCGAGCGCGCTCATCCGCCGCTGTTCGTCGCCGCGCACAGCCGCCAGCACCCGTACGCCACCCGCCGCGGCCAATTGCGTCAGATAGCTGCCGACGCCGCCCGCCGCGCCGACGACCAGCAGGCTCTGCCCGACCCCTACGCCCGCCGCCTCAAGGATCTGCGCGGCGGTCATCCCGGAGGTGGGCAGCAGCGCCGCGGTCTTCAGCGGCAGTCCGTCCGGTACGAAGGCGATGGGGGCGTCCTGCGGCATGGTCACGTACTCCGCGTACGTCCCGGTCCCGACGGGCGGGCGCGCGGCCTGCCCGAAGACGGCGTCGCCCACCCGGAAGCGGCTGTCGCCGGGGCCCACGACATCCACCTTGCCCGCGAAGTCCACGCCCATGACCAGCGGGAACACATGCGCTGCCCGGCCCTGAAGCATTCCGTCGGCGGCCTGCCAGTCGTACGGGTTGAGCGCCGCGTACTCGACCTTCACCAGCACCTCGCCCACGCCGGGCTCCGGCTTGGGAACCTGGATCAGTTCGGGCTCGGCCTTGAACGCCTTGACGGCGACAGCGCGCATCGGGAACGCCTCCTGATGGACGGCCCCCCGGTATCATCCACGTCCCCACTCTCACCCGGGCGGCCGGTCAGCGCACGTCGTGCAGTTCGAGCTGGACGAGCAGCGACCGGTGGTCGGTGTCGGCCAGGTCCAGGAAGCGGGCCTTGCGCACCGAGAAGTCCTCGCTGATCAGCACATGGTCGATCTGGGCGCCCAGCGGCCGGCGGACGGCGGACGGCCAGGACGGGGTGCGGGCGGCGCCCGCGAGGGTGGCGCTGTCGCGCAGATCTCCGGCGTCGAGGATCCGGCGGAAGGCGGCGTGGTCCTGGGTGGCGTTGAAGTCACCGGCGACGAGGGCCGGCCGTCCCTTCACCCCGGCGGCGTACGTACGCAGCAGGCCGAGCTCCCGCTGCCAGTCGGCGACGCCGCTGGGGATGGGCGGCAGCGGGTGGGCGAGCTGGAGGTTCACGGTGCGGTCGCCGACGACGGCGACCGCACCGGGCATGGCGAGCGTGCCGTCGACGCCCGGAGCGGCGCGCAGCGGGAGCTTGCTGAGGATGGCCGAGCCACTGGCCGCGTAGCCCTCGACGACCTTGCGGTACGGATAGTCGCCGCGGGAGACCCTCGCCGCGAGCGCGTCCGTGCAGCTGGGATCGCATTCCTGGATGAACACCAGGTCGGGCCGCTCGCGGCGGACGGCGGCCAGCAGTCCCTCGGTGGCGTTGCCGAACTCGACGTTGGACGTGAGCACTTCGAGGCGGGCGACGACGGGCCCCGGCGGATCGTCGGTCAGCCCGGTGTCGTACGGCCTGACGAACCAGCCGGTGACGACGAGCACCGCGGCCGCCCAGACCATGCCGGTGCGCCACCGCGCGAGGAGGGCCGGCAGCAGGGCGGCCCCGGCCGGCAGCAGCAGCCAGGGCAGGAAGGCGAGCAGCTGCGGCACCGGGGTGATGCCGTCGGTGTCCGCGACGCGGCAGCCGGCCACCACGCTCGGAACGATCAGCAGCAGGGTCGCCAGCCAGGCGGCGGCGCGCCGTGCGCCGGAGGGGCGGAAGGGGGCGTCCGGCTCGGCGGCCGGAGCCGCCGTCGAGATGGCGCTGTCCAAACCGGCCTCCGGGCGCGGGATGTTCCGACGGTCGAGTCACTCCACTGGTAAGGACGTCAGTCTCGGCGACTTTGTTGCGGCTGTCGCGGCGATTCGCCGCACGTCACCTGGGGACCTCGGGTCGCTCCGGCTTCCTGGGCTGCTCGGACTTCCTGGACTGCTCGAGCTTCGTGGGCTGCTCGGGGGCGTACTGGCGCAGCGCGTTGATCAGCAGCTCGAGCCCGAAGGTGAACTCCGCCTCGTGGTCGATCACCGCCAGCTTCGGCGCGAGCTTCGCCACCGCCGCGAAGCCCGAGCCCTCGAGATACGCCGCGCGCTCCCGTACGACCGACTCGTCCTCCCCCTTGAAGCCGGGCGAATGGAACTCCCGCAGCAGTGAGCCGACCTGGAAGGCGATGAGCAGCCGCAGGGCATGCACGGCGGCTGCCTCGTCGAAGCCGTGGTCGAGCAGGACGGAGAGAGAGCAGTTGATGGTCGGGAGCGCTCCGGGGGACGAGAGCTGGCGGGTGAGCACCAGCTCGCAGGCGCGCGGGTGACGCAGTGACGAGCGACGGAAGGCGTACGCGACCGAGCGGATGCCCTCCTCCCAGTCGCCGGGGGACCGCCGGGACAGCTGCATGTCCGTGGTGATGAACTCCGTGACCCCGTCGAGGACGTCCGACTTGCCGCCCACATGGTTGTAGAGCGACATCGCCTGGACGCCCAGGGTGGCGGCGATCCGGCGCATGGAGAGCGCGTCCACACCCTCGTTGTCGATGATCCGGAGCGCGGCGCTGACGATCCGTTCACGGGACAACGGCTCGCGGGACGACGGCCGGTGGGCCGATGTACCGCGCTCCATGGGTTGTTGACGGGTTCTTCCGTCAGACATCGGGGGGCTCCTGAGTGGGTTTCGCGGACTCTTGCCGCACTCCTTGACGACTTACAGCGTAAGTGCTTCGCTCGGTCCCGTACTTACGGCGTAAGTACGGGATATCCGGCCTGGGGGGCGCCCGCAAGATGACGAAGGAAGCGCGTGAGGCTCTCGTCCTCGAGCACAGGGAGAGCGAGAACCGGCACGAGGTCGGCGACACACCGAGGGCCTTCGGTCATCCGCGGTACGCGATCCTCGCCACCGGCCAGGTCTTCGACGGGCACAACGGCGAGCTGTACGGCTTCCCGCCCGCCGGACGCGCTTTACGCTGACGGACACCGGCGATGTCCCTCTTCGAGGACGAGCAACTGGCCTGCGAGCGCGTCTGCTTCGACACCGCGACGATCCTCACCCAGCTCGGCCTCGCGACGACCCTTCCCCTCCCCGCGTAGCCGGAGCCTCGCATGTCTCAGCCCATCGTCCACCACCTCGACTGCGCCCCGATGCACCCGGTCGGCGGCGCCCCACTGGTCGCCCACTGCCTGCTGGTGGTGACGGGCAGCGGCCTCGTGCTGGTCGACACGGGTCTGGGCGCCGCGGATGTCTCGGACCCGCGGCGGCTCGGGCCGTTCTTCCGGCGGACCATGCGGCCGACGCTGGATCTCTCGCGTACGGCGGTCCACCAGATCCGGGCGCTGGGCTACGACCCGTACGACGTACAGGACATCGTCATCACCCATCTCGACCAGGACCACGCCGGAGGTCTCGCGGACTTCCCCCACGCGCGGGTCCATGTGATGGCCGACGAGTACCGGGCGGCGATGCGCCGCGAGACACGTCTCGACTCCAGCCGCTATGTCCCGGCGCAGTGGGCGCACGGTCCGCAGTGGGTCGTCCACGACACGGCGGACTCCAACTGGCACGGCTTCGCCGCGGCACGGGTGCTGCGCTCGCCGGACATCCTGATGGTGCCGCTGCCGGGGCACACCCGGGGGCACTGCGCGGTGGCCGTGCAGGAGCCGGCGCGGTGGCTGCTGCACGCGGGCGACGCGTACTTCTTCCACGGCGAGATCGACCAGCGCCGGCCTCGCTGCCCGCGCGCGACGGCGCTGCATCAGCGGCTGGTCGCGGAGAACCACTCCGAGCGGCTGACGCAACTGGAGCGGCTGCGGGAGCTGCGGCGTGCCGACCCGAGGCTGATCCGGATCTTCTCGTCGCACGACGCGCACGAGTTCGCGCGGTTCAGCGCAGAAAGGCTCGGTCGTGTGCACTGATGCGGGCGCGGGGTCCGGAGGCGCGTAGGACGACGTCGAGCACATGGCCGGGCTCGGCCGCGTAACTCTGCGCGAACCACGGCATATTGGCCTCGACAACAGCCCACCGGCCGTCGTCGAGCCGTCCTGTGTCGACGACGACGGCGCTGGGCAGGGTGTGTGCGCTCTGCCGCAGCAGCTCGCCGGCGAAGTCCCGCGCTGCGGGGTCGAGAGGCGCGGGGTCCAGCCGCCCGTGGACGGCATACCGACTGCCGGTGCGGACCTGGCCGTCGAGCACGAACAGCCGGTACTCGGCGGCGAACTCCACGACTTCGCTGACGAGTACGGGCGTCTCCGGCCCGATCCGGTCGCCGTCCTTGGGCAGCCGCGTACCGTCCGCGTACACCGCGGCGGGCACGGACTTGTCGGACGGCGGCTTGACGAAGGCGGGCGCCTGCAGCTGCCAGGCCTCGGCGAGGGTCGTCAACTCGATGCGGCGGCGGGTGAGTTCGTACGGAAGTGTGCTGAGCCAGTCGTCGTGCGGCTCGAGCAGCCCGACGCCGAGCCGTCCCGTGACCCGAGCGGCGGCGAGCGGCCCGCCGTACCAGTGCAGGTCCCGCTCACCGCGCTCGGGCGGCACGGCGACCACGTCGAGGCCACGCCAGGCAGCGACCTTGGCGAGCAGCACGGCGGTGCTGGTACGGGGCACGGGCGCGAGGAGCGCGGGCAGGCGCGGCTGGGGCATGGGGGGACGTTAGCGGGCCGGGTCGGGTGCGGGGATTTGTTTCGCCGCGGGGCCCGGGCCTCCGGGCTCAACTCCTCGGGGTCGGGCTCACACTCACCACATGACCGCATAGAAGTTGACTCTTTTATTGTCACTCGGCAACATTAGAGCCAAGCGCTTCGCTCATCTGTTGTCGATCGACAATGAAAATGTCAAGGAGGGTGGCACGGTGATCGAATTTTCGGTTTCCGAGGCCGCCGCGAGCCTCGGTGTGTCCCGCCAGCGGGTCCTCGCACTGATTCACGACGGGGATCTGCCCGCTCGGCTCATCGGTGGACGGTGGGTGGTGCTGTCGGCGGATGTGGACGAGTGGGGGCAGGACCGGCCCGCCGGAAGGCCCATGGCCGGCCGGGTGGCCTGGGGACTCCTTGACCTCCTCGACGACGGGCGCGCTCCATGGCTCAAGGCATCCGAACGCTCCCGGCTGCGCGCACGGCTGCGCGCACGGCCGTCAATCGCTCAGGTCGGCCATTGGGTGCGACGGCGCAATGAAGTGTTGTGGCTGCGAGGGCACCCAGCCGCACTGCCGAGGTTGCTCGCCTTCGAGGGCGCAGTGCCCGCGGGGGCGTCGGCGCCAGGACAGGACATCGTGGATCCCGGGCAGGTGGAGGTCTATCTGCGGCAGGACGCCGCGGCCAGGGCAATGCGGAAGCTGGCACTTCGCCAGGTGCCCCGCCGAGAGGCGAACGCCGTGGTGAAAGTGCCGCAAGAAGTCTGGCCGTTCGACGATGGCCCTGGGCGGGCAGCGGTCGCTCTGGACCTGTGGGACGCGAGCGACGAGCGCTCGCGCCGTACCGCTCGCAGGCTGTACTCGAGCGTGCTGGATGCCCGGTTCCCCGCCCTTGAAGGAGACGAGCAGTGATGCACGGTGTACCGCGGCTGGACATCGATCCCGTCGAACTGCCACCCCTGGCGGGCGCGGCCGATGAACTGTGGCGGCTTCTGCTGGATCTCGCAGACGCGGTCGATGCCCCGTGGACGCTGGTCGGCGGCCAGATGGTGATGCTGCACGGCCTTCAACGCGGCCGGCCGTCTCCACGCGTCTCCACGGACATCGACACCGTCGTCGATGTCCGCGCCGACCCGCGTGGGATGCGCCGGATGGTGCGTGCCCTCACGAATCTCGGCCTGGTTCCGGCAGGGGACCCGGGGCCGAACGGTCTGATGCACCGTTACGTGAAACCGGGGACGGAAGTTGCCATCGATCTCGCCGCTCCCGCCGCATCCGTGGACGTACTGGTCCCTGAAGGGTTGGGGCCGGCGGCGGACGTGACCACGAGCGGCCAGGGCCGTGCTTTCCCCGCGCCGGGTGCATCGCAGGCTTTGACGCGCACTGAGTTGGTGCCGGTTACCTACGACAGCAGGCAGCAGCATGTACCTCGCCCGGATCTCCTCGGTGCCATCGTCGGCAAGGCCGTCGGCGCTGCCGTCGACAACAGGGAACCGGAGCGACACGTCCGGGACCTCGCTTTCCTGTGCAGCCTTGTGGAGGATCCGTTTGCTCTGGCGGAGGCCATCACGCCGAAGGACCGCAAGCGGCTGAATCAAGTTGCGAGGAAGCTGAGCGGCACGTCTCCGCACTGGCAAGATCTCGATGGCCGCGGCGAAGACGCCCGGGCCGCCTGGGAGGTCCTCACCAGCGCCTGATGGCGATTCGGCGTCAGGGCAGTTGCTCGGTCATGTGGTGAGCGTGGGCCGGGGGCGTTGATGGTTGCTGTCCGGTGGGTGGTTTCCTCCGGCGAACCGCTGTACCCCCGCGGCGGGCCGCACCCGTGTCGTTCGGGTGGGGAGGGGCCGTGCAGGGTCGTCCCCACAGGGGATTGGCGGCAAAACCGGGGTCACGCACCAAGAGCCTGTACGCCGCCGACCCCGAGGAGTCGAGCCCGGAGGGGCACCGGATCCCGCACCCGACAAGAACCCGCACCCCGCCGGAGGCAACCCGCACTCGACAAGAACCCGCGCCCCGGGCTCGAGCAAGAAGCACACGCGCCCCGCGCCCCCTACGGCTTCGGGAGCCCGCCCTGGAGGCGTTCCATTTCGCGGCGGTCTCGCTTTGTCGGGCGGCCCGCGCCCCTCTCCCGTACCGCCACCGGCGCCACGAACTCCCTCGGCGGTGGCGGCGGGCTGTTGTCCACGTAGCACTGGGCCGCCACCGGTGGGCCCACCCGCTTGCGGATGATCTTCGAGACGACCACCAGCCGCTCCCGGCCCGCGTGGAACAGCCGCACCTGGTCACCGGAGCGCAGCAGGTGCGCCGGCTTCACCCGTTCACCGTTCACGCGGACATGGCCGGCCCGGCACGCCGACGCCGCCTGGGAGCGGGTCTTCGTGAGCCGGACCGACCAGATCCACGCGTCGACCCGTACGGTGCCCTCGTCCGAAACCTCTGCAGCCATGTACCGACTCTACGATTCCGCCCGCGCCGCCCGCACCGGCAATACCTTCAGCGCCCGCCACGCCGGGACCAGCGTCGCCGAAAGCGCCAGCGTCAGCGCCGTGCCCGCCACCGTGCCGTAGATCCACAGCGGTCCGGACGGCAGCCAGCTGTCCGCTGCCGCGTGCGCGAAGGGCACGAGAGTCGTTGCCGCGGCCACCGTGCCCAGCACCACCCCGATCACCGCGACCACCACGCCCTCGACCGTCAGCATCCGCATGACCTGCGCCCGCGTCGCCCCCGTCAGCCGCTGGAGGCCGAACTCCCGGCGTCGGCCGCCCGTCGCGGTCGCCAGGCTGTTCACCACCGAGATCGCGGTGTACGCGACGATCATGCCGACCATCAGATAGTTGATCCACGCCTGGGTCCTGGTGTCCTCCGCGTGCGCGGCGATCAGCGCATCGCGGTCCGCGACCGTCAACCCAGGCGTGCGGGCCGCCAGTTGACCGAGAATGCCGGTCACGTCCGCGCCCGGCTCCGCCCGTACGAGGATCTGCTGCGGCAGGCCGCCCGTCGTGTGCGGAGCCAGCAGCTCGGCCGGCAGCAGCGCCGCCTCGGAGCCCGCCTTCGGCCGGTACGTGGCGACGACCCGCACCCGCGCCGTGTTGTTGTCGCCGAGCCGCAGCGTCAGCGTCTCGCCCACCTTGTGGCCCGCGCCCTCGGGCAGCGCGACCGCGTCGCCGCGCAGTGCGCCGAGGCTGCCCGCGGTCACCGTCGCCGCGCTCGTCCCGGCCGCGCCCGCCGCACTCACGCCCTGCAGCGGCAGTCCGTCCTCGCCGGTCTCCGCGCCCCTTCCGTCGCCCCGCTCGATGAACCCGGTACTGGTGACGTACGCGCTCGCCGCGGCGATCCCGGGCAGCGCCCGGACCTGGTCCACCAGCGAGGGCGCGAGCGTCCCTGACGCGGAGGTCAGCACCGCGTCCGCGCGCAGATTCTCGTTGAAGGCCCGTTCCACGAGGTCGGCCGAGGTGGTCTGGACGTACAGATTGGCCGTGGCGACGCCGACCGCGAGCATCACCGGGGTGACGGACGCGGCGACCTGGACCGTACGGGCCCGGGAGTTGAGCATCGCCAGCCGACCCGAGGTGCCGGTCAGCGCGCTCACCGGCCAGTGCAGCAGCACGGCGCACACCTTGGTCAGGGCGGGCGCGATCAGGGCCAGGCCGATGGCCGCGCAGATGACCGTGGGGCCCGCGGTGCTCGCCGCGGCGGGGCCCTCCATCACCGTCCAGGTGACGATGGCGAGAGCGGTCGCGCCGCCGAGGAAGAGGACCGCGAACAGCAGCCGGATCGTGGAGACCCAGCGCTGCTGCAGTGCGGCGTCGGCCAGCGCCTCGGTCGGCCGGGTCCGCACCGCGCGCCGGGCCCCGATCAGGCCCGCGCCGACCGCGGTCACCAGGACCGCGCCGCCCGCAGCGGCGAGTGGGATCCAGCCCTGGCTGAACTCCACCGCCTCCGCCGTGACCCCGCTCGCCGCGAGCCGCTCGAACAGTGCCTCGCCCAGCCACTGCCCGGGCAGCCAGGCGAGCAGCGCGGCGGCGACCGCGATGACCAGGGTCTCGGCGACGAGCATCCGCCGCAGCTGGCGCGGGGTCGCGCCGATGGCCCGCATCAGGGCGAGTTCGCGGCGCCGTTGGGCGGCGGAGAGTGCCATGGTGCCCGCGGTGACGAAGAGGGCGACCATGACGGCCATCCCGCCGAACACGGCGGAGAGCGAGATCAGGTCGTCGCGCCGCTCCATGGCGGTGGGGTACTCGGCGAAGCCGCGGTCGTCACCGGAGAGGACCGTGACCGGGGACCCGGCCAGCACCCGGCTCACGTCAGCCTTGACCTGGGGCAGCGCCGCATCCGGCCGCGCGACGACCGCGAGCGCGTCGAAGTGCCGGGCGCCCCCGCCCTCCGACGTAGGCGCTCCGGCCGCCGAGCCGACATCCGCTCCCGCCAGCCGCACCGCCTCCCCGTCCGAGAAGAACACCGCCCGCTGCCCCGCCGCCCCCCGCGCCCGCGCGACCCCGCTGACCTGGTACGACGCCGTCTCCCCCCGCGCCGCGATCCGGACCGAATCCCCCACGCCCGCGCCGGACTTCGCCGCTGTCGCCGCGTCCAGCACGACCTGCCTCGCCCCCACCGGCGCGCTCCCCCGCTCCAGCGCGTACGGAGCCAGCCCCGCCGACCCCCAGCCATGCCCCTGCGCCCGGCCGCGTCCCTGCGCCGGCGGCCCCGCGGCACCGTCCAGCACCGTCGCCGCGAACGTCACATCCCCGACCACCCGCTCCACACCCGCGACACCCCGCACCTTCCCGGCCAGCGCGGCGTCCAGCGGCACCCTCTCCGCCAGGACGACCCGCTCGCTCTTCTTCTCCGGGTCGCCGGGGTGCAGTTCGTACGACCGGTCGCCGACCACGACCAGCGAGGCACCGGCCAGCCGCTCCGGCGGGACGTTGTTGCGGATGCCGGTCTCCAGCAGTCCTCCGCAGGCCAGCACGATCGCCGTTCCGAAGAAGAGCGCGACGAAGGTGGCGAGGAAGCCACCTTTCCGGAACCGCAGCGTGCGGAGCGCGAGCCTCAGCATGTCCATGGCTTTGACGCTACGGAGCGCGAGAGCACCGGCCCATGACGTCACCCAGCCTCTTGTGGTGGGGGCAGCCCCACCCCCTCACCGCACCGCGCACATCCGACTACGATGCGCACGTTCTCCCATTCCGGAGGCCTTCACTCCGGAGCGGGCGTTCGTTTCTTACCTGCCGACATATGTCGTGCGGCACAAGGGCATTCCCCCCATGGGTATTCGGAGAATTCCATGCGCAGCAGCTCCGGCAGAGGGCTTCAGCCCAACGTCCTCAACACGTTCGACACCATCGTGATGGCCGTCGCGGGCAGCGCTCCCGCCTACTCGATCGCCGCCACCACCGCCGTACTCGTCGCCTCCGTCGGTCTCGCCGGACCGGCCGCGCTGCTGTACTGCGCCATACCGATGCTCGGCATCGTCCTGGCCTTCCGCAGGCTCGGCCGGATCGACATCAACGCCGGCGCCAGCTACTCCTGGGTGGGCCGCACCCTCCACCCCTTCCTCGGGTTTCTGTCCGGCTGGGCGCTGGTCGTCTCCGCGACGATATTCATGGTGGCCGGTTCGCTGCCGGCCGGCGCGATGACGATCGCGCTCTTCGATCCGTCCCTCGCCGAGAACACAGTCCTCGCGACAGCCGTCGGCGCGGCCTGGTTCCTGGCGATGCTGCTGGTCGTCCTGGGCGGCGCGCGGCTGACCGTACGCGCGCAGCTGCTGATGTCCGGCGTCGAACTGGCGATCCTGCTGTTCTTCATCCTCGCCGCGCTGCTGCACAACGGGACCGCGGCCGCCTTCGACTGGTCCTGGCTCGGCTTCTCACACTTCGACGGAGCCTCCGGCTTCGCGTCGGGCGCGCTGATCGCGACCTTCTACTACTGGGGCTGGGACGTCACCAGCAACCTCAGCGAGGAGACCCGCAACAGCCGCCGTACGGCCGGTCTCGCGGCGCTTGTCGGAGTCGGCGTCGTCTTCCTCCTCTTCGAGGCGTACACGGTCGCGGTGAACGTGACCCTGACCGCCGAGGACATCCGGGCCGGCGGCTCCAATGTGCTGGGCGCGCTCGGCGACGCGATCTGGCCGGGCATCGGCGGGAAACTGCTGGTCGTGGCGGTGCTGTTGTCCACAGTCGCCACGCTCGAGACCACTCTGATCCAGGTCACGCGCTCGCTGTTCGCGATGGGCAGGGACCGTTCCATGCCGGCCGCGCTCGGCACGGTGCACCACCGGTGGAACACCCCGTGGGTGGCGATCGCCGTCGTCGGAGCGGTGGCGCTCGCGATGTTCGTGGCCTCCACCGCGCTCGGCTCGGTCGGCGATGTACTGGCCGCTGCCGTCGCCGCGATCGGCCTGCAAATCGCGTTCTACTACGGTCTTGCGGGAATCGCGGCCGTCGTCGCGTACCGCAGAACACTGCTGACGTCGGTACGGGACTTCGTCCTCGGCGGCGCCTGGCCGCTGCTCGGCGCGCTCTTCATGCTCTGGATCTTCTTCGAGTCGCTGGGCGAGCTGAGCGCGGCGTCGACAGGGATCGGCCTCGGTGGTCTCGCCGTCGGTCTGGTGCCGATGATCGTGTACTGGCGGCAGGGCAGTGCGTACTACCGTCCCGCCCGGCTGGACGCGGCGCTGGCGATGGAGACACAGGAGAGTTACGCCAACTCCGCCTCCCGGCACCCCGACCACGCCGACAAGTCGCTGGCCACGGACTTCTGAGCAGTAGGGAAGTGCCGCAGATGGCCGCACGCCGCCGCTTCGTCCCCGATTTCGACCCCGCGTTCGGGGACCGCCCCCTCACCGAGGCCCTGCACGACATGGTCATCGGCCGCTGGCAGGGCGTACGTGACCTGCTGCGCGCCACCGGCGACGACTGGCCGCTGCGTACGCACCGGCTGCGGCTGCTCGCACACGCGGCGGCCGACTCATCGGCCGTGGAGAACTGGCGGGCGGCGGAGCCCGGCGACCCGGACGTGGCGGTGCTGCGGGCGGCGACGGAGGTCGTACGGGTCTTTCACCACGCGATCGAGCAGGGCCGCGGTGCCGGTCTCGACCACGCACGGCTCGATGTGGCGGTGATGGCCTGCCTGGGCGCGGCCGACGCCCGCCCGGCCGACCCGATGCCGTGGGTGTCGCTGCTGACGGTGGCGCGGCTGTACGAGGAGGGCATTCAGCGGCGCGAACTGCGGGGCTGGTGGGACGAGTTGCGCCGCCGCGACCCGTACAACATCGAGGGCCATGTGCAGCTGCTGCGCTACTACTCGGCACGCTGGCACGGCACGCACGGCACGATGTACGACTTCGCCAGGGACGCGGCGGGCGCGGCGCCTCCCGGGTCGCCGCTGCCGGTACTGGTGCAGATCGCGCGGGTGGAGGAGTACCGCTATGTCGCCGAGGGCGCGCGCGGCCGGGCGCCGGTGCGGGACTTCGGGCGGCACTGGCACCACGAGCTGGCGGTGACGGAGGTACGGCGCACCTGGGACCGCTGGATCGTCGGGCGGGCACCGGGCCCGGCGGCGGCGGAGGAGATCGGTGAGCTGAACTACCTGACGCACGCGGCCTGTTATGCGGGGCTGAACGACGAGGCCCAGCAGCTGTTCGAACTACTCGGGAGGCGGGCGGCGCGGGTGCCGTGGTCGTACACGGGAGACGCGGAGGAGCAGTTCACCCGGTTCCGGCGCGGGGCGGGCGTGCACTGACGGCCGCCCGTGGGGTGGAAGCCGGGCGGGGGGTGACAGCCGGGGGTGAAGCCGAGGGGTAAGGCAGCACGAGGTGGCGCGCACAGGTGCGCACCACCTCGTGATCACGTTCCGGGCCGGTCAGACGCCGATGTCCCGGCCGTCCTTGCGCCAGACGGCGACGACCGACGGACGGACGATCTTTCCCGGTCCGTCGGGCCATACGCTCGCGGGCTTCTCGACCGACGCACCGTCGACCTCGCCCGGGTGCTGGACCGCGACCAGGACACGACGGTCCTGGACGAGCGGTCCACAGGTCTCGGCGCCGGTCGGCACGGTCAGGAACTGCTTGAGCTCACCGCGCCGCTCGCCCCGGGTCGCGACGGCGAACAGGCCGTCGTGGGAGCCCAGTTGGTTGCCGTCCGTGGAGATCCACAGATTGCCGTGCGGGTCGAACGCGACATTGTCCGGGCAGGAGATGGGGCTGACCTTCTCCTTCGGGAAGCCCGAGAAGTAGGTGGCGGGGTCGTTCGGGTCGCCCGCGACCAGGAAGAGCCGCCAGGAGAAACTGTCGCCGGCCGGGTCGTCCCAGTGCTCGGCGAGCTCCAGGATCTGACCGTGCTTGTTGAGGTTGCGCGGGTTGGCCTCGTCAGCGGCGGCCTTGCCGGGCTTGCCGCGGTCGACGTTGTTGGTCAGCGCGATGTAGACACGGCCGGTGCGCGGGGACGGCTCGACGTCCTCGGGGCGGTCCATCTTGGTGGCGCCCACCTTGTCGCCGGCGAGGCGGGTGAAGACGTACACCTCCTCGGCGGTCATCCCGGGAACATGGGACGTGTCGCCGGTGGCCAGCGGAATCCACTGACCGTTGCCGTCGAACTCGCCATCGTTCGGCAGCTTGCCGGTGCCGTCGATCTCCGCGGCCGGGCTGTCGCCGGTCAGCTTGGCCACATAGAGCGTGCCCTCGTCGAGCAGGGTGAGGTTGTGCTCGCGCGCGGCCCGACTCGAACCCTTCTTCATCCGCTTCGACGACACGAACTTGTAGAAGTAGTCGAAGCGCTCGTCGTCACCCATGTAGACGACGGGGCGGCCGTCGTCGGTCAGCCGCGGCTGCGCGGCCTCGTGCTTGAAGCGGCCCAGCGCGGTGCGCTTGCGGGGCGTGAAGTCGGGGTCGTACGGATCGAGCTCGACGACCCAGCCGAAGCGGTGCGGCTCGTTGGGCTCCTGCGCCACGTCGAAGCGCCTGTCGAAACGCTCCCACTTGCGCTCGGTGGCGCCGGCTGCGATGCCGTACCGCTTGTCCGTGGCGCTCGACCCGTTGGCGAAGTACTGGTTGAAGTTCTCCTCGCCGTGCAGCGTGGTGCCCCACGGCGTGGTGCCGCCGGCGCAGTTGTTGAGCGTGCCGAACACCTTGGTGCCGGTCCGGTCGGCGCTCGTACGCAGCAGGGGGCTGCCGGCGGCCGGGCCGGTGACCTTGAACTCGCTGGTCGCGGTGAGGCGGCGGTTGAGCGGGTGGCGGGTGACCGGGGTGAGCTTGCCGCTGCGGTGCTCCTCCTGGACCACGACGACGGACAGGCCGTGCGCGGCCCAGGCGATCTCGACCTGCTCGCGGGTCGGGTTCTGCGGGTCGTAGCCCCGGAACATCAGGATCTCGTCGGTGTACTCGTGGTTGGCGACGAGGACCTGGCGACCGCGCTCGCCGCGGAGGGGGAGCAGGCTCAGGAAGTCGTTGTTGTAGCCGAACTGGCCCGCCTGCGCCTTGGCGGTCTGCTTGTCGGCGTCGAAGGCGGGGGCGCCGCGGAGGATCGGCTCGCCCCAGCGGATGACGACGTTCTGGGAGTAGCCGTCGGGGACGGTGACCTGGTCGTCCTTGTTGGGCGCAACAGCGGCGAAGCGGAGACCGCGGGCGCCGTCGGTCCTGGAGCCGTGTCCGTTCCCGAGGCGGTCGTCGGCCCCGAGGGGCGCGGCGGTGGCCTGGGCCCCGCCACCCGTCCCGATGACGGTCGCGGTGCCGGCGGCAGCGGCGACGGTCACGACGGCGGCGGCGCGCATCATCGAACGTCTCGAGAGCGCGCTCGCTATGACATCGCCGACATACTCGTTGTCGCTGGTGTTCGGCACCTCGTGGAAACAGGCGTCGCCGCAGCGGTAGCGGCAGGTGAGAGCGGAACGCCCGCCCGCGTGGGGGTTGGTGTTCAACAGCGGCAGCAGTTTGCGCACTTCGTCCTCCTACGGCGCACCCTGCGCCGACATGGTGTCGGAATATGTCCGGCCGTGACGTTAGGTGCACATGCGTGCAGTGCGGCAGCCGTGGGGTGAACGGGGGATGAATCCGACGCGGCCGAGGCGCGGTTGGGCGGTCGGGCGGGGCCGGGCGGGCGGCGTTGGCGGTGGACTCGGAGCGCTGAGCCGCCCCTGCCGTAGATCGCCGCGGGCGGCGGCTAACCTTACGTGTCCGCCCTGGCCAGGACACCCCGTGGACCCCCGGCCCAAGCGCGGACAATCACCGCACTCAACTCATGCGAAAGGCCTCGCCCATGGGCATTCGGAGCTTGCTGCGCAAGGTGTTTGGACGCGACCGTTCGGAGCGTAACGAGTCGACGACAGCCTCCGTCCCGCCCCAGACCGAGCGTACGGAACCGGCCACCGCGACGGTGCCGGCCCCGTCGCCGGCGGAGCGCGCGGCGGACCTGGTCTCGGCGGCCTTCGACAACCAGTCCTCGCGGGGCCGTGCGCCGGTCCCGGCCCAGTCCGCTCCGGAACAGCCGCCGGTACCGGCGGCTGCCGAGCCGGAGCCCGCGGCTGAGCCCGCGTCTGCCGAGGCGGAGGGCGCTCCGGCGGAGTCGGAATCGGCGACCACCGCGGCGGAGTCGGCCGCCGAGCCTGTCGCGGCGACGGAGCCCGTCAGCGAGCCGCAGGCCGAGGCCGCAGGCGCGGAGGCCGCGGCTCCCGCAGAGCCGGAAGCCGAGACGGCGCCGGAGGCAGCCGCGCCGACCGAGCCCGAGGCGGACGACGCCAAGGCCCGGGCCGTGGAGGCCGCGGCTCCCGCATCCGCAGAGGCGGAGACCGCTCCGGCGGAGCGGGAGATCGAGGCCCCTGCTGGAGCCCCGGCGAAGAGCGCAGCCGCGGAGATCCCGGCTCCCGCCGGGCCCGTGGCGGCAGCTGCTCCCGAGGCCGACAACGAGCCCGCAGCCGCCGAGGACACCTCGGCTTCCGCAGGGCCGGAAGCCGAAACGGCGCCGGAGGCAGCCGCGCCGGCCGAGCCCGAGGCGGACGACGCCAAGGCTCCGGCAGACGACAAGGCCGCCGCCGCGACCGCGCCTGCGCCGAAGGCGGCGGCTGCCGTCGAGCCCAAGGCCGGCACCAAGACTCCGGCCGAGCCGGCAACGGCGACCGAGCCCGTCGCACAGGCAGAGGCTCCGGCCGAGCCCGAAGCGACGGAGCCCGCCAAGGCCCCGGCGAACGACAAGGCTCCCGCCACGGCGGAGCCCGCCGCCGCGACCGCGCTTGCACCGAAGGCGGAAGTGCCCTCCGGCGCGCCGAAGGCGGCGACCGCCGTCAAGTCCAAGGCCGGCGCCAAGACTCCGACCGAGCCCGCGGCGGCGGAGCCCGCCAAGGCCCCGGCGGACGACAAGGCCGCCGTCGCCCCGGAGCCCGTCGCCGCGACCGCCGACGCCGCGGCGCAGGCGGACACCGTGCCCGACTCCAGCAACTCCCCGAAGGCATCCGCACCCGCCCGCTCCCTCGCCCAGGTCAAGGCCCGCGCCCCCGAACTCGTCGAGGCGTACAAGGCCGCCGGTGCCGTGCTCAAGAAGCAGGGACTCGCCGGGGCCCGGGCGCGGGTGTATCTCGTGCTGGACCGGTCCGGGTCCATGCGGCCGTACTACAAGGACGGCAGCGCACAGCGGCTCGGGGAGCAGGCTCTCGCGCTCGCCGCGCACCTGAACGGCGACGCCACCGTCAGCGTCGTCTTCTTCTCGACCGAGATCGACGGCACCGGTGAGCTCACGCTCGACGCGTACGAAGGAAGGGTCGACGAGCTCCACGGCTCTCTCGGCCGGATGGGGCGTACGAACTACCACCTCGCCGTGGAAGAGGTCCTCGCCCTGCACGCCAAGGCGGACACCGACGCACCCGCGTTCGTGATCTTCCAGACCGATGGCGCGCCCGAGTCCAAGACGGCCGCCACCGCCGCCCTCGCCGAGGCCGCCGACAAGCCGGTCTTCTGGCAGTTCGTCGCGTTCGGCGAGCACGACGCGAAGGCCTTCGACTACCTCCGCAAGCTCCAGTCCGAGAACGCCTCGTTCTTCCACGCCGGGCCCGCACCCCGCGAGCTCCCCGACGCCGACCTCTACCAGGGGCTCCTCGCCACCTGGCGCGACTAGCGCGTCGGCAGCGTCACGGTGACGGCCAGGCCGCCCTCAGGGCCCGGCTCGGCCGTCACCGTGCCGCCGTGGGCCTCCGCTATCGACCGTACGATCGACAGCCCCAGCCCCGCCCCCGGCCCCATCCGGTCGCGGCCCTCGCCCCGCCGGAAGGGCTCGAAGAGCGCCGGGACGTCCGCCTCCGCGATGACGGGACCGGTGTTCCGCACCGTCAGTACCCCGTCCTCGACGGACACATCGACCGTCCCGGACGGCACGTTGTACGCGACGGCGTTGGCCAGCAGGTTGCCCGCCAGCTGCGCCAGCAGCATCCGGTTCCCCCGTACGACCCCGCCCGCTCCGGCCGCCCCGGCCGCCCCGCCCGCTCCGCCCGAGGACACCGCCGCCTTCACCTCGTGCCGCGCCGCCTCCTCCGCCACGACCTCCCCCAGGTCGACGTCCTCCCGCTCCGCCAGCCCCCGCTCGCTCCGCGCCAGCATGAGCAGCCCCTCGATGAGCCGCTCACTGCGCCGGTTGTTGTCGAGCAACACCGTCTTCGTGCGGGCCAGCTCCTGCGCCGAGGCGGACTCGTCGAGGCCCACCTGGATCGCCGTGCGCTGCGTCGCCAGCGGCGTCCGCAGCTCGTGCGAGGCGTTCGCGATGAACCTCCGCTGGCTGTCGAACGCCTTCTCCAGCCGCGCCAGCAGCGCGTCCAGCGTGTCGCCGAGCTCCTTCAGCTCGTCGTCGGGACCACTCGCCCCGATCCGCTCGTGCAGCGTCCGCTCCGACAGCCGCCGCGCCTTCGCCGTCATCGCGTGCACGGGCCGCAGCACCCGCCCCGCCGTCCACCACCCCACCACGACCGCGCACAGCGCCGTCCCCAGCAGCGCGAACACCGACCAGATCAGCATCTGCTGCCCCGCCGCGTCCCGAACGCTGTCGGTCAGCTGGTAGACGGTCGCCCCGCGCACGTCCGTCACCGGCAGCGCGGGAACGGCGCGCTGCCTGATCGCCGCGACCTCGTTCTCCGTACCGGCGCGGGAGAGCAGATTCACGATCCCCAGCAGACAGCCGCCGAGGACCAGGAAGACGGCGCCGTAGACGAGCGCGATCCGCGTACGGATCGTCGAGCCGGGACCGATCGCCGCGCTGTTCCGTTCTCCCCCAGAGCTGACGTCCCCGGCCGCCTCGCGTGCGTCGCTCACAGCCCGTACCCCACACCCTGCACCGTACGGATCAGGGCCGGCTCCCCGAGCTTGGCCCGCAGCTTGCTCATACAGACCCGGACCGCGCCCGTGAACGGATCCGTGTGGGCGTCCCAGGCGCGCTCCAGCAGCTCTTCCGCCGAGACCGTCGCCCCGTCCGCCTCCAGCAGGATCTGCAGTACGGAGAACTCCTTCGGCGACAGATCGAGATCCCGCCCGTCCCGCTCGGCCGTCCTGCGCACGGTGTCCACCCGTACCCCGTGCCGCTCCAGCAGCGGCGGCACCGGCCGCGCGCTGCGCCGCCGCAGCGCGCGCACCCGCGAGAGAAGTTCGGGAAACTCGAAGGGCTTGCCCAGATAGTCGTCCGCGCCGAGGTCCAGACCCTCCACCCGGTCCTCCATGGACGCGGACGCGGTCAGCATCAGGATCCGGGTGCGGGAGGCGGTGGCGACCAGTTCGCGCGCCACCTCGTCCCCGTGCACCCGCGGCAGATCGCGGTCCAGGACCACGACGTCGTAGTCGTGCAGTCCGAGATACGCGAGCGCCGCGTCACCGCTGTACACGGTGTCGACGGCGAATCCGGCCCGCCGCAGCCCGGTGGAGACCAGCTCGGCCAGGACCTCCTCGTCCTCGGCGACCAGTACCCGCATATTGCCGTCCCCCCGCCCGTCCCCTTGCTCTTCCCCCTGCACCCGCTGCGCCCGCCTCTCCTCTCAGGATGCGCCTTTTTACGGGACGAGATGTTTCGCAGACGTCTCCGCCCACGGGCCCGCCCGCTTATCGAGGTGAGTGGACCTTCCGCGGGCCGATAGGATTTCGACCATGGCGGCCACTGGATCCGAGAAGCAGGGGGCGAAGGCGTACTACGTCTCGACCCCCATTTACTACGTCAACGACGCTCCTCACCTGGGCCACGCCTACACGACCGTCGCAGGCGACGTGCTCACACGCTGGCACCGCCAGCGTGGCGAGAAGGTGTGGTACCTCACCGGCACGGACGAGCACGGTCAGAAGATCATGCGTACTGCCGAGGCGAACAACGTCACGCCCCAGGAGTGGTGCGACAAGCTCGTGGAGGAGGCCTGGAAGCCCCTCTGGGAGCACCTGAACATCGCGAACGACGACTTCATCCGTACGACGGAGAAGCGGCACACGGACCGTGTGCAGGAGTTCGTGCAGGATCTGTACGACAAGGGCGAGATCTACAAGGGCGGGTACGAAGGCCCGTACTGCGTGGGCTGCGAGGAGTACAAGCTCCCCGGTGACCTGATCGACGGCGAGGGCGACTTCGCCGGGCAGAAGCTCTGCCCGATCCACAAGAAGCCGGTGGAGATCCTCAAGGAGGAGAACTACTTCTTCAAGCTCAGCGAGTACGGACCGAAGCTGCTGGAGTTCTACGAGGCCAACCCCGGCTTCATCCAGCCCGAGTCCGCGCGCAACGAGGTCGTGAACTTCGTCAAGCAGGGCCTGCAGGACCTCTCCATCTCGCGCTCGACGTTCGACTGGGGCGTCCCGGTGCCGTGGGACGAGAAGCACGTGATCTACGTGTGGATCGACGCGCTGCTGAACTACGCCACGGCCGTCGGCTACAACGAGAACCCGGCGAAGTTCGAAGCGACCTTCCCCGCCGATGTGCACCTGGTCGGCAAGGACATCCTGCGCTTCCACGCGATCATCTGGCCGGCGATGCTGATGGCGAACGGCCTGCCGGTGCCGGGTCGCGTCGCCGCGAACGGCTGGCTGATGGTCGGCGGCGAGAAGATGTCGAAGTCGAACCTCACGGGCATCAAGCCGCAGGATCTCACCTCGCACTTCGGCGTGGACGCGTACCGCTGGTACTTCCTGCGCGCGATCGCGTTCGGCCAGGACGGCTCGTTCTCCTGGGAAGACTTCACCGCCCGCTACACCTCGGAGCTCGCCAACGACTACGGCAACCTCGCCTCGCGCGTCGCGGCCATGGTCGGCAAGTACTTCGGCGGCGTGCTGCCGGAGGCGACGGCGGCCGGCGAGGCGGAGAAGGCGGTCCAGGAGGGCCTGGCCAAGGCGGTCGCCGAGGCCGACCGGAAGATCGGCGACGAGCTGGACTTCCAGGGCGGCATCCTGGCTGTCTTCGACTTCGTGAAGCAGGTCAACGGCTACATCACGGAGCAGGAGCCGTGGAAGGTCGCCAAGACTGCATTTTCTGATGCTGCTGACGCAGCGGGGTCCGAGGAGGGCCAGGCCCGCCTCGCGACGATCCTGTACACGGCCGCCGAGTCGCTGCGCGGGGTCGCGGTGCTGCTCAACCCGGTCATGCCGGAGACCTCGCAGCGACTGTGGGACTCGCTCGGCGCGGATGCCCCGCTGGGCGCCCTCGCGGACCAGCAGGTCCAGCACGCGGGCGAGTGGGGCAAGCTGCCGGCGGGCGCGACGGTGACGAAGGGCGCGGTGCTGTTCCCGCGTCTGGAGGAGCCGAAGAAGGCGTAGTGCGTGAAGGGCGGGCCCGGGAGATCATCCCCGGGCCCGCCCTTTCCCGTTTCTGCCCCCGGTCGCCCGCCCGGCCGCACTTCAGCCCCGTCCGCAACCGGGGTTCGGGGCGGCGGAGCCCCCGGTGCACGCACGCCTCAGCGGCCCAGCCCCGTCAGGTCACCCATCACCACCACCGGCCGCTTGGCCGGGTCCAGCCACTTCAGCAGCTCCTTCATCCGGGCCCTCGGCAGCGCGACACAGCCCTGCGTGGGCCCGCCGTGGTCGACGTGGATCCAGATGCCGCCGCCCTTCTCCGAGCCGAGCGGCCGGGTCCAGTCCAGCGGGGTGTTTCCCGGCTCGCGGTTGTAGTTGATGGCCACGACATAGTCGAAGGACCCCTCGAGCGGCTCCCCCTCGAAGCCGGTGCCGGGCGCGTCGAAGGCGGGCCCCTCGTCGTACGGGAGCTTCGTTCCCGGGTTGGGCAGCATGCCGCCCGCGTCCGTGAGGCCGAAGACCCCGATCGGCGAGCGATGGTCGGCCGTGTGATGGTCGTCGGTCCAGCCGAGGAGTGCGTTGTGCGCCGGCCACGGCTCTGAAACGGGCTTCCAGCCCCGCACAGGATCACGCTCGTAGAGCGTGACGACGGACTTGTTGGAGTCGGGGTCGTCGCCGACCACCACGACCGCCTGCTTGTTCGCCGCGGTGATCTCGGCGCGGATCTTCGGTCCGAGGGCGGGGATGACCTGCGCCCGGGAGAGCTGCGCCTGGGCGCCGGAGCGCGCGTTGGGGCCCAACTTGGCGGCGGCGCCCGTGGATCTCTTCGCGGCCACGGGCGCTGTGTCGCCGGGATCGCCCGCGCAGCCGGTGAGCAGCAGACCGGCGACGGCAAACGCGACCGCCGGGAACGGTCCTGTGCGGAGGGACATGTGCGGGCCTTTCAGTTCGAGAGCTGGATGTGCTGCTTCGGAGGCGGGGTGGGAGCGACCTCGGCCCCGGCGGCATTGAAACGGACATATAGGATCATCTGTCGTGTTTCGGCCGGAGCGCGGGAGGCGTCGCCGGAGACACAGCGGCCGGCAAAGACCGCGGAGTCCAGGACCGGGACGCCGTTCGAGCAGCGCGGAGTACTCGTTGGTGCCGCGGATGGCCCTGCAGTCGGGCGTGTCAGCTCGTGCCGTCTCCCCGGCGGGCCCCTGGGTTTCCGTCATGGGCCAGGACGCCGACGACCGGACCTGGCGGGGGCTCGGGAAGCGACTGTGAGTCGCTGTCAGACAGGAATGGGGCCCGGAACCTGTCGGTCCCGGACCCCATTACTCGCGTACGACGCGTACGACGCGCTCCGTCGACTACTCGCCGGACTTGGCGACCGGCTTGCGGAGCGCGATGTTCAGCTCGCGCAGACGCGACTCGTCCAGCTCGGTCGGCGCGCCCATCATCAGGTCCTGCGCGTTGCCGTTGAGCGGGAAGGCGATCGTCTCGCGGATGTTCGGCTCGTCGGCCAGCAGCATCACGATGCGGTCGACGCCCGGGGCGATGCCGCCGTGCGGCGGGGCGCCGAACTGGAAGGCGCGGAGCATGCCGGAGAACTCGTGCTCGACGGTCTCCTTGGAGTAGCCGGCGATCTCGAAGGCCTTGAACATGATCTCGGGCTCGTGGTTACGGATCGCGCCCGAGGACAGCTCGACGCCGTTGCAGACGATGTCGTACTGCCAGCCCAGAATGTCCAGCGGGTCCTGGGTCTCCAGGGCCTCGAGGCCGCCCTGCGGCATCGAGAACGGGTTGTGCGAGAAGTCGATCTTGCCGGTCTCCTCGTCCTTCTCGTACATCGGGAAGTCGACGATCCAGCAGAACCGGAACACGCCCTCCTCGAAGTGGCCGGCACGCTTGGCGGCCTCGACGCGAACCGCGCCCATGATCTTGGAGACCTCGTCGAACTCACCCGCGCCGAAGAAGATCGCGTGGCCCGGCGCGAGCGAGAGACGCTCGGTGAGGACCTTGATGTTCTCCTCGGTGAGGAACTTCGCGATCGGGCCGGTCAGCGAACCGTCCTCGCCGACGCGCACCCAGGCCAGGCCCTTCGCGCCGTGCTCGACCGCGAAGTCGCCGAGGCCGTCGAAGAACTTCCGCGACTGGCCGGCCGTGTCCGGCACCGGCAGCGCACGCACATGCTTGCCCGCGAAGGCCTTGAACTCCGAGCCCTCGAAGACGTCCGAGATGTCGACGAGCTCCAGCTGGGCGCGCAGGTCCGGCTTGTCGCTGCCGTACTTCACCATCGCCTCGCGGAACGGGATCCGCGGGAACGGCGAGGTGACGTGGCGGCCGCCGCCGAACTCCTCGAAGAGCTCGGTCATCAGCTTCTCGATCGGCTGGAAGACGTCCTCCTGCTCGACGAAGCTCATCTCGACATCGAGCTGGTAGAACTCGCCCGGCGAACGGTCGGCGCGGGCGTCCTCGTCGCGGAAGCAGGGCGCGATCTGGAAGTAGCGGTCGAAGCCGGAGATCATCAGCAGCTGCTTGAACTGCTGCGGGGCCTGCGGCAGCGCGTAGAACTTGCCGGGGTTCAGCCGGGACGGCACCACGAAGTCACGCGCGCCCTCGGGGGAGGTCGCGGTCAGGATCGGGGTCGCCATCTCGTTGAAGCCGAGGGCGGTCATCTTGTGCCGGATCGCGGAGATGACGGCCGTACGCAGCATGATGTTGCGGTGCATGCGCTCGCGGCGCAGGTCCAGGAAGCGGTACTCCAGCCGCCGCTCCTCGCCCACCCCGTCGTCGGTGTTGATCTGGAACGGCAGCTGCTGCGCCGCACCGAGCAGTTCGACCGAGGAGACCTCGACCTCGACCTCGCCGGTGGGCAGCTCGGGGTTGATGTTCTCGGCGCCGCGCGAGACGACCTTGCCGTCGACGCGGACGACCGACTCCTTGTTGATCTTGTCGAGGGCCTCGTAGGCGGGGGTGCCGGGCCGGGCGACAAGCTGCGTGATGCCGTAGTGGTCGCGCAGATCGATGAAGAGGATGCCGCCCAGGTCTCGGCGATTGTGCAGCCAGCCGCTCAGCCGGACGTCGGCGGAGACGTCAGAGGCGCGGAGCTCGCCGCAGGTGTGGGACCTGTACCGATGCATCGTCGTTCATCCAGTCTTAGCGATTCGAGAGGGGTGGGCCGCGTCAAGGTTACCGCCCGGGCTCCGTTCGCCTCATTGACATACACATGCCAGGACCCCGGCAGCTGGTCGTCGTGAAGATCGGAATAAAGTGAGGCGATGCGCACCGAGGACGTCCTGGCCGCGATCGCGACCGGCCTGTGGCGGTGGGAGAACGCATCCGGGACGGTCACCCTCGACGCCGAGGCCGCCCGGCTGCTGGAGCTGCCCGCCGAGGCCGGGGAGTACCCCGAGTCCATCGTGCGCTCCCGTTTCCACCCCGTCGACTGGAACGAGATCAACGGAATCGTCAGTCTCGCGGCCGCCGAAGGGACCATCGCCGAGGCCAGACTGCGGGTCGTCGACGAGGCCGGACATGTGCTCCGTATCGTCCGAAGCCGCTCCAAACCGGTCCTCCGCGAAGGCGACTACGAACTGACCGGCATGCTCCAGGAGGTCGCCGAGCCGCAGCCGGGCACCGCCGCGCACACTCCCGTCACCGGTGACTGGCGCCGCTCCCGCGAGGCGTTCCTGCTGGACGCGGGCCGGGCGCTGGCCGAGGCCCGCTCCACCGCGGAGGTGCTGCGGGTCGCCGCGTCCCTGTCCATGCCCGGCTTCTCGCCGGACGGGCTTGCCGTCTTCGGGGTGGCGGGCGACCGGCTCACGATCATCGGGCACCACGGGCACAACGCGGGCGACGACAATCCGTTCACGGACATGTCACTGGACACCGAATATCCGGCCGCCGAGGTGGTGCGTACCGGCCGGGCCAGCTACCTGCCGACGCCGGCGGAGTACCGTCGCCGCTATCCCGCCACCTGGCCGCTCGCGCAGCGCTTCGGCCGGCAGTCCTGGGCGTTCCTGCCGCTGATCGTCGCCGGACGCACCATGGGCGCCTGGATGGCGGCGTTCAAGCACCCGGTCGCCTTCACGCCCGACGAACGGTCCGTGCTGACGACGGTCGCGCGGATGCTGGCGCAGGCGCTCGCACGGGCCGGGGTCGCCGAGTCGGAGCGCGAGCTCGCGCTGGGCCTGCAGCGTTCGATGATGCCGGTGCTCGGCCCCGAGGTCCCCGGGATGTCGGTGGCCGCGCGGTACATACCGACCGGCGGCGGGCTCCAGGTCGGCGGCGACTGGTACGACATGATCCCGCTGCCCGGGGGCACCTCCCATGCCGCAGGACCTGGCGGCGGCCGGATCGCCCTGGTCATCGGCGATGTCCAGGGCCACGATGTGCGCGCCGCCGGACTCATGGGCCAGCTGCGGATCGCCCTGCGTGCGTACGCCTCCGAGGGGCACCGGCCGGATGCGGTGCTCTCCCGCGCCTCCCGCTTCCTGCACGGGCTGCATGATTTTTTCGGGGCGGATACGTACGAGGACGACGACTACTCCAGCCCGCGCTTCGCGACCTGCCTCTATCTGGAGGTCGAACCGGCCACCGGCCGTATCGAGATCGCCAGGGCCGGCCATCCCGAGCCCGTGGTGCGGACGTCCGACGGCACGGTGCTGCTGCGGCCCACCGACGGCGGGCTGCCGCTCGGCATCGACCCGGACTCGGACTATCCGACGACGCGGCTGGTGCTGGAACCCGGCGAGACGATGATGATCTGCACCGACGGTCTCCTGGAGACCGGCGGGCACGATCTCGACACGGGCTTGGCGCGGCTGCGCCGGATACTCGAGCAGCACACGGACCTGTCACTGGAGGAGCTCGCCGACACGCTCGTACAGGCCGTGCACGGGCCCGGCTCGCACCACACCACCGGTCCGCTCGCCGACAGACGTGAGGACGACATCGCGGTCCTGCTGATCGGCCGGGACGGGGCGCCGCCGCGAAAGGCCCCGCGGCGCACGGCGATGAGTGTGGCGCAGGCCGAGCCGGAGCGGATCGCGACCGCGAGGCAGCAGGTGCGGGAGCTGCTGCACGACTGGAAGGACCAGGAGCAGATCGACGCCGCCGTGCTGATGGTCTCCGAGATGGTCACCAATGTGCTCGTCCACACGGACGGCAATGCGCTGCTGGTGGCGGAGGTGACTTGCGGCGATGCGGCACGGCAGCTGCGCGTGGAGGTCGCGGACACAAGTGACGAGCTGCCGCACAGGCGGCGGCCGGGCGAGATGGCGTCGTCGGGCCGGGGCCTGCTCCTGATGGAGATGCTCGCGGACGCGTGGGGTGTGGATCCGCGGGGCGAGGGCAAGTCGATCTGGTTCGAGCTCTACGAGTCGGCGGTGCCGGAGCCGGTCTCCGACCCGGCCGCGTAACGCGTCCGCAGCTCGCCGATCACGCCGAACGCGGCGGCGGTGACCGGTACGGCGAGCAGCATCCCGAGAATCCCGGCGACGGTCGCCCCCGCGGTGATCGCCAGCATGACCACAACCGGGTGCATCCGCACCATACGGCTCTGGATCACCGGCTGGAGCACATGCCCCTCCAGCACCTGCACCGCCAGGACCACCCCCAGCGCCCAGAGCGCGATCACGAATCCGCGGTCGGCGAGTGCGACAAGGACGGCGACGGCGCCGGAGATGAAGGCGCCGAGGTAGGGGATGTACGCCCCGACGAAGACCAGCGCGCCGAGCCCGACGGCGCCGGGGACGCGCAGGATCAGCAGCCCGACGGTGATACAGATCGCGTCGATGAGCGCGATGAACGTCGTCCCGCGCATGAACCCCTCGACGGCCTCGAAGGCCCGCCGCGCCATGGCTTCGACGACGTCCCCGCTCGCACGGGGCACGAGGGACCGCAGAACGCCCGCGGCCCTGTCCGAGTCCCGCAGAAAGAAAAAGCTGAACAGCAGCGCCAGCACGGCGGTGGCGATCAGTTCGCCCACCACACTCAGCCCACTGATCACCTCGGACGCGGCGGTCCCGCCGAACTTCCCCAGCAGTTCCTTCGAGTTGGCGGCGACGTCGTCGAGCGAGGTCCCGGCGGCCCCGAAGTACTTGGCGAGATCCCTGGCGGCCCGCCGCAGCGCGGAGATGATCTGGTCGCCGGTCCCGATCAGCGCGGTGACGATGATGTACATGGCCCCGCCGACGACGGCGACGACGGCGGCACAGGTCAGCGCGGCGGCGAGCGAGCGATTCACCCTCACTTTGATGAGCCGCCGCTGCAGGGGCCCGAGAAGAGCGGTCGCGAGCAGCGCGAGGAGCACGGGCGTGACGGCGGCCTTGAGTGTGGCGCAGAGCCAGATCCCGACGCCGGCCACGGCGCTGACGAGCAGCACGACGACACACCAGGCGGCGACCCGCCGGGCGACGTCCGGCAGAAGCGGCTTCGGAGTCTGCACGCTCCCACGTGACCACGGGGCATGGGGACGGGCCTGCTGGGGGACCCACCTGGGTGGGTCACCCGGTCATGTGGTGAGGGTGGGCCAGGGGCGTTGTCGGTTGCTCTCCGGTGGGTGGTTCACACCGGCGAACCGTGAGGGGCGCAGGAGCCCGCGCCCTGCCGGAAGTAACACGGGCCCACGGCGCCGGGCCCGGGGATGCGGGCCCGGGGGCACAGGAGCCCGTACCGGGCGCGGGCCCGCGCACCGGGCCGGGGGCGCGGGAGCCCGCACCCGGACGGCGGCCCGCGCCCCCGCCGGAGGCAGCGCGGGCCCCACGCGGGCTCAGTGGCGGTTCACCGGGACCGTGCCCAGGCGGCCCGCCTGGAAGTCGTCCATGGCCTGCTGCAGCTCCGCACGGCTGTTCATCACGAACGGACCGTAGTGCGCCATCGGCTCCCGGATCGGGCGCCCACCCAGCAGTACGACCTCCAGGTCCGGGCTGTTCGAGTCCTGGGACTCGTCCGCGCGGACCGTCAGCGACCCGCCCGCCCCGAACACCGCCGTCTGGCCCTTGTGCACCGGGCGCCGGTCCGTACCCACCGCACCGCGCCCCGCAAGCACATACGCCAGGCCGTTGAAGTCCTCGCGCCACGGCAGCGTGACCTCGGCACCCGGCCGCAGCGTCGCATGGATCATCGTGATCGGCGTGTGCGTGATGCCCGGACCCTCGTGCCCGTCGAGCTCACCCGCGATGACCCGCAGCAGCGCGCCCCCGTCCGGTGAGGTCAGCAGCTGGACCTGGCCGCCGCGGATGTCCTGGTACCTGGGGTCCATCATCTTGTCGCTCGCCGGCAGGTTCACCCAGAGCTGGAGCCCGTGGAACAGCCCGCCCGACATGACCAGCGACTCCGGCGGCGCCTCGATGTGCAGCAGGCCCGAGCCGGCCGTCATCCACTGGGTGTCGCCGTTCTGTATGGTTCCGCCGCCGCCATTGCTGTCCTGGTGGACGAAGGTTCCGTCGATCAGGTACGTGACCGTCTCGAAGCCCCGGTGCGGATGCCACGGCGTCCCCTTCGGCTCGCCCGGCGCGTACTCCACCTCGCCCATCTGGTCCATCATGATGAACGGGTCGAGGTACTGGTAGTTGATCCCGGCGAACGCGCGTCGCACCGGGAAACCCTCCCCCTCGAAGCCCCCCGGCGCCGTGGTCACGGCAAGCACGGGGCGCGGCACGGCCTCGGCCGGCGCGGAGACGCGCGGCAGGGTGAGCGGGTTCTCGACAGTCACTGCAGGCATGACGGGACCTCCTTGTGCGTCCAGTTTAGTTGAAGACTGAACTTCTTGTCATCCGGAACGCGCGACGCCCGGGAGGAATTCCTCCCGGGCGCCCAGAGACCCAGACCCGTCAGCGGCACATCGGCCGCACACCGGACCGTCAGCCGTACATCCGCCGCATCGCGAAGTCCACCATCTGCTCCACGGCCTTCGCGTCGAAGACCATCCGGTGATCACCCTCCATGTCGAGCACGAAGCCGTACCCGGTCGGCAGCAGGTCGATCACCTCGGCGCCCGTGATCACGAAGTACTTGGACTCCTTGCCCGCGTATCTGCGCAGTTCCTTGAGCGAGGTGAACATCGGGATGACGGGCTGCTGGGTGTTGTGCAGCGCCAGGAAGCCGGGGTTGTCACCGCGCGGGCAGTAGACCTTCGAGGTCGCGAAGATCTGCTGGAAGTCCTCCGCGGACAGCGACGCGGTGGTGAAGGCCCGCACGGCGTCGGCGAGCGAGGGCGGCGACGGCTCGGGGTACAGCGGCTGCTCCCCGTAGGAGGGCTGCTGGGGCACGTACTGCTGCTGGGCACCCGGGTTCTGGTCGTAGCCGTACATGTCCGCAAGAGTACCGAGGCGGCCGGGCCCCATGGGCCGGGCCGGGGCACACGGTGCGACCCGGCCCGCCTCGAGCGCACCGGCGAAGGCCCGGCGATCACGGCACTCGGCTCCCCGTGACCCGTCCCGCCCCGGGCTCGACACCCTCCGCACCCCCGCCACCGCACCCCTGATCGCCCGCCGATCGCCCGCGAACCGGGGACACGGGCCGCCATCTCACGGCATCCTCGGGCAGGGCCCGGTAGCGAGCCGTGTCACAGATGACCCACTAGGGGTTGCTTCTTATTACCGACGGGTAGCATCATCGTAGCTACTTACTGGTACGTGGATGATCAATCCGCCTCCCGATCTTTACGGAGCCGTCGCCATGGGGCACTACAAGTCGAATCTCCGCGACATCGAGTTCAACCTCTTCGAGGTCCTCGGGCGCGACAAGCTGTACGGCACCGGCCCGTTCGCGGAGATGGATGTCGACACCGCCAAGTCGATCCTCGAAGAGATCGCCCGCCTCGCCGAGAACGAGCTGGCCGAGTCCTTCGCGGACGCCGACCGCAACCCGCCGGTCTTCGACCCCGCCACCAACACCGCGCCCGTCCCGGCGTCCTTCAAGAAGAGCTACCAGGCCTTCATGGACTCCGAGTACTGGCGCCTCGGCCTGCCCGAGGAGATCGGTGGCACCACCTCGCCGCGCTCCCTGATCTGGTCGTACGCGGAGCTGCTGCTCGGCTCGAACCCGGCCATCTGGATGTACTCCTCGGGCCCGGCCTTCGCCGGCATCCTCTTCGAGGAGGGCAACGAGGCGCAGAAGAAGGTCGCCGAGATAGCCGTCGAGAAGCGCTGGGGCTCCACCATGGTGCTCACCGAGCCGGACGCCGGCTCGGACGTCGGCGCCGGCCGCACCAAGGCCGTCGAGCAGGCGGACGGCTCCTGGCACATCGAGGGCGTGAAGCGCTTCATCACCTCCGGTGAGCACGACATGGAGGAGAACATCCTTCACTACGTGCTGGCCCGCCCCGAGGGCCACGGCCCCGGCACCAAGGGCCTGTCGCTCTTCCTCGTGCCGAAGTTCCACTTCGACTGGGAGACCGGCGAGCTGGGCGAGCGCAACGGCGTGTACGCCACGAACGTCGAGCACAAGATGGGCCTCAAGGCCTCCAACACCTGCGAGATCACCTTCGGTGACCAGCACCCCGCCAAGGGCTGGCTGATCGGCGACAAGCACGACGGCATCCGCCAGATGTTCATGATCATCGAGTTCGCCCGGATGATGGTCGGCACGAAGGCCATCGCGACCCTGTCGACCGGCTACCTCAACGCGCTGGAGTACGCCAAGGAGCGCGTCCAGGGCCAGGACCTGGTGAACTTCGCGGACAAGAGCGCGCCCAAGGTCACCATCACCCACCACCCCGACGTGCGCCGTTCGCTGATGACGCAGAAGGCGTACGCCGAGGGCATGCGCGCCCTGGTGCTGTACACCGCCTCGGTCCAGGACGAGATCGCCGTCAAGGAGGCCGCGGGCGAGGACGCCAAGGCCCTCGTCGCCCTGAACGACCTGCTGCTGCCGATCGTGAAGGGCTACGGCTCCGAGAAGTCGTACGAGCAGCTGGCCCAGTCGCTGCAGACCTTCGGCGGCTCGGGTTACCTCCAGGAGTACCCGGTCGAGCAGTACATCCGGGACGCCAAGATCGACACCCTCTACGAGGGCACCACGGCCATCCAGGGCCAGGACTACTTCTTCCGGAAGATCGTCCGCGACCAGGGCCAGGCGCTGAACACCCTCTCCGAGGAGATCAAGAAGTTCCTGGCGGTCGGCACCGGCGGCGAGGAGCTGGCCCCGGCCCGCGACGCGCTCGCCAAGGCCGCGGTGGACCTGGAGGCGATCGTCGGCACGATGACGAACGACCTCATCGCCACCGGCGAGGACGTCAAGAACATCTACAAGGTGGGCCTCAACACCACCCGCCTGCTGCTCGCCTCCGGCGATGTGGTCGTCGGCTACCTGCTGCTGCGCGGCGCGGCCGTCGCGGCGGAGAAGCTCGAGACCGCGTCCGCCAAGGATGTGCCGTTCTACCAGGGCAAGATCGCGGCCGCGAAGTTCTTCGCCGCCAACATCCTGCCGGGCGTCTCGGTCGAGCGCGCGCTCGCCGAGACCGTCGACAACTCCCTGATGGAGCTGGACGAGGCGGCGTTCTGACCGTCCCAGCCGTCCCGCGCCTTGTGTGAAGCGGCCCGCCCCCTGCCGGGGCGGGCCGCTTCGCATCTCCACGCACCCGGCGTGCGCCCCTCGTTAAGGTGAGTCCATGAGCAGCAGCACACCCTCCCGCTTCGATCGCGGACACACCGACGACCTGATGTCCTTCCTCTCGGCCGGCCCGACCCCGTACCACGCCGTGGCCGCCGCCGCCGAGCGCCTGGAGAAGGCCGGCTTCCGGCAGGTGCTGGAGACGGACGCCTGGGACGGCACAAGTGGCGGCAAGTACGTACTGCGCGGCGGCGCGATCGTCGCCTGGTACGTGCCGGAGGGCACCGCGCCGCACACCCCGTTCCGGATCGTCGGCGCCCACACCGACTCCCCGAATCTGCGCGTCAAGCCGCAGCCCGACATGGGCGCGCACGGCTGGCGTCAGGTCGCCGTCGAGATCTACGGCGGCCCGCTGCTGAACTCCTGGCTCGACCGTGATCTGGGCCTGGCCGGCCGGCTCTCCCTGCGCGACGGCACGACGCGGCTGGTCAACATCGACCGGCCCCTGCTGCGCGTGCCGCAGCTGGCCATCCACATGGACCGCTCGATCCACGAGAAGGGTCTGCAACTCGACAAGCAGCGGCACATGCAGCCCATCTGGGGCCTGGGCGACGTCACCGACGAGGGCGATCTGATCTCCTTCCTGGAGGAGGAGCTCGGGCTCGCGGCCGGGGAGGTCACCGGCTGGGACCTGATGACACACGCCCTGGAGGCGCCCGCCTATCTGGGCCGCGACCGCGAGCTGGTCGCCGGACCGCGGATGGACAACCTGCTGTCCGTGCACGCCTGTACGGCAGCGCTCGCCGCGGTCTCCGCGTCGCCGGAGCTTCCGTACATCCCGGTGCTCGCCGCCTTCGACCACGAGGAGAACGGCTCCCAGGCGGACACCGGCGCCGACGGCCCGCTGCTCGGCAATGTGCTGGAGCGTTCGGTGTTCGCGCGCGGTGGTACGTACGAGGACAAGGCGCGCGCCTTCGCGGGCACGGTGTGTCTGTCCTCCGACACCGGCCACGCCGTACACCCCAACTACGGGGAGCGCCACGACCCGACGCACCACCCGCGCGTCAACGGCGGCCCGATCCTCAAGGTCAATGTGAACCAGCGGTACGCCACCGACGGCAGCGGCCGGGCCGTGTTCGCCGCGGCCTGCGAGAAGGCGGGCGTGCCGTGGCAGACGTTCGTGTCGAACAACGCGATGCCGTGCGGCACGACCATCGGCCCGATCACCGCCGCCCGCCACGGCATCCGGACCGTCGACATCGGCGTCGCGATCCTGTCGATGCACAGTGCGCGTGAGCTGTGCGGTGCGGATGACCCGTATCTGCTGGCCAACGCGCTGGTGTCATTCCTGACGGACTGACAGATCCAATGGTCCGACACGCCCCGGGCCCGATTACCATGGGAGGCTCGGGGCGCGTCTCATTGACCACTTTGTTGTTTCTCTCTCCCACGCGCCCCTCGAATCGTCCGGGGGGACGCACACGTGAAGCGCAGCATTTCCTTTGCCCTGTCCACCTCTGTGGTACTGGGTGTACTCGCGGTGCCCGCCACCGCCTTCGCCGCTGCGGGGCCGACCGCCCTCAAAGTCTCCGGCCACGACAAGCAGTTCGGCCGCCTCTTCGTCGACGACCTGAAGACCGACAGCGACGTGACCGGCATCAGCGCCGTCGTCCACAAGCCGGGCGAGAACGTGGCCGTCGAATGGGTCCATGACTTCGAGCTCGCATCGGGCGACAAGAAGACGGGCGACTGGATCACCAAGAAGGACGTCAAGCTCGAGATCACCGGCGTATTCGCCGTCGACCTGATCGTCAGGGAGTCCGACGGCGACGAGACGACCCTCAAGGACGTCGGCACGTACGACTACAGGGCCAGGAAGTATTTCCAGGAATTCGGGGTCGACCGGCCCAACCCGACCGTCGACGACATGGTGGTCACCGCGAGCGGCCGGCTCGCCGAGTGGCAGCCCATCACGCACGAGAGCAAGCCCGTCGCCGATTCGAGCGTGCGCATCCACAACGGGTCCTACGACGAGGTCGTGCGGACGGACGCGGACGGCAGGTTCTCCGACTGGTTCATCGCGGACTCCGAGCCCAGCCCGGTCCGTGCGTACTACGGGAACCTCTCCAGCGAGCTGCTGCAGGTCGCGCCCAAGGGTCTGCCGGCCCGCGTCACGCTCGACAAGTCCGAGTTCAGCGGCAGGTTCGGCGCGCCGGTCAAGGTCACCGGCAAGGTGGAGTACGAGCTCAACGGCGTCTGGAAGACGACGAATTACGCGGATGTGGAGGTCGTGAACGCGGCGGGGACGTGGGAGGGGAGCGCCGTCACCGACAAGGAAGGGCGTTTCAGCCTCGAGACGAAGATCCCCTTCGCGGACGACAAGCGGCAGCTGAAGGTCAGCTACGGCGACTGGTTCTCCAACAAGCCGACCGCCCCGCTCACCTTCCGCACCACCGGCTACAGCTCCATCGACCAGTTCGAGATCAAGCTCGGCTCCGACTCAAAGCTGACCGTGTCCGGTCTGCTGGACGTCCAGGGCGCCCCGCGACCGCACAACAAGCTCGACATCCAGGTGTCCAGGAACGGCAAGGACGGCTGGGCGAAGCTCAAGACGCTGACGCTCACCAAGGACAGGTACTTCCTGGCGGACATCCCCGCACCGGCGTCCGGCTACTACCGCGCGGTCTACTCCGGCTCCGCCAATGTGCAGGGGTCGGTGAGCCCGGTCCTCAAGGCCAGCCGCATCCAGACCCGCATCAAGGACTACAAGGTCACGCCGAAGGTGAAGAAGCGCGGCGCGATCACCGTCTCCGGCACGCTGCAGCACGCCGCGCCGGCCTGGAAGGCGTACGGCGGCAGGAAGGTGATGATCTTCTTCTCGCCCAAGGGCAAGCCGAAGGAGTCGTATCTGCTGGGCGAGGTGAAGACCGCGGCCAACGGCACGTTCAAGAAGAGCTTCAAGGAGCGGGGCGACGGCACGATCTTCGCGCTGCACATCGACACGGACTCGAATCACCTGATGAACCCGAAGGTCACGGGCGCCGTCGACGTCAAGTAACCCGGCCGGGACGGGTGTTGGCGTGTTGACGCCTGTTCGCGAAACATCCGGGAAAGGGCCGGCCGGGCACGGTGGTGCCCATGGTTCTGCTCGGTCATCAGACAGCCGGCGCGACGCACCACCGGGGCCCGTCGCGCCGCACCCTGTCCCTCGCGTTCGCCTCGGCGGCCGCGGTCCTGCTCGCGGCCTGCTGGCTGGTGATCCAGCAGTACAACGAACGGCCGCCCTGGGCACAGGACATCTCGTACGAGGCGGGCTTCATCCAGGGCAACCGCATCAGGCACTACGACCCGACCGGCCGGCAGGCGAAGGACCTGCTGGCCGGCGGGTGCGAGCGGTTCCGGGCGGAGGGCCGGGGCGGACTGAAGGCGACGTACGACCCCGGGCTGTGGGTGGCCGGCTGTCTGGACGGCGCGGCAGGGCGGCAGCTCGAGAAGCAGGGCCTGTTCCACTAGACGAGTCATTCCGAATGGTGACGGTGCGCCCAGGAGCATGAACGGGAGTTGGAGGAAATGCGCCGCGCCACCGCAAAGTCGGTTGATACGGCCTTCGCCAGTGTTCAGGTGGGGCGCGGATGTAGCGTCGTGATCATGGACTTTCTGACTGGCACCACCACCGATCAGGCACCGGCCAATCCGGCTGCCACCGACGACATGCTGGCCAGCCAGCCCATCGGCTACTGGAGTAGTCAGGCTCACGCGGTCGTTACACGGCATCTGCGTGACGCCATGGCTGGGATCGACGTCACGCAGCCGCAGTACTGGGTACTCAACAGCGTCAAGTACTGGCCTGCGGCGCCGAGCCGCAACGAGGTAGCCGCCCAGCTGCTGTCACTCGCGGACGGGCAACATGAGATCCCCCGCATCGTCGCTCAGTTGCTCCACCGCGGCTGGCTACGGACCGACGCCGGAGACCGTCTGTACCTCACCGACGCGGGAGAAGCCGCCAGGATACGGCTGCGCGAGCTGGTAACCGAACTCCGGGCTGTGGTCCACGACGGCATCAGCGACGAGGAATACGTGGCCGCGCTCAAGGTGCTGCGCAGGATGATCTCCAACGTCGAGGGCGCCGGGAACCTGTAGGGCGTTGAGGGGAGATGCTCTCCCCTCAACAACCAAGAGGGCGTCCAAGATCGTTCTGTGAACAATGAGGACTTGGACACCCTGCTCACCGCGCTGTACGTGAAGGTCGACGACGAGCTCGGCGATACCCGATGGCTGGGCCGTCCGCCGCAGTTGACGGACTCCGAGCTCGTCTGCCTCGCTGTTGCCCAGTCCATGCTGGGCTTCGCCTCGGAGTCCCGGTGGCTGCGGTTCGTCCGCTCCCGCCTGGGCGCGATGTTCCCGTACGTACCGAAGCAGCCGGGCTGGAACAAGCGGCTGCGGGCCGCGCTCCCGCTGATCAAGCAGGCGATACGGCTCCTCGCGGCAGACACCGATTTCTGGTTCGACAACCACTGGATCATCGACTCCACCCCGGTGCCGTGCGGCATGTCGCGGCCGACGGTGAAGCGGTCGGACCTGGCCGGCTGGGCCGGATACGGATACTGCGCCTCCCACTCCCGTTTCTTCTGGGGCTTGCGGCTGTATCTGGTGTGCACCCCGACCGGTATGCCGATCCTGTGGTCGCTGGCGAACCCGAAGCTGGAAGAGCGCGAGGTGCTGATGGCGATGCTGGACCGCGAGCCGGAAGCGGTCACCGGGCGCCCTGGTTTGCTGTTGATCGCGGACAAGGGCTTCGCCTCCAAGGAGTTCGAGGCCGATCTTGCCCTGCGCGGAGCGGAGTTGCTCCGGCCCTCGTTCAAGCGGGAGAAACGCCGCAAGGGCGAGTCCCTGCTGAAGTCGGTGCGGCAGCTGATCGAGTCGGTGAACGACACCCTCAAGGGCCAGCTCGATCTGGAACAGCACAGTGGCCGGACCTTCGAGGGTGTCGCCGTTCGCGTCGCGCAACGCGTCCTGGCCCCGGCCGCGGCGATCTGGCACAACCACAAGACCGAACAGCCGGTCATGCGGTCCTTGACCGCCTGCGACCACTAATCACATCGGAATGACTCGTCTAGGGCGGGACTTCCAAAACACGCCCTGGTGGAACAGGCCCACGTTCCTACCCCTGGTCCATCCCGGCCAGTACGAGCGGCAGCCGCGTCGTCCCCTCGTCGCTCACCCGCACCGGGACACCCCAGTCCTGCTGGTGCATATGGCAGGCCGGGTACTCGTTCTCGGGGTCGTCGTCACAGGACGCCGCCATCGCCGAGACATGCAGTACGCCCTCGCTCACCGCCGGGTCGATCTCCAGCTCGCGCGAGAGATCGGTGCCCGTGCCCTCCCCGTCCCTCAGCAGCTCGGGTGGGGTCGAGGAGACGAGCAGCCGGGTCGAAGGGCCGTACCGGGTGTCGAGCTTCTGGCCGGCCGGGGCCTGGAAGACCACGTCCAGCCGGAGCCTGCCCGGGGCGACGTCGGTGGCGGCGCGCTGGGTGCGGTGGGCGACGGCCTCGACGCGTACCGCCTCCTCCGGCAGCCGCAGCCGGGTCAGCCGGTGCCTGGCGGACTCCACCACCACGATGTCGTCGCCGGCCAGCACGGCGCCGCTCGGCTCCCGCAGGTCGGTGGCGAGCGTGGTCACTTCGCCGCTCGCGGGGTCGAAGCGGCGCAGCGCGTGGTTGTACGTGTCGCTGATGGCGACAGACCCGTCGGGCAGCGCGGTGACACCCAGCGGGTGCTGCAGCAGCGCCTGCCCGGCGGCACCGTCCCGGTGCCCGAAGTCGAAGAGGCCGGTGCCGACCGCCGTGTGCACCACCAGATCGCGGTCGATCCAGCGCACCGCTGAGGTCTCGGAGTCGGCGATCCACAGCCGGTCCTCGGTCGCCGCGAGCCCGGACGGCTGCGCGAACCACGCCTCGGCCGCCGGCCCGTCGACGAGGCCTTCGTTGGTGGTACCGGCCGCGACCTGCACGGTCCCGGCCGCCGGGTCGTACGTCCACAGCTGGTGGACGCCCGCCATCGCGATCCACAGCTGCCCGCCCCACCAGGCCACGTCCCACGGCGAGGAGAGCGAGACATCGAGTGCCGGGCCGCTCGTCGGCGAGCCCTGCCACCACTGCTTGCCGGTGCCTGCGAGAGTCTCGACCGCGCCGGTTTCCGGGTCGTACGCACGGATGGTGTGGTTCACGGTGTCCGCGACCGCGACCCGGCCGTCGGGCAGCAGCGCGAGGCCCTGCGGCTCGTTGAACTCGCCGCCGCCGCCGCTGGTGCTGGTGCTGGTGCCGCTGATGCGCCGTACGACGCTCTCACCGTCCGGCTCCAGCTCGACCAGCTGATTCCGGGTCGAGTCGGAGACGAGGAAGTTCCCGGAGGGCAGCAGCAGGGCCTTGCCGGGGAAGCGCAGATCGCTGGCGACCGGCTCGGGCGCGACATACGGCCCGTCCCCGCGCCGCAGCGTTCCCTTCGCGGCGTGCTCGGCCTCGAGCTCCTCGACAAGCTGCTCGATGGCGTGGGCATGCCCCTCGCCGGCGTGCTGGGCGACGATATAGCCCTCGGGGTCGATGACGACGAGCGTGGGCCAGGCCCGGACGGCGTACTGCTTCCAGGTGGCGAGCTCGGGGTCGTCGAGCACCGGGTGGTGCACCTGGTAGCGCTCGACGGCGTCGACGACGGCCTGGTGCTCGGCCTCGTGCACGAACTTCGGCGAGTGGACCCCGATGATCACGACGGTGTCGCGATGCTTCTCCTCGAGCTCCCGCAGCTCGTCCAGGACATGCAGGCAGTTAATACAGCAAAATGTCCAAAAATCAACAATGACAATACGTCCTCGCAGGTCAGCAAGGGTGTACTGCTTTCCGCCTGTGTTGAGCCAGCCGCCCTTGCCGATCAGCTCGGGGGCCCGAACGCGTGCACGTGTAGCCATACCTCCATCCAACAGCACGGCGCGGGGTAGTCATTCCAGGCATGAAATACCTCGTGCGCGACAAGATCTTCGCCATCGGCGAGGACTACTGGATCGAGGACGAAGCCGGCCGCCAAGCCTTCCTCGTCGACGGCAAGGCGCTGAGCCTGCGGGACACCCTGGAGCTCAAGGATCCGACCGGGCTGGTCCTGATCACGCTGCGCAAGAAGCTGCTCAGCCTGCGGGACACGATGACCATCGAGCGTGACGACAAGCCGCTCGCCACCATCCGCAAGAAGCGGCTGTCGCTGCTGCGCAATCACTACCGCGTGACGCTCGTCGAGGGCACCGAGCTCGATGTCAGCGGACGGATCCTGGACCGGGAGTTCACGGTCGAGTACGACGGCGAGCTGCTGGCCCACATCTCCCGGCAGTGGTTCCGGGTGCGGGAGACGCACGCCGTGAACGTCGTACGGGAGGACGCGGACGCGCCGCTCATGATCGCGGTCGCGGTCTGCGTGATCCAGATGGCGGAGAAGGAGCGAGCGGGCGACGACGACTAGGCCTCGCCGACCGGGGCTCCGCGCCGGACCCCGCGCCTCAATCGCCGACGAGGCTCACGTTTTGCCCGCGAGCGAGGCTGGATTTCCCGCCCGACGGGCGGGAAACCTGCCCCCAGTTACGGGAAGGGGCGGGTAGGGGAACACCCCTGCCACAGGCGCCTAGGGGCGGCGGGGTTCCGCGAGCCCCAGTCGGCGGTCCTTGAGCACGGGGAACTGCTCCCGTGTCGTCCCGACCTTGGCCGGGTCCAGCTCGACGCTCAGGACCTCTTCGTCCGGGCCCGCCTCGGCGAGGATCTCGCCCCAGGGGTCGACCACGATGCTGTGTCCGGCCTGCTCGACACCGGCGTGGGTGCCTGCGGTGCCGCAGGCCAGGACGTACGCCTGGTTCTCAACGGCGCGGGCGCGGGCCAGCAGCCGCCAGTGCTCGCGGCGGCGGGCCGGCCAGCCCGCCGGGACGACGAGCGCCTGCGCCCCGGCGTCCACCAGGCCCCGGAACAGCTCCGGGAAACGCAGGTCGTAGCAGGTCGCGAGGCCCAATGTGAGCCCCGGCGACGACTCGGTCCCGGGCAGCGCGACGGTCACGAGCTCGTCGCCCGCGCCCATCATCACCGCCTCACCCTTGTCGAAGCCGAAGCGGTGGATCTTCCGGTATGTGCGGACAAGATCGCCCGTGGGGGAGATGACGAGGGAGGTGTTGTAGAGGGTGCCGTCCGGGGCGCGCTCGACGACGGAGCCCGCGTGCAGCCACACTCCGGCGTCGCTCGCGGCCTTCGCCATCACCTCGTACGTCGCACCGGCCGGCGATTCGGCCTCGTCGGCGAACGACTCATAGGCGAACGCTCCGACGGGCCACAACTCTGGAAGCACCACCAGGTCGGCACCCCGCTGGTCGCGTACGAGCGAGGCGACGCGCCGTCTGCGGGAATTGACCGATTCGTCCGGGTCTACTGCGATCTGGATGAGGGAGGCGCGCACACTACCACCGTCCTGGCATTCGAGCCGTCATCACGGGCCTACGATCGTCACACGAAAGCACTGCCGGGCTGCCGTCCGGCAGCGTAACTTAACTGCCGAGCCTCCCACGCAGCCCAGCAGTCAGCAGCCCAGCCCGCGTACCGCAGAACCGCCGAGGGGTCCCGTGACCGTCCATCCCAGCCTCCAGACCTACGCCGACGCCTGGACCCACTCCATTGAATCGATAGCCGAGCTGGTGCAGCCGCTCGTCGAGGGCGAGTGGAACCGGCCCACGCCGTGCCCCGGCTGGTCCGTGCGCGACCTGGTCTCGCATGTCATCGGCATGGAGTGCGAGATGCTCGGCGATCCGCGGCCGATCCACACACTGCCGCGTGATCTCTACCATGTGCAGAGCGAGTTCGCCCGCTACATGGAGATGCAGGTCGATGTGCGCCGGCACCACACGGCGCCGGAGATGACCTCCGAGCTGGAGTACACGATCATCCGCCGGGCCCGTCAGCTGCGCAATGAGAGCCGCACCCCCGACACCATGGTCCGCGCCCCGCTGGGCGCCGAGCAGACTCTCGAACTGGCCATCCGGATGCGCGCATTCGACACCTGGGTGCATGAGCAGGATCTGCGGTCGACGCTGGGCAAGCCGGGCAACCTCGACTCCCCCGGCGCCTACATCGCCCGTGACTGCCTTCTGGAAGCCCTGCCCAAGGTGGTGGCCAAGGACGCGGGCGCCCCGGCCAACTCGGCCGTCGTCTTCGATGTGCACGGCCCGCTCGAATTCCTCCGTACGGTGCGGGTGGACGCGGACGGCCGCGGCACGGTCGACGGCGCGCCCTCGCTCGGCCCCGTGGTGACCCTCGCGCTGGACTGGGAGACCTTCTACCGGCTGGCCTGCGGCCGGGTGCGGGCGAGCGCGGTGTCGGACCGGGTCAAGGTGGACGGTGACGCCGAACTGGCGGCGGCGATCCTGCGGGAGTTCGCGGTTACGCCGTAGGCGCGCCGGGCGTCGCGCCCGGGGGCGGCCTTCACCGGTCGGTTTTCAGCGGTTGAGTTTCAGGGTCGGGTTTCAGGGTCGGGTTTCAGGGTCGGGTTTCACCGGTCGGCGGTCGGCGGGGCGCCGTCGTCCGGCGGGCACCCCTCACACGCTCACACCGGCACGTGCACGGCCTCCACCCGGCTCGCCACCAGCCGCTCCCGCTCCCGCCGTACCGTGCGCGCCCGCAGCCGCAGAATCTGCGTGATGCCCAGCGTCTCCAGCACGAACACCGACGAGAACGCGATCCGGTAGTTGTCGCCGGTCGCGTCCAGCAGCACCCCCACCGCCAGCAGCGTCGTCATCGAGGCCACGAAACCACCCATGTTGACGATTCCCGACGCCGTCCCCTGCCGCTGAGGCGGATTGGCCGGCCGGGCGAAGTCGAACCCGATCATCGACGCGGGCCCGCACGCCCCGAGCACCGTGCACAGGGTGATCAGCAGCCACATCGGGGCCCGGTCACCGGGGTACGCGATGGTGGCCGCCCACAGCAGCGCGGTCGCGCCGACCGTGCCGAGGGCCAGCGGGACCCGTGCCGCGTGGTGCCGGGCGATCACCTGCCCGTACACCAGCCCGACCACCATGTTGCAGAGCACCACCAGCGTCAGCAGCTCACCGGCGGTCTCCCGGGAGAGGCCCTGTGCCTCGACCAGGAACGGCATCCCCCACAGCAGCAGGAACACCATGGCGGGGAACTGGGTGGTGAAGTGCACCCACATGCCGAGACGAGTGCCGGGTTCACGCCAGGACTCGGCGATCTGCTTCCGTACGAACGCGGATCCCGCGTGCTGGGTGGGCGGTGGCTCATGGCCCTCCGGGTGGTCCTTGAGGAAGAGCGACAGCAGCACCAGCACGACCAGTCCGGCTGCCGCGCTGCCCGCGAAGGTGGCGGTCCAGCCGAGGCCGTGCAGCATGCGCGCGATGACGACGGTCGAGACAAGGTTGCCCGCCATCCCGAAGAGCGCGGCGACCTGCCCGATCAGCGGTCCGCGCCGGGCCGGGAACCAGCGCGAGCCGAGCCGCAGCACGCTGATGAAGGTCATGGCGTCGCCGCAGCCGAGCAGCGCGCGCGAGGCGAGTGCCGTCCCGTACGACGGTGAGAGCGCGAAGCCCAGCTGCCCGACGGTGAACAGCACCACGCCGAGGGTGAGGACCTTCTTTGTGCCCAGGCGGTCGACCATCAGACCGACGGGTATCTGCATCCCGGCGTAGACCAGCAGCTGAAGGATGGAGAAGGTGGAGAGTGCGGAGGCATTGACGTCGAAGCGGTCGGCGGCGTCGAGGCCGGCGACGCCCAGCGACGTACGGAAGATGACGGCGACGAAGTAGACGGCGACGCCGATGCCCCACACCGCGGCGGCGCGGCGGCCGCCGGGTGGATCGCCGGGCAGCGCGACGGCGGAGGCGCTCATCGGACCTCGCCCCGCGCCAGATTGCTGAACCAGCCGACGTGCCGGTGCACGAGCGCGGCTGCCGCGTCCGGGTCGCCGGCGCGCAGAGCTTCGAGGATCTCGCTGTGTTCGGCGACGTTCTTGGCGATCCGGTCGGGGTGGGAGTGCATCACCGCGACGCCCATCCGCAGCTGGCGGTCGCGCAGTTGGTCGTAGAGGCGGGAGAGGATCTCGTTGCCTCCGCTGCGTACGATCTCGGCGTGGAAACAGCGGTCGGTGACGGCAACGGCCGCCAGGTCGCCCGCCTCGCCCTGCCGCTTCTGCTGCTCAAGGAGCTCTTCGAGCCGGGCGAGCAGCCGCGGCGACGCCGGTACGGCCTTGCGGGCCGCGTGCTCCTCGACCAGCAGGCGGGTCTCCACCACATCCGCGATCTCCTGCGCGGAGACGGCGAGCACGAGTGCGCCCTTCTTCGGATAGAGCTTGATCAGGCCCTCGACCTCGAGCTTGAGCAGCGCCTCACGGACGGGGGTGCGCGAGACGCCGACCGCGTCGGCCAGCTCGCCCTCGGTGAGGAGGGTGCCGCCCTCGTAACGGCGGTCGAGGACTGCTTGCTTGATGTGGGTGTAGACGCGTTCTGCGGCGGGAGCGGCGGCGGGCATGCGCACAGCTTAGATACAACACAGGTGCATCAGAAAGCCGGGTCCACGATGCAGGACGGGGCCCGGGCGGACGAAGTGGACACAACTATCGTGCCGTCGCGTACATCCCTTTGGCGTACTCATGTGTCTCGTATCGAGACCCTCCTTGCACCCCGGGTTCTTTTGGTCCCTTTTCAACCCATTCGCGGATTCGGAGCGTTCCCTTTGATGTCCAGTCACACCGGCCTGCGCAGAGCCGCCACGGTCGTCCTTGCGGGAGGCCTGCTGCTGACGGCCTCCCCCCTCGCCGCGCCCGCCCAGGCGGCGCAGCCGATCCCGGCCATAAACGCCAAGGGCGGCTTCCTGCTGGACCAGGCGACGGGCAAGGCGGTCTACGGCAAGGCCAACGACATCCGCCGCCAGATGGCCAGCACGACGAAGGTCACGACGGCGATCGTGGTCCTCACCACCCCCGGTGTCGACCTCAACCGCAAGGTGACCATCAAGCAGGCGTACCGCGACTACGTCGTCCGGGAGGGCGCGAGCACCGCGGACCTGAAGACGGGCGACAAGCTGACTGTCCGTCAGCTGCTGTCCGCGCTGATGCTGCCCTCCGGCTGTGATGCCGCGTACGCGCTGGCCGACACCTTCGGCACCGGCACGACGACCGCCGCGCGCACCAAGTCGTTCATCGGGAAGATGAACGCGAAGGCCACCCAGCTCGGCCTGAAGAACACCAAGTACGACTCGTTCGACGGCATCTCCTCGGCCGGCAGCAACTACACGACCCCGGCCGACCTCGCGAAGATGGCCCGGCACGCCTTCAGCAGTGCCACCCTCCGCGACGTCGTCAAGGCGACGCAGTACAAGACGACCGCCACGACGAGCACCGGCGGCACCCGCACGTACACCTGGTACAACACCAACAAGCTGCTCGGCTCCTACAGCGGCGCCGTCGGCGTCAAGACCGGCTCCGGCTCGACGGCGGGCTACTGCCTGGTCTTCGCGGCCACCCGCGGCACCAAGACCTACGTCGGAGTCCTCCTCGGCGAAGCCGACCCCAACGTCCGATTCACCGACGCGGGCAAGCTGCTGGACTTCGGCTTCGGTTCCAGCACCACGCGGACCATGGAGCTGCGGACCCTGCCGAAGGGCACCCAGCGCGACTGATCCGGCCCCGCAGCACCCGAGACGCCGACGCGATCCGCGTCGGCGTCTCGTTGTGACCGCACCCGGCGGACCGTGTCAGCCGGGCAGCCAGCCCGCCTCCGCCGCCGCCTCGAGCGCCACCCGCTCGAAACGCTCGGCCGACGGGGGCGCGAGGTCCGGCAGCACGAGCGCAACCAGCAGCCGGTCGTGGGGCTCGGCCAGCGGCAGCCACCGCAGCCACGGGGCGAGTCCGTCCGCGGAGGCCTCGCCGACCAGGGCGACGGTCTCCGCGTCGCGCAGTACGCGCTGGGTGGGGTCGAAGGCCACCGGCCGTTCGACCAGCCGGGGCCGTACGCCGGCCCGGCGGAACAGGTCGACCAGCTCGTCGTAGTGGGCCGGGTTGGCCTCGCGCGGATGCGCCAGCACCGGGAACGCGGCGATCGCCGCCGGGTCGACGACCGGTGCGGCGGCCGCGAGCGGATGGCCCGAGGCGACCAGGATCCCTCTGCGCTCCCAGCGCAGCGGCCGCACGCGCACACCCTCGGCCGGCTCCGGAGTACGCGCGATACCGACATCGGCACGGCCCTCCAGCACGGCCCGACCGATATCGGGCGTGCGGAGCATCTCGGCGCTCACCTCGATGTCGGGGTGGTGCCGGTGCAGGGACTCCACCAGGTAGGGGACGGTGCCGTACCCGGTGCTCGCGCTGTAGACGATCCGGATCCGGCCCAGCTCGCCGCGGCCCGCGCGGCGCGCGGCGTCCCAGACCTCGGCGAGCGCCGCCAGCGCGGCCGGGCCACGTTCCTGGACCGCGCGGCCCGCTTCGGTCAGCCGCACCACGCGGGTGGTCCGCTCCAGCAGCCGTACACCCAGCTGGGACTCCAGGCGGCGGATCTGCGCGCTCAACGCCGGTTGCGCGATGTGCAGTTGCTCGGCGGCGCGGGTGAAGTTCCGTTCCTCGGCGACGGCCAGGAAATAGCGCAGCAGCCTGGCCTCCGGAATCATGGAGCCAGCATACGGATCGCGGTTAATTCATAACCGCTGCCTATGAGTTGAGACCAGCGCGGTCTTTCCCCTGCGCCGTTTCCCGCTCCTACCGTGCTGGCATGAGACTCGTCATCGCCGGGACCATGTCGCCCGGCACCACCGCGGTGCACTTCGCGGAACTCGCAGGCGCCAGGGGTCACGACGTAGGCCGACTCGGCACCTATGACGAGGTCGGGCCCGTCCGCCGGGCGCTCACCGGCGCCGACGCCGCCGTCCTCGTCCCCAAGCGCGGCGATGCCCGGCTGCACGCCCAGCAGGCCATGCGTACCCTGCTCGCCGCTGCCGCCGAACTGCCCACGCCCCCGCGCATCATGCTGGTCAGCTCGTTCGTCGTCGGCCATGGCAGGGCTCACCCGCTGAGCCGGGTCGATGCCACGCAGCTGCCCGCCAGGATCGCCTCCGAAGAGGATCTGCGCGCCAGCGGGCTGCCGTACACGATCGTCCGCCCCACCTGGCTCACCGACGATCCACCCGGTGCGCACGCCATCACCCTCACCCAGGATCCGCACGCCGACGGCATGGTCTCCCGAGCGGACATCGCGGTGGCACTGATCGCGGCCATCGAGAGCGGGAGCGCCGTCCGTACGACCTTCGGGCTGTTCAGCGAGCCGGGCACGCCACCTGCCGACTGGGCAGCCGCATACGCCCGCCTCCAGCCCGATGCGTACACCGGACCCGACCCCGACAAGGAACTCGTATGAAGCTGCCCGAGGCCCAGCACGCATGGGAATCGACCTTTCTCACCGACGAGGAGGGCCGTCCGCTCGCCCCGCGCTTCCACCGGCTGCTCATGCTCGACGTCGTGGACCACCCCACCGCCGCGGACGCCGAGCGCCTCGAGGGTGCGCTCGCCGCCCTGGAGGAGCGTTTCCCGCACGGACCCGACGGACTGCTCACCTGCCTGGGCTGGGGATTCGGCTGGTACGCGCAGCACACCGCCATCCGCTCCCCTGTGCCCCGCGCCATCCCCATGGCCCGCTGGGAGAATCCGAAGCTGGAGGACATCGCCGCCTGTCTGCATCTTGCGTCCGACGACGAGGACCGCCTCACGGAGGTCACCGACGCGCTCTTCGGACCCGGCCCGCTCGACCAGCGCGCCCGGCTGCGGATACGCGAGGTACGCACCGGTTTTGTCGGGAGGGGGCTGCCCGCCGAGCGGCTGCCCGAGCGCGGGCTCTCCCCGAAGGCGCCGCTGCTGCTCGGCTTCCACTCGGGGCTGCGCGGCAACCAGGCGACCGAGGAGAGCATCACCGTCCCCGAAGGCCCACTGGCCGGCGGCACCACCATGCATGTGAGCTATATCGAGCTCGACCTCGACAGCTGGTACGAGCAGGACCGCGACACCCGCAGTGCCCGGATGTACGCGCCCGGCATCGGCGCCGACGAGGCCGAGAAGCTGGTGGACGACGCGGAGAGCGACGCGGGCCGGCTCCCGGCGCTGGCCGTCGCGCACGGACAGGTGGGCCATGCGCAGGCCACCGGCCGCGCCAGGCTGTACGGACGCCCCCGCATCAACCGGCGCGACTTCGCGACGCTCGACCATGGTGCGCCCGGGACACATTTCGTGTCCCTGCAGCGCACCATGGAGGACTTCAACGCCACCCGCGCGGTGATGAACGCGGCCGACGCTCGCGGGCATCACGGCGACATCGGGGTCCGCCGCAACAACGGCATCAACTCCGTGATGGAGGTACGGAGCCGGGCGACCTTTGCCGTACCGCCGCGGGCCGCCCGCGCGTTTCCGAACCTGCGGAGCTAGGGCGACGGGCCCGTCCGGCAACCGGTGTGTCCTCAGTCGCCGGACGGGCCCTCATGCGCCGCCCGCTCCGCGAAGACCTCGCGGGCGGCCGTGATGCCGTTGATCGCGGCGGGGAAGCCCGCGTAGACAGCCATCTGCAGGATGGTCTCCACGACCTCGTCCTGGGTGCCGCCGACATTGAGCAGCCCGTTCACATGCACCTTGAGCTGGGGACGGGCCGTACCCAGCGCGGTGCACGCGGCGATCGTCACCACCTCACGGGCATGCAGGTCGAGACCGCCGCGTGTGTAGATGTCCCCGAAGGAGAACTCCACGATGTAGCGGGCGAGATCGGGAGCGATGTCCTTGAGGCTCTCGATCACCGCCTCGCCCGCGTCGCCGTCGATCTCGGCGAGCGCGTCCCAGCCCCGGTCATAGCGCGGCGCATCGTCGCTCTCGCTGACGGCGTGCGGGGCCTCGTCGCTGCCGTCCGTACGCTCCGCGAACACCGCCTTGGCGACATTCAGACCGTTGATGGCCGCCGGGAATCCCGCGTACACCACGACATGAAGGATCGCCTCGACAATCTCGCGCCGCGTCACACCGATATTGAGCGCTCCGTGAATATGGAACTTCAGCTGCGGTGCGGCATGCCCGAGAGCCGTCAGGGCGCCCACCGTCGCGAGCTGCCTCTGCCGCAGGGTGAGTGAGGACCGTGCGTAGATATCGCCGTAAGGGAACTCGACCGTGAACCGACCGAGGTCGGGGGCGATGTCGGAGAAGCTGTCGAGCACCGAAGGGCGTTCCTCGGCGGCGAGCTGCTGCAGGATTGCCAACCCCCTGCTGTAGCGGTCCTTCCCATCGTCGTGAGACTCAACTGCCATGCCTGGATGACTCCTTGTTCCATGGTTCAGGACCTGCGCCGGCTCAGTTCCGGCGCCGGCTCAACTCCGGAAATTCCGGGTTCGTAGCCATGATCCCACCCTCGCCCCAGCGATTCTGGGGAATCTCCTGAATGACCACCGCTATCTTGTCGAGCGGTGCTCCGGTGACCTTGTGTGTGACCTTGGTGATCTCCTCGATCAGCTCCTGACACTTCTCATCCGTCTGATTCGGCCACGTGGTCACAGTGATGAACGGCACAGCCACCAACCTCAATTCATTCCGTCGTTACGAATTCGTGAAATTCCGGCTTCTGAAGTTTCAACTGGGCATGAATATCGCCGCCCAGACCGAACCAGCCGATGGCACCGCCGTAGTTCTGCTGATAACTCATCCACAGCACCACGACATTGATGATCCGGTTCGCTCCCGGTGTGCCGGGCGCCGGGAAGGGATGCGGCATGGTCGCGCGGTAACGCGCGCTGCCGTCCTCGTCGGTGACGAAGACATTGGGCACACCCAGCGGACCGGGCCTGGTGGGCCCTGCCGGGTCCAGGTCGTGCTGACGCAGGGACATCACGGTGTAGAGGCTGCTCGGGACCAGCCCGCCGAACTCCATCCGGAATACGGCGCCGCGGCCGTCCGGAGTGAGTTCCACCTCCAGTACCCCCTCCGCCCGGACCCACCGGCCGAGCGTGATCGGCTCGGTCACCTTGGGCCCGTCCTCGGGCCGCAGATCGGGGATCGGCGCCTGATGGAGCGGATAGCTCGGCCGTACGATCTCGTTCGCGTCGGGCCGCTGCTCGGGTGCGAAGACCATCGGGTAGTTGTTGCACGGCAGTGGAAGCGGAAGCGTATGCAGCACCATGTCCCGGTCCGCCGGGTCGAGTTCGCTGCCCAGCTCGCGTACGACGGTGTACGGGAGCTGCTCGCCGAACGCCGGCAGATCGCTCTTGGGGCTGACGATCGCGGACCCCCAGGACCGTTCGACACTGCCCGAGGGCCCCTCCCGGTTGATCATTCCGATCACCACGAAGTCGCCGTCGGCGTCGACGATTTCACTGGGCGGATACGACGGCCCCTGGGTGGTGGGGCTGAGCCGGTAGCTGCGCGAACGGCTCATCGCGAACCACTCCCTTCTGCTGTGTTGTCCCGGAAACCGAGCGCCGCGAGTGCGGCCGCGAGTCCCACGGAGCCCGCACCGGTGGCCACCACGGCACCCCAGCCGCCGCCGGTCCACACCGGGCCGAGCGCGGCGCTGGCGGCGCTGCCCGCGAGCAGACAGACGAGCATGTACATGGACGAGGCGGCGCCGCGCTGTTCCTGGGGCACGGACTGAGCCAGCAGCACCAGCACGGCCGGCTGGCACGAGAAGACGCCCAGGAAGAGCAGCAGCATCCCGACGACCAGCAGCGCGGTGCCCGACGCCGCCCCGAGCGCGGCGACACCGGCCAGCACCAGGCCGAGTCCCAGCAGCACCACTTGGCGCGGCGCGATCCGGCTGCTCAGCCGTCCGGCGAGCGGTGCGCCCAGCACGCCGGTCAGACCGATCAGGCTCACTGTGCCGATCGCACCGGCGCTGTAGTGGAAGGGGGCGCCCTGCAGCCGGTACGTCAGAAACGTGACGAGTCCGAGATAGCCGAAGAACAGCAGCGCCCCGACCCCGAACAGCCGCACCACGGGCCCCTGTCCGAACATCCGCAGCGCCGCCAGATACGCCTGCCCCACCGGCTTGCGGGTCCGTCGGTCGCCCGCGCGCGGTGTCGGCAGCAGGCGCAGCAGCACCGCGGTCAGCACATTGAGCACCGCGAGCAGCAGCACCGCCTTGTGCCAGTCGGCCCACCCTGCGACGACGCCGGTGAAGGAGCGCCCGAGGGTGATGCCGGCGACCGTGGCCCCGATGATCAGTCCGAAGAAGACACCGACCAGACCGTCGGGAGCGATCCTCGGCATCAGCGCGATCATCGCGGCCGGTACCGCGGCGGCCGCGATCCCGGCCACGGCGAGCAGCAGCGCGAACACGCTGAAGTCGGGCACCACCGCCGCAAGGGAGATCAGCGCGGCGACTGTCAGCGCTCCGCTGCCGCCCAGCACCTTGCTGCTGAACCGGTCGGAGAGCGGCCCGAAGAGAAAGAACGACAGGGCGTACGCGAAGCTCGCCACGGTGAAGACGAACCGGGCGTCCTCCGGGCCGACCTTCAGTGATGCGGCGATCTCGGGGAAGACCGGCTGCGTCATATAGATGGTGGAGACCGCGCAGCAGGTCGCGGCCGCGGCGACGACGGCCGCGCGCCAGGCCGCCGCCCTGGAACGCTCGGCAGCGGAGGGGGATGTCTGGGCCGTGGTGACCATCTCGGCTTCCTCCACCTACAGCGCCACCGAGGCGCCGCCGTCGACGGTGATCGAGGCACCGTTGATCTGCGCGGCGCCGGGCGACACGAGATAGGCCACCGCCTCGGCGACATCGGCGGGCGTCGGCAGCGATCCGTACGGCGTCTTGCCGAGGAAGTCCTCGCCCACCTGCTCGGGGCTGATGCCGAAGCGCCGGCCGAGGTCCGCGAGGGTCTGCGTCCACAGATCGGTGTCGGTCGCTCCCGGGTCCACGGTGTTGACCCGCAGTCCGCTCCTGCCCAGGTCGCGGGAGATCGCCTTGGCGAAACCCCCGAGCCCGGCGTTGGTGACTCCGTTGATCACAAAGAGCGGATCGGGCTCGCGGCGGAACGAGCCGTTGATGAAGACGATCCGGCCCGCTCCGCGCTCCACCATGGCCCGGGCGACGGCCCTGGTGAGCCGTATCGCGCCGAACAGCTTGCTGTTGACCGTGGTGTTCCACTGCTCGTCGGTGGACTCGAGCAGGGGAGCCACCGGTCCGTCGCCCGCGGCGTTCACCAGCACATCGATCCGGCCGAAGCGCCCCACCACCCAGGCGATGCCCTCTTCGACCGACGCGGTCTCGTTGATGTCGAGGACCACGGCGGTGAGCTCGTGCGTTCCGTCGCCACTCTCGGCGAGCCGCTCGGCGATGCGCTTGCGGGCCGCTTCCAGCCGGGCCGCGTCCCGGCCGAGCAGCACCACACGCGCCCCGTCCGCGGCCAGCCGCTCCACAACCGCGCCGCCGATTCCGCCGGTGGCGCCGCTGACGACGGCCACATCGCGGTCCGTCTCCTTCAGCTCAGTCATCGTTGCGGCCCCTCAGTTCTCGACGCGGGCGTAGATCCGGGTGTAGAGACCCCGGTCGGTGATGTACGTGTCCCCGGCCTGCTTGACGATGTCCTGGTACCGGGGAGAGGTGAACACCGCCTGGTAGACGTCGGGTTCGACGGAGAATCCGGAGACGAACAGCACTCCGGGCTCGGTGCTCAGCAGGGAGTGGTAGGCGAGGAAGACCTCGACCTCGTCGTGTGTGCGTACGACGTCGAAGATCGTGCGGTCCCGCCACTCCCGGTAGGCGTCGTGCACCGGAGGCTTGACCTCGACATGCCTCAGCTGGATGTACGGAGTCGCCGGCAGCGGCTCGTCGGTGTCCTTCGGCGCCTCGACGAACTCGACGACCTGGCGGCGGAAGTCGCCGCCCAGAGCGGGCGCGATGGTGGCCGCCAGCTCCCGCTGGGCCGCATCGCGCTCGGCGATCTCCGCGAGGCCACTGACCGGAGTCAGCTCCACCAGCAGACCCGCGTCGTCGAGCGAGCGGTAGAGCACGGAGCCGGCGTGCTCGGAGGCGGCGTTGTGCGCGGTCCAGGCCGCGACGGTCTTGTCGATCTCTTCGCTCTGCACCGGCACTTCGGTCACGAGCAACAGGCGTGCGGACACGAGGATTTCCTCCTGGAAAATGGAGTGAGAAGTGAAGAGGTCAGGCGCTGGTCTCAAGGAGACCCTTGAGCGCCTTCTGGGCCTTGCGGCGCTCGAGTACAGCGATCTTCTGGCTGGGAAATCCGGAGAAGCCGACCCGACCGGAAGCCGTCAGTTTTCCGCTCTGATACAGCTCCACATCGAGGGCGAAGTCCAGCTGCCTTTCCGGCTTGTCGACCGAAAGCTCGTTCACGGTGCAGCGTATTTCCGCGGGAAGCGGGAAGAGGAAGTTCTCGAACGTCAGGTTCATGGAGTTCCAGACGATGTAGAAATCGCTGAGCGGCCAGCGGTTGCGGTACCCGCACTCGAAGACTCCGACGAACAGCTGGCGCACCGCCTCGACGATGACCATGCCCTGGACATGCTCTCCGGTCTGGTGGTCCAGCAGCAGTTCGTTGTCGCCGTGCACCCGGATGTCGGCGGTGTAACGCGCGCCGTCCACGTGGCGGAGGTTGGCCAGCAGAACGTTGTTCTCGCTGTGTTTGTGCACTACATCGCGGCCCTCGGGCTCCACCTGCTCGCCGGTGAAGCGGATCCGGTCGGTCAGTTTGCGCCGGTCGATGGCCTGCTGGAGGTAACCGCGCTCGAAGCTGCCGACGCCCTGGCCGCCGTGCAGCAGGACCTCGCCCTGTCCGTCGTCGAACACGCCCTTGTTGATCTCCGCGGTCAGCCCGGAGATGGTGCGGACGTCGTCCGAGTGCACAAAGCCTGTGAAGCGGTCCGCGACCACCATGACGTGGGTGCTCATCTACTGTTCCTCTCCCGGTAATTGCGGCGTAACAACCGCACAGGAAGTACGTCATGGACATTAGTTTCCTGAATTCCCGCGGCACAACTGCCAGACCGGGGTGGCCGATCGGCTACGCCGCCCGATGTGACCTGCAAGCATCGCCTAGATACTCGTTGACGATCTCTCAATTCAATGAATACTTTCGAAGCAAGCAAGCTTCCATGGAATTCCCTATATCCGGCACCACTTGGAAGACTTCGACGAGGCTTCGACAAGGGGATGAATGACATGGTTTCAGAACCGGAAAGTCACCACAGGGCCGCGGTCATCACCGGTATCGGTTCCTGGCTGCCGGCCCGAGTGGTCACCAACCATGAGCTCTCCGCCGAACTGGACACCAGCGACGAATGGATCCGCAGCCGTACGGGCATCGCCCAGCGGCATGTGATCGACGAGGGCATGGCCACCTCGGACCTCGCCGTCGAAGCGGGCCTGCGCGCCCTGAAGTCGGCCGGCGCCTCGGACGTGGACGCAGTGGTGGTGGCCACCACCACGCCGGACAGGCCCTGCCCGGCCACCGCACCCGATGTGGCCGGACGACTCGGCCTCGGCCCCGTACCCGCCTTCGATGTGTCGGCCGTGTGCAGCGGATTCGTCTACAGCCTCGCCGTCGCCTCGGGATTCATCGCCGCCGGTATCGCCGAGCGGGTGCTGGTGATCGGCGCGGACGCGTACTCGACCATCCTGGACCCGCAGGACCGCACCACCCGTGCGGTGTTCGGGGACGGGGCGGGCGCCGTGGTGCTCCGTGCCGGCAGAGCGGACGAGGAGGGCGCGCTCGGACCGTACGACCTGGGCAGCGACGGCGCACTCGCCGATCTGATCACGGTGCCCGCGGGCGGTTCCCGGCAGCGTTCGGCCCCGCGGCAGAGCGTCGAACGGGCCGACCACTACTTCCAGATGCAGGGCAAGCGGGTCTACCGCAATGCCGTGGCCCATATGTCGCAGTCCGCACGGCGGGTGCTGGCGAGCGCGGGCTGGACCACCGACACCCTCGATCACGTCGTCGCCCACCAGGCGAACCAGCGCATCCTCGACGCCGTCGCCGCGGAACTGGAGATCCCGAACGAGCGGCTCGTCTCCCAGATCGAGCGGGTGGGCAACACCTCCGCCGCCTCGATCCCGCTCGCGCTCGCCGACGCCGCCGCCTCCGGCTCTCTCCGGCAGGGTCAGGGCGTCCTGCTCACAGCCTTCGGCGGCGGGCTGACCTGGGCCTCGACCGTGCTGCGCTGGCCGGATGTCACCGCAGTCACCGCTTGACGTCAACCACCGATGAGGAGAAGTGACCCATGAGCGACCTGAAGAGCCGGGTGACCGGAATCCTGGTCTCCACGTTCGGCCTCGAGCCCGCCGCGCTGGCGGACAGCCCGACGCTGGAGTCCCTGGAGTTCGACTCGCTGGCCCTGGTGGAGTTCGCCACCGCCCTGGAGAACGAGTTCTCCATCCCGGTCGACGAGGAGGAGATCACCGTCGAGCACACCCTCGACGATGTGCTGAACCTGCTGTCGCAGAAGCTCACCACGGCAGGAGCCGGCACCTCCTGACGCCACCGGCTCCTGAAGCGTCAGTTCCTGAACCACCAGTTTCTGAACCACCCCACGACAGATGGCCGTCCCCGCACCCGGGGACGGCCATCCATCTGTGTCCTGCGGTCCCGTCAGGCCAGCAGCCGCGCCAGATGGCGTCCGTAGTCCGACGAACGCCCATAGGTGTCGATGCTGTTGGCCACATCGGCGGCGCCGATGAATCCCATCTGGAAGGCGACCTCCTCGATACAGGCGATCTGCACCCCCTGCCGCGTCTGCACGGCATGCACATAGCCGGCCGCCTCGAAGAGGCTGTCGTGGGTGCCGGTGTCCAGCCATGCCGTACCGGATCCCAGATTCACCAGCCGCGCCCTGCCCTGCTCCACATAGCGCCGGTTGATGTCGGTGATCTCCAGTTCGCCGCGCGCGGAGGGCGACAGCTCCGCCGCGTACGACACCACGTCGTTGTCGTAGAGGTAGAGGCCGGTGACCGCCAGGTCCGACTTGGGCTCGGCGGGCTTCTCCTCGATGTCGAGCAGCCGGCCCTCCTCGTCCAGTACCGCGATGCCGTACCGCTGCGGATCGTCGACCTGGTAGCCGAAGAGAGTCGCCCCCTCGAGCTGCGCGACCTCCTTGCGGACGGTGGTCGGCAGATCCTGTCCGTGGAAGATGTTGTCGCCCAGCACCAGGCAGACCTGGTCGTCACCGATGAAGCGGCGGCCGAGCAGAAATGCGTCGGCCAGGCCACGCGGCTCGTCCTGCTGGGCGTACTCGAGCCGGATACCGAGCCGCTCGCCGTCCCCGAGCAGCCGGTGGAAGTCCTCACGGCTCTCGGGGGTGGTGATGATCAGGATCTCGCGGATGCCCGCCAGCAGCAGGACGGAGAGCGGGTAGTAGATCATGGGCTTGTCGTAGACCGGGAGCAGCTGTTTCGATGTCACCGAGGTCAGCGGCCGAAGCCGGGTGCCGGCGCCGCCCGCCAGGATGATTCCACGCATCAGCGATTCACCTTTTCTTCAGTGCTGTCCACCAGTCGCGGTTTTCCCGGTACCAGTCGATCGTGTCGGCGAGTCCGGATGAGAAGTCGTGCCGGGGCTCATAGCCGATTTCCGCGCGCGCCTTCGACCAGTCCACGGAGTAGCGGCGGTCGTGTCCTTTGCGGTCCTCGACGTACTCGATCATTTCCCGGCCGTGGCCCAGGGCATCGAGGAGCAGATCGGCCAGTTCAATGTTGGCCAACTCCTGTCCGCCGCCGATGTTGTAGATCTCACCCGGCTGCCCCTTCTCCAGCACCAGCTGGATACCGCGGCAGTGGTCGTCGACATGCAGCCAGTCGCGCACGTTCGTTCCGTCGCCGTAGAGCGGTACCTTCTTCCCTTCGAGGAGATTGGTCACGAACAACGGGATGACCTTCTCGGGGAATTGGTACGGGCCGTAGTTGTTGGAGCAGCGCGTGATCCGTACGTCCATTCCGTACGTACGGTGGTACGCGAGGGCCAGGAGGTCCGAGGACGCCTTGCTCGCCGCATAGGGCGAGTTGGGGTTCACCGGGTCGGTCTCGGGCCATGAGCCCCGCTCCAGCGAGCCGTAGACCTCATCGGTCGAGACATGCACAAAGGTGCCGACCTCATGCCGTCGGGCCGCGCTGAGCAGCACCTCTGTGCCGAGCACGTTCGTACGGACGAAGACCGACGCTTCGGCGATGGACCGGTCGACGTGCGATTCGGCGGCGAAGTGCACCACGACGTCCTGGCCGGCCATGACGGCGCCGACCACTTCCGGATCGCTGATGTCGCCGTGCACGAACGTCAGGCGCGGATCGGCCAGATGTGGCGCGATATTGCGCTTGTCTCCGGCATAGGTCAGGTTGTCGAGCACGGTGAGCCGTTCCACCGCGCGGCCGAGCAGATCGTTGCCGAGGAGGCTGCGCACATAGTGCGAACCAATGAAACCTGCCCCGCCGGTAACCAGAATGCGCATGGAATTCACCTGTTCAGCATTCGAGGACGATTGCCGACGACCCTGCCAGCGCCACCGTCCGCCCGACAAGGCGCTTCTGGGCTGCCCGTGAGGTACGCACCAGATGGCTACACCCAAGGGACTGATAATTGGCGGGCGTTGACCGAAGGAAAATTGATTCCTTATGTTCGAGCAATGCGAATTCTGGCGACCAGTGCTCCCAACCAGGGGCATCTCTATCCAATGATTTCGACGCTGTGGGCATTGCGGAACGCCGGTCACGAGGTACTGGCCGCGCTGCCCGACAGGTTCGCGCGGCTCACCGCCGAGGCGGGAATCTCGTCCGTGGCGGTCGCCGAGGACTTCCGGCTCGGCGACCTCGGTACCCGAAGGGCCCAGCAGGGCTCGTCGATCGAGGAGCTGACCGACCACATCATCGACTACTACGTGCCGGCCACCGAGCGCACCGTGGACCGGACCGTGGCGCTGGCGAAGTCCTGGCGGCCCGATCTGATCGTGTGCACCGACTGGGAGTACGCGGCGCCCCTGGCGGCCGACCTGGTCGGCGTGCCGACGGTCCTGCACGGCTGGGGCCTGCTGGCGGACACCGCGGTCGACGAGCCGATCGCCGAGGCGCTGCGGCCGGTCCGGCGCAAGTGGGGTCTCGGCGAGGAAGCGCACACCCACTGGAAGATCATCGACAACTGCCCGCCGGAACTGCAGTGGCGGACCCCGCCGGCCAACGCCGTCCCCAGCCGGTACGTCCCCTTCAACGGGGCGGGCCTGATGCCGGACTGGCTGTTCGAGCAGCCCGAGGCGCCGCGGGTGCTGGTCACCCTCGGCAACGCGCCGATCGGCGGTGACCACGCCAATGTGCTCCAGCGCACGGTCCAGGCGCTGACCGCCTTCGACATCGATGTGATCATCGCAGTCGGCGACCACATCAAGCTGGACCAGCTGGGCGACCGACCGGCACGCACCCGGCTGATCCACACTCTGCCGCTCTCGCAGGTGCTGCCGTCCTGCACCGCCGTCATCCACCACGGCGGCGCGGGCAGCGCGATGGCCGCGACCGTCGCCGGCATTCCTCAGCTCGGACTGCCGCAGATGTGCGTCCAGTACCAGCACGCGGACCGGATCGCGGCGGTCGGCGCCGCGCACGTACTGCACCCGGAGGAGGCCTCGGTCGAGGCCATCAGGGAGTCCATGCACAGCGTGCTCGAGGACCCCGGTCTGCGGGAGGTCGCGGGGCGGCTGCGGCACGAGAACGCCGCGCGCACCGGTCTCGACGAGACGGTCCGCCTGCTCGAGACGGCCTTCGACACCGAGGGCCGCTGACCGCGATCGGCCCTGCTTTCTCTCCCTCTCCCGACGAAGACAAGGGGTCCAGTGTGACCAGCGCACCCGTACAGAGCCCGGCGCCCGGCTCGGACAGCCGCGAAGAGGCCAAGGCCCAACTCCTCGACGCCGTACGCAAGTTCCACCAGTCAGAAGAGTCGGACCGGCCGTTCGTGCCCGGTGTCACTCCGCTGTACTCCTCCGGGCCGGTCTTCGACGACGAGGACCGTGTCGCGCTCGTCGAGGCCGCGCTCGAGATGCGGATCGTCGCGGCCAGGTCCGCGCAGGAATTCGAGAGCCGCTTCTCCAAGACCATCGGCGTACGCAAGTCGCACCTGGTGAACTCCGGCTCGTCCGCCAATCTGCTGGCGATCAGCGCACTGACGTCACCGCAGCTCGCCGACCGGCGGCTGGTTCCGGGCGACGAGGTGATCACGGTCGCCGCGGGCTTCCCGACCACCGTCAACCCGGTGCTGCAGAACGGCCTGGTGCCGGTGTTCGTGGACACCGAACTCGGTACCTACAACGCGAGCGTGGACACGATCGCCGCGGCGATCGGCCCGAAGACCAAGGCGATCTCGCTCGCCCACACGCTGGGAAATCCTTACGCGGCCCGCGAGATCGCCGAGCTGGCCCAGGAGCACGAGCTGTGGCTCGTCGAGGACAACTGCGATGCGCTGGGCGCTCGGTACGACGGCCGGCTGACCGGCACGTTCGGCGATCTGTCGACGCTCAGCTGCTATCCCGCGCACCACATCACCATGGGCGAGGGCGGGGTGGTCTCCACGAGCGACCTGCATCTGGCGCGTATCGTCGAGTCACTGCGCGACTGGGGCCGGGACTGCTGGTGCGCGCCCGGCGAGGACAACAAATGCGCCAAGCGGTTCCGCTGGCAGCTCGGCACCCTGCCCGAGGGCTATGACCACAAGTACATCTACTCTCACGTGGGTTACAACCTCAAGGCGACCGACAGCCAGGCCGCGCTGGGCCTCACCCAGCTGGCCAAACTGCCCGTCTTCATCGAGGCCCGCCGGCGCAACTGGCAGCGGCTGCACGACGCGCTGGCGGATGTCCCCGGTCTGCTGCTGCCGAGCGCCACGCCGAACAGCGAGCCGAGCTGGTTCGGCTTTGTGCTCACCGTGCTGCCGGACGCGCCGTTCACCCGCCGTGAGCTGGTGGCTTTCCTCGAGGCGAGGAGCATCGGCACGCGCCAGGTCTTCGCGGGCAATCTGACCCGGCACCCGGCGTACCAGGGCACCACCTACCGCGTGGCAGGCGATCTGACCAACAGCGACATCATCACGGAGCACAGCTTCTGGATCGGCGTGCACCCCGGTCTCACCGACGAGAAGATCGACTACATGGCCCAGTCCGTGACCGATTTCGTGCGCAGCAAGGGGCGTTGACCGTCCGTACTCCGGTCGGCACTTGCGATGAAGTGCGCTCCAACTCGTAGGTTGTCTGTCGGCGCACTCATCCACTCCCCCCAAGAGGTGGTCATGCGTTCCTCACTCCTCCCGAAGCTTCTCGTGGGCGGCCTGCTGATGTCCTCCGTGGCAGCCTGTGGAAGCGAAGACGACGCGGGTCCCGGCGGCGCGTCGCGGACACCGGGGTCCTCCGTGTCCTCCGGTCCCCCGACCGGGTCCGGCGGCACGGGCAACACCGGTGGCAGCGACGCCGGTGGCAAGGGCAAGCCTGCCGGGAAGGCGGCGAAGGCCGGGAAGGCGAAGTACACCGGCTTCTCGTCGCCGACCGGTCTGGCCTACGGCCGCGACGGCTCGCTGTTTGTTTCCAACTGGTCCGCCGGCACCGTCGAGCGGATCACCCGCGACGGAAAGCGCTCTGTCTACGCCGACGGGCTGGAAGCTCCCGCCGGTCTCGCCGTCGACCGGCAGGGCGCGCTCTACATCGCCGACTACAACGCCGATGTCGTCTACCGCGCCACGGCCGCGGGAAGGAAGGAGAGGTTCGCCTCCGGCTTCCACACGCCGACCGGCATCAGCTTCGACTCCCGGCAGAACCTGCTGGTCACCAACCGGGCGACCAATGAGCTCATGAGCGTCTCCCCGGACGGGAAGAGCAGCAGGGTGGCCGACGGGCTGCGCACGCCGGTGGGTGTGGTCGAGACGGCCGACGGCACGATCTATGTGTCGAATTACGAGGGTGGTGTGCTGTCCCGCGTCAAGCGTGACGGGACGGTGGAAACCCACTCCAGCGACTTCGACGGGCTGGGCGTGGGAATCGTAGCCGACAAAGCAGGTTCCGTTTATGTCACCGATCGTGCCGCCGGCGAGATCAAGCGGGTGGAGGCGGATGGCTCTGCCACATCCGTCATGACCGGTCTGAGCTCGCCAGTGGCCCTCGGCATTGACACCGAGGGCCACCTGGCGACAGCGACCTGGGGCGATTCAGCCTTCTATGCTATTCCCTCGTAGAGGGCCTTGTCAGTTCATTCCCCTGGATTTCACATAGCGCTCGTAGAGGCCTTCGCGGAGCGCCCTTGAAACAGCGAGTGTGCGATTGTTGCAGTCCATCTTTGCCAAAATATTGGCAACCAGACGCTTGGCACCGTGCTCGGATATCTGAAGCCTGCGGGCGATTTGCCTGTTACTCAGCCCCTCGACCATGAGAACAAGCGCCTCCTGCTCCCGCGGGGTCAGCCTCAGCTGGCCCCGCGGAGCGTCGTTGCGCCTGGTCGCGAGCAGCAGCAGATCCTGAGCGAGCTCGGGCGGGATGGGGACGTTACCCCTGGCAACAGCAGCCAGAGCCTTGTTCAGGGTGTCCTCATTGATCCCGTTGATCTTCACGAAACCGGCCCTGATACCGGTCACCTTGGGCAGGTCGACGAGATCGTCGTCCTCTATGAGCAGCATGATGCGTACACCGCGCTCCTCGTTCCTGCGTAACTCCGCAGCCATCGCGTCGTCCACCTCACCCAGCAGGGCGATGAGTACGTCGCCCTCGTCGAGACCGTCAGAAAGCGCTTCGACGATCCCGGGCAAGGAGCGGACCTCGACTTCCGATGGCAGTTGAAGCATCCTCTCGACGCCGTAACGCAGCAGACCATTCCCGATTGCCACGACGACGCGTCGTACACAGATCTCTCTTTCCTTGATTTCCGAGACGCCCAACAAGACTACCCCCTGTTGCTTTGATGCGCGCCGGCGGTCATCCGACTCCGCGCACAAGTCAAGGATACCGACGAGATTCAGCCATCCCATGTGATATAGCTCACCATGGATAATTTGAAAGGGATACTAAAAAGGTTTACCGCATAACCATCGGACCGAATGCGCATACCCGAATGACCCGTCCGCTGATTCCGGTAATAAATCAGCAACACAACCGGAAAGAAAGCGAAAGAACCCCCGGCGCGAAAAATCCGGGGGTTAATTCAAAATGAATTGCCGAGGTACGGTCAGCGGTCAGTCACGTTGCCGCAGAGCCGTGGGAGCGGACGGCAGCACCGGCCAGCCCCGCTCCTTCGCGAGGGCCACCAGTGCCGGGTCGACATCCACGACATGCGGGTTACCGACCTGTTCCAGCAGACCCAGGTCGGACAGATGGTCGCCGTATCCATAGCAATCCGCAGGTGAGAGGCGGTGGGCGGCGATCGCGCCGGCCACCGCGGCGGTCTTCGCCGCGCCGATCATCGGTTGGTGCACCTCACCGGTGAGCAGCCCGTCCTCGCCGACCACGGGCTCGGTGCACAGAATGATTTCCGCCGCGATCTCCTCGGCGAGCGGCTCGAGAACGGCACGGAACGAACCGGAGACAAGGCAGATCAGATCCCCGGCCGCGCGATGCCCGTCCAGGGCGTCGAGCGTGGCTCCGACGAATGCGGTGGGCCCGTTCCGGTACCCGTCGTACCAATCGCGGCCCGCCGCCACCAGTTCCTGCTGCGATACGCCCTTGAAGAGCCGGTAGTAGGTGCGATTGATCTCGCTGCGGTCGACGTTGTCCGCGGCCAGCGATCTGATGTCCGCCATGACCCTGTCATATCCGGAACCGGAATCTCCGTTCTGAGCCATCCAGTGGCGCAGAAAGGCGAACATGCTCTTGGCCGTGATCACGGTCTCGTCGGCATCGAAGAACGCCGAACGGCGCGCAGAAGTCATGGTGCCCCCCATCCCCAGTCATCGTGTGCGGCCCCGCCCGAGCCTGCCCAGTCGAGTGGGCGCCGACAAGGACCGTTCGGGCTGCTCTTTCGAGCACCCCGAACGATCACGGCAAAGGCCCGGGCGTCGCGCGCCCGGGCCTTGTGACCTGCGGAGCAGACCTGACGAATCAGACCTGTGGATCGTGCCTGACGGATCAGACCTGACGGATCAGGCCCAGGTGATCAGCCGCTTCGGGTTCTCCAGGATCGCGGCGACGTCCGCCAGCACCCTGGAGCCCAGCTCGCCGTCGACCAGGCGGTGGTCGAAGGAGAGCGCGAGCGTGGTGACCTGGCGCGGCTTGACCTTGCCCTTGTGGACCCACGGCTGGAGCTTGATCGCACCTACCGCGAGGATCGCGGACTCGCCGGGGTTCAGGATCGGCGTACCGGTGTCGACGCCGAAGACGCCGACGTTGGTGATGGTCACCGTGCCGCCCTGCATCGCCGCCGGCGTCGTCTTGCCCTCGCGGGCCGTGGAGACCAACTCACCCAGGGCGGCAGCAAGTTCGGGCAGCGTCTTGGCGTGCGCGTCCTTGATGTTCGGGACGATCAGGCCGCGCGGTGTGGCCGCCGCGATGCCCAGGTTGACGTACCCCTTGAGCACGATCTCCTGGTTGGCCTCGTCCCAGGCGGCGTTGACCTGCGGGTTGCGCTTGATGGCGACCAGCAGCGCCTTGGCGATCAGCAGCAGCGGATTGACCCGCAGCCCCGCCATGTCCTTGTCGGCCTTGAGCTCCTCGACGAGCTTCATCGTCCGCGTCACGTCGAGCGTGATGAACTCCGTGACATGCGGCGCGGTGAAGGCGCTGCCGACCATCGCCTGAGCGATGGCCTTCCGTACGCCCTTGATCGGGATACGGGTCTCCCGAGCACCGGCCTCGACAGACGCGACCGCCACCGGCTGGACCGGCTCGGGCTGTGCCTGTACGGGCGCGGGCACCGGGGCGGTGGCCGGAGCGGCCGCCGCGTGGACGTCCTCCCGGGTGATGATGCCGTCGGGACCGGTCGGAGTGACCGTCGCCAGGTCGATGCCCAGGTCCTTGGCGAGCTTGCGGACCGGCGGCTTGGCGAGCGGGCGGGCCGCGGTGGCCGTGCCGCCGTGGCCGTTCAGCTCGCCCTGCACCGCAGCGGACGCGGCCGCCTGCGGGTAGTGCGTGCTCGCGGCCTCGGCGGCCGGCTGTGCCGGAACGGCCTGCCCGGCGGCCGGCTTGCGCGGCCGGCGCTTGGTGGACGTCTCGGCGACGCCGTAGCCGACGAGGACCGGCTGGCGGCCCTTGGGCTCGGCCTCCTCCTCGGCGGCGGGCGCTACAGGTGTCTCCACCACGGCCTCGGCAGGTGCGTCACCGCTGCCCGGCGCCACATCGATCGTGATGATCGAGGTGCCGACGTCTACGGTCGTGCCCTCCTCGAAGCGCAGCTCGTGCACCACGCCGTCGTACGGGATCGGCAGCTCGACGGCCGCCTTCGCCGTCTCGACCTCGCACACGACCTGGCCGTCCGTCACCGTGTCACCGGGCTGGACGTACCACTTGAGGATCTCGGCCTCGGTGAGTCCCTCGCCCACGTCGGGCATCTTGAACTCGCGGAAGCGAAGTGAAGTGTCTTGAGTCATGGTCACGGCCTCAGTACGCGAGCGAGCGGTCGACGGCGTCCAGCACCCGGTCAAGTCCCGGGAGGTACTCCTCCTCGAGGCGCGCCGGTGGATACGGGGCGTGGTAGCCGCCGACCCTCAGCACCGGGGCCTCCAGGTGGTAGAAGCACCGCTCGGTGATACGAGCGGCGATCTCCGCACCGGAGCCGTAGAAGACCGGGGCCTCGTGCACCACGACGAGCCGGCCCGTCTTCTCCACCGACGTCTGGACGGTGTCGAAGTCGATCGGGGACATCGAGCGCAGGTCGAGGACCTCCACCGACTTGCCCTCCTCGGCAGCCGCGGCGGCCGCCTCGACACAGACCTTCACCATCGGCCCGTACGCGGCAAGCGTGATGTCCGATCCGGTCCGGATGACGCGGCCCTTGTGCAGCGGACCGGGGATCGCGTCGACATCGACCTCGCCCTTGTCCCAGTAGCGCCGCTTCGGCTCGAAGAAGATGACCGGGTCGTCGCTCTGGATCGCCTGCTGGAGCATCCAATACGCGTCGGAGGAGTTGGACGGCGAGATCACCTTGAGGCCCGCGACATGCGCGAAGAGCGCCTCGGGGGACTCGCTGTGGTGCTCGACCGCGCCGATGCCGCCGCCGTACGGAATACGGATGACGACCGGCAGCTTGATCTTGCCGAGCGAGCGCGCGTGCATCTTCGCCAGCTGCGTGACGATCTGGTCGTACGCGGGGAAGACGAAGCCGTCGAACTGGATCTCCACGACGGGCCGGTAGCCGCGCAGGGCCAGACCGATCGCCGTGCCGACGATGCCCGACTCGGCGAGCGGGGTGTCGATGACCCGGTCCTCGCCGAAGTCCTTCTGCAGTCCGTCGGTGACCCGGAAGACGCCGCCGAGCTTGCCGACGTCCTCACCCATGATCAGGACCTTGGGGTCGGTCTCCAGGGCCTTGCGCAGCGACTCGTTGAGCGCCTTCGCGAGCGGGAGCTTCTGTACGGCCATGATTAGTTGCCCTCCTCGGCGAAGGACGCCTGGTACGCGATGAACTGGGCGCGCTCCTCGTCGACGAGCGCGTGCCCGTCGGCGTAGACATTCTCGAAGATCGCCAAGTGGTCGGGGTCGGGCATGGCCCGAACCGCCTCACGCACCCGCTTGCCGAGGGTCTCGCTCTCCTCGTCCAGGGAGGTGAAGAACGCCTCGTCGGCATGGCCGGCGTTCTCCAGATACGTACGCAGCCGCAGGATCGGGTCCTTGGCCTCCCAGGCCTGACGCTCCTCGTCCGCCCGGTACTTCGTCGGGTCGTCCGAGGTGGTGTGCGCGCCCATCCGGTAGGTGAACGCCTCGACCAGGGTCGGGCCCTCGCCCCGGCGGGCCCGCTCCAGCGCGGAGCGGGTCACGGCCAGGCAGGCGAGTACGTCATTGCCGTCGACACGGACGCCGGGGAAGCCGTAGCCCTGCGCGCGCTGGTAGAGCGGCACGCGGGTCTGCTTCTCCGTCGGCTCGGAGATCGCCCACTGGTTGTTCTGGCAGAAGAACACGACCGGGGCGTTGTAGACCGCCGAGAAGGTGAACGATTCGGCGACATCGCCCTGGCTGGACGCGCCGTCGCCGAAGTAGGCGATGACGGCGGAGTCCGCGCCGTCCTTGGCCACGCCCATCGCGTAGCCGGTGGCGTGCAGCGTCTGCGAGCCGATCACGATCGTATACAGGTGGAAGTTGTTGGTGTTCGGATCCCAGCCGCCGTGGTTCACCCCGCGGAACATGCCGAGCAGATTGGTCGGGTCGACCCCGCGGCACCAGGCGACGCCGTGCTCGCGGTAGGTCGGGAAGACATAGTCGTCGTCGCGGAGCGCCCGGCCGGAGCCGATCTGTGCGGCCTCCTGGCCCAGCAACGACGCCCACAGTCCGAGCTCGCCCTGGCGCTGAAGAGCGGTGGCCTCGGCGTCGAAGCGACGGGTCAGGACCATGTCCCGGTACAGCCCGCGCAGCTCGTCCGGGGTCAGGTCGATCTCGTACTCGGGGTGCTCGACGCGCTCACCCTCGGGCGTCAGCAGCTGTACGAGCTGGGGCTCGGAACTCTGCGGCTTTTGCGCGGCGCTGACGCGCTTGGTGCTGCGTCGCGGTTTGCGCGCGGCAGTGCTCTCCACGGTCACGTGCGTGCTCCTCCGTCGGTCCGGCCCCCGGGGTCCGCCGGGAGCCAGTGCGGCTCGCCTGGTATCCGTACCCGTGCACGGGGTGGGTGCCGCTCGGCCGGGATCAGGCGTGACAGGTGCCCCGGCGAGCGCCCTGCCAAAGGCACGTTACCCAGTGTGTCGCATTACTGCGAAACCCCATTTGACCTGCGATTTTGCTTGGATTTCCAAGTAAATCGAGAAATGCGGGAACAACCACTGGTCACAGCCTTGCAGGCCGCCGGAACACCGGCACGTTATCCCGCAGACCCCGGGCACGGGAAGAGTAGATGGATGAGTCCTCTTTCGCTCGCGAAGCTGGAAAAATCACCCTATTTGCTCTCGATAGCCATGAAGTCGCCGGGGTAGCCGCAGCTCGAACTGCAGTTCGTGATCGTACGTGGGCGGGATTATCCCGAAGAGCCGTCACTCGGCCACGCTGCGTGATCTACCATCTGGCGGGTGCCGCGCTCATCTGCAACTGCCCCACCCGTCGGTGCACTTCTGCGCCGCTACCAGGACACGGGCGAACCGCTCTCCTGCGAGCCCGTCACCCAGGGCCTGCTCAACCGCGGCTACCGGCTCGCCACCACCCGTGGCTCCTACTTCCTCAAGCACCACCTCGACGGCGACCGCGAGTCCATCGCCCGCCAGCACCGCGCCACCCAGCGGCTCGAGGCCCTCGGCGTACCGGTCGCACCGCCGGTCGAGGACGCGCACGGCGACACGGTCGCGGTGATCGGCGGACGGTGTTACGCCCTGCACCCCTGGATCGACGGACGACACCGCGACGGGACGCAGCTGACGGCCGTCCAGTCGACGCGGCTCGGCTCGCTCCTCGGACTCGTCCACACCTGTCTGGAACAGGTCATGGCGGTGGACTCCACAGAGCGGCGGGAGTACGAGAGCGCCGATCCCGAGGAGACCTTCACGCTGATCGACGAGCTGCTGGCGCTGGCGCGCGCGGCCCGGCCCCGGGACGCTTTCGACGCGCTCGCCGAGCGGCGGCTCCTCGAGCGGCGGGCGCTGCTGGAGCTCCATGCCGACCGCAGGCCGCCGCCGGCGTCCGCCGGGGGCTGGGTGCACGGCGACTTCCACCCGCTGAATCTGCTCTACCGGGGCGGCGAGCCGGCCGCGATCGTCGACTGGGACCGGCTGGGGGTGCAGCCGCGCGCCGAGGAGGCGGTACGGGCCGCAGCCATCTTCTTCGTCCAACCGGCGGGGGAGCTGGAACTGACGAAGGTACGGGCGTATGCACAGGCCTACCGGCGAGCGGCCGGGGCGGACGCGGCGGAGCTCGCGGCCGCGGTGCACCGGGTGTGGTGGGAACGGCTCAACGACTTCTGGATACTGCGCTGGCGCTACCAGCTGCACGACCGAAGGGCCGACCCGCAGTTTCCTGCGGCGTCGGCCCTGGCGGTGTGGTGGACGAGAGAGTACGAGGCGGTGTGCGAAGCCTTCGCGGGATGAGCGGCGTGAACGGCGTGAACGAGCTCGCGGACGTGAACGACGTCGGGGTCGCGGATGTGCACGACGTCAACGGGGCGAGCGAGGTCAACGGGGCGTACGGCGTGGCGTCTTGGGCCGCGTCAGCCGCCGCTGCCGCCCGGGGCGCCTGCCTGGCCGCCCGGCGTCCCACCCGGATCGCCGCCGCTGCCCGTTGTGCTGCCGGGCGAGCTCGGCTCGTCCGTCGGCTCGGTCGGCTGGTCGGTCGGCTGGTCGGTCGGATCGGTCGGATCGGCCGTCGTCGGATCGTCGGTCGGCGTCCCCGGATCGGTCGGCGTGAACGAATCGCTGTAGGAGGGCTCCCAGCTCGGCTCCTGATTGCCGCCCGTGGAGGTGTCCGGCTCCTCGCTCTGCTCGGTCTGCTCATCGGACGGGGTCGGCGAGTCCTGCGACTTGGACGGAGTCGGGGTGACCGTCGTGCCGTGCTTCTGGTTGTCGGTGCTGTGGTTCGCCTTGTCCACCGCGAAGGCGATGCCCCCCGCGATCGCCAGCACCGCGAGCACGGCGAACAGCCACGCCTTTGCGCGGCCGCCGCGTTTGCCGCCGCGACCGTCCCGGTGACCGCCGTCGTATCCGCCGTCGTTCGGGTTCATCGGCGGCAGGATCGGACTCTGCGACGTCTCGCCGTGCACGGGATGGCCGATCACCGTCGGCCCCGTCATCCCCATCGCCGGGGTGATGGCGCCGTCGTGCATATCGACCGGACCGGTGTTCCAGCTGCCCGTGTGGCTGCCCTGCTGCTCCAGCATCTGCAGTCCGTACTGGACCATGCCGCGCATCTCTTCCGCGCTCTGGAACCGGTCGTCCGGGTCCTTCGCGAGCGAGCGCATGACCAGTCCGTCGAGCTCCGGCGGCACCACGTCCGAGACCTCGGACGGCGGCAACGGGATGTCCTGGACGTGCTGGTAGACCACCGAGAGCGGGGTCTCGCCGGTGAACGGGGGTCGCAGCGCGAGCAGTTCGTAGAGCAGACAGCCCGTGGCGTACAGATCGGAGCGGTGGTCGACGGCCTTGCCCAGCGCCTGCTCGGGGGAGAGGTACTGCGGCGTACCCATGACCATGCCGGTCTGGGTCATCGTCGACTGAGCGCCGTGCAGGGCTCGCGCGATACCGAAGTCCATCACCTTCACCGCACCGGAGTTGGTGATGATGACGTTGGCCGGCTTGATGTCGCGGTGCACGATGCCGTGCTGGTGCGAGTACGCGAGTGCCTCGAGTACTCCGGAGACTATGATCAGCGCCTGCTCGGGCGGCGGAGCCTCGGCGTTGAGGAGCAGATCGCGGATGGTGCGCCCCTCGACCAGCTCCATCACGATGTACGGGACGGTCTGACCGCCCACCGCATCCTCGCCGGAGTCGTACACGGCAACCACCGCATGGTGGTTGAGGCCGGCGACCGACTGCGCCTCACGCGTGAAGCGGGCCTTGGAGACCGGGTCCTCGGCGAGGTCGGAGCGGAGCAGCTTGACCGCGACAGTGCGACCCAGCCGTACGTCCTCCGCCGCGAACACCTCGGCCATACCGCCGCGTCCGAGACGGTGCGTCAGGCGGTAGCGGCCGTCGCCGACCACTCCGCCGATGCCCCAGGAGTCCGCCGCATCCGGCACTCCGCCGCCGCCTGCTTCGGGTTCGGGTGCCATCAGTCCTCGCCGTCGTATCTGTCCGCGTGCGTACTCTGCGTGCGGGGGTTCGCTGTGGTCCTCGGGGTGCTGTGCCACGTCACGCTACAGCCTTTGCGCGACGGGCCCGATTCGAGATGGACCGGCCATCAAACCTGCTGCCCCTGCGGGCAGGCAAATTCCATGCTCTTCCTGTAACGCTTCCGAGACGCTTCTTGTGCGTACGGTCACGGAACGGGCACCTGGCTTGACGTGCCGGGCCCCTCGGGCAGACTTGCCCCGTAATACGGATCACGGAATACCGATCCGGGACACGGATCACGCGGCATAAATCACACAGCACAGCGCAGAGATCAGCGAGCGACGCGAGCCATCGCGTGCCACCGCGCCTTCGCGCCGAGGGGGATGCACAGTCATGAGCCAGGACGGCGCACAGGGCCGCTACGCGGGTGGTTCCGTAGCGGGCGGCCGGTATCAGCTACGCGACCTGCTCGGCGAAGGCGGCATGGCCTCCGTTTATCTGGCGTACGACTCCGCGCTGGACCGCCAGGTCGCCATCAAGACGCTGCACACGGAGCTGGGTCGCGAGCAGTCCTTCCGCGAGCGCTTCCGGCGCGAGGCGCAGGCCGTCGCCAAGCTGTCGCACACCAATATCGTGTCGGTCTTCGACACCGGCGAGGACGAGCTCGACGGCGCGCTGATGCCGTACATCGTCATGGAGTACGTCGAGGGCCGGCCGCTGGGATCCGTACTGCAGGCGGACATCCAGCAGTACGGCGCGATGCCGGCGGACAAGGCGCTGAAGGTGACGGCCGATGTGCTGGCCGCGCTGGAGACCAGCCATGAAATGGGCCTGGTCCACCGCGACATCAAGCCCGGCAACGTGATGATGACCAAGCGCGGCATCGTCAAGGTGATGGACTTCGGCATCGCGCGCGCCATGCAGTCGGGCGTCACCTCGATGACGCAGACCGGCATGGTGGTCGGAACACCGCAGTATCTGTCGCCGGAGCAGGCGCTGGGACGCGGCGTCGACGCGCGGTCCGACCTGTACTCGGTCGGCATCATGCTGTTCCAGCTGCTGACCGGGCGAATCCCGTTCGACGCGGACTCACCGCTGGCGATCGCGTACGCGCATGTACAGGAAGAGCCGGTCGCCCCGTCGACGATCAACCGCTCCGTCACTCCGGCGATGGACGCGCTGGTCGCACGGGCGCTGAAGAAGAACCCGAACGAGCGTTTCCCGAGCGCCGCGGCGATGCGCGACGAGTGCGCGCGGGTGGCGAGTGCCGGGCAGACGGGCGCACCGGTGATCATCGGTGGCGCCCCGGCGAGCAGTGGCGCGGGCGTCGGCTCCGCGGTCTTCCCGCCGCTGGACCAGTCGACTCCGGCGCCGCAGAGCGTGCAGACGCCGTACCAGCCGGGTCCGTACGGGCCGCCGACTCCTACGCCGGCGCCGGCTCCCACGCCGCAGTACGGGTACCCACAGACGCCCGCCCCGGCGTCGGCGTATCAGACGCCACCCCCGGTATCGGCGTACCAGGCGCCTGCCCCGGTGTCCTCGACGCCGCCTCCGTACACCCTCTCGCCGCAGCCGACGACGGCTTCGGGCGGCAGTGGTGGCGGCAAGCGGAACATGCCGGTCATCGTGGGCGCCATCGTGGTGGCGCTGCTGGCGATCGGAGGTCTGATCACGGCGCTCGCCCTGAACAAGGACGACCCGGGTGGCGGCGACAACACGGGCGACGACCCGAGCGCGAGCCAGTCGGCGGAGGCCGGGGCCCTGGCCCCGGACCGTACGCGGACCATCGAGGCGACGGAGTGCTCCAACGCCACGGAAGACGGCAATGACCCGGCGAAGGTCCAGGCCCCCAATCTCCTCTACAAGGACCTCCTCTCGGTCAAGGACTGCCTGCGGGCCGCCGGCTGGACCTGGAAGGTGACCGAGGAGAACAACCCTCAGTACCCCAAGGACGCCGTCATCCTGCAGTACCCGAGCTCCGGCGAGGCTGTCGTACCGAAGAGCCAGGAGTTCGAGATCACGATCTCCACGGGCAAGGCCGGCTAGCCCGACCCGCTCCGCTTTCCGGGAACGGCCCGTTTCCGGGAACGGCCCGGCACGCGCTCCGCGTGCCGGGCCGTTCCCCGTTCTCCTGCCCCGAGATGCCGGAAGTGTCATGCCATGTGACGCTGAGTCCGATATCTCGGCGACTCGGCACGGGAGGGGGGTCACCCGGTGACTCCAAGGCTCCGCACACAGTGCGCGATCACGGTCGCGTCGCTCCTGCTGCTGGCCATGCCCCACGCGTACGCCGACGAGGAGTCCGAGTCCCCCGACCGCACCCCGACGGCCAGGCCCGACGTCTCGGCGTCCCTCGCGGGGCGGCATGCCGGGGAGGGGCGTCCGCGGCCCGGGCGGTCTCCCAGGAGCACGAGCCCGAGTGAGTCGGAGAGCCCGGACCTGCCGGACCGCCCCGACCATCCCGACCATCCCGACCATCCCGACCGCCAGGACCACCCGGACCGGCCGCACCGTACGCCGTCCGACGCAGCGTCCGCGTCCCATTCCGCTCCGTCCGACACGCGGCTGTCCGCGTCCGAGCCCCCTCCCACGGAGGATGAGGAACTCCGGACGGAGGAGCAGGAGGATCCCCAGGACTCCCCGATCCCCACTCCGACCCCTTCCGTCCCCGCCGCCGCACATCAGCAGGCCCCACAGGCCGTCCCCGAGGTCGTCGGGCACCAGATCTCGCCGCTGTCACTGGGGGCCGGGATGACGCTCATGGGGCTCGGAATCGGCTTCCTGGGCGTGCGATTGAGGCGCCGCTGATCATCATGTCCCCCTCAAGACGGACGCACAGACTCCGTCTCTCGATGGTTGCCGAGTCCGCCATACTCGGTATACATACTGAGTATGTCGATCCGCCACGGGCTTCTCGCCCTCCTGGAGCCCGGTCCTCGCTACGGCTCCCAGCTCCGTACGGAGTTCGAGTCGCGCACCGGTGCCACCTGGCCGCTCAACGTCGGGCAGGTCTATACGACCCTCAACCGCCTGGAGCGCGACGGCATGGTCGCCCAGGACGGCGAGGACGACGCCGGCCATGCGCTGTACGTCATCACCGATGCCGGGCGCGCCGAGCTGAAGAGCTGGTTCGAGACGCCCGTGGACCGCAGCAGTCCGCCCCGTGACGAGCTGGCCATCAAGCTCGCGATGGCGGTCGGTGCGCCCGGCGTGGACATCCGTGCCGTCATCCAGTCCCAGCGCCATCACACCGTGAAGGCGATGCAGGACTACACCCGGCTCAAGGCGCAGGCCCTCGCCGCCATCGAGAGCGGGGGCTCGCAGGAGCGTGACGACGTGGCCTGGCTGCTCGTCCTGGAGCAGCTGATCTTCCAGACCGAAGCCGAGGCGCGCTGGCTCGACCATTGCGAGGTGCGGTTGATCCGCCTCTCGGCGGCGGCCGAGCGGGCAGCCGGGCACACGACGACCGCTTCCCTGATCTCGCCCCCGCCGCACCCCGGATCTCCGCCGCATTCCGTATCTCCGCCGCACCCCGCGTCCTCGACGCAGCCCACGTTTCCGGCGCACGCGCGGCCCGCACCGCCGACGTAGCCCACCCGAGCTTCCCACGGCTTCCCGCTCATCTCCGGGCCACCGGCCACCGGCCACCAAGTCTCCGTACATCCGCTCGTACGAACGCCATCCGTCCAGGGGGGACCCTTTATGTCCGACCACCAGTCACAGCCGTCACAGCAGCCAGTGCTGCAACTCCAGCAACTGACCCGCGTCCACGGCAGCGGCGCCACCGAGGTGCATGCCCTGCGCGGCATCAACCTCGATGTCTTTCCCGGCGAACTCGTCGCCGTCATGGGCCCGTCGGGCTCCGGCAAGTCCACGCTGCTCACCATCGCGGGCGGCCTCGACGCGCCCACCTCGGGACGGGTGATCGTCGAGAACACCGACATCACCACCGCCGACCGCAAGACGCTCGCCGCCCTGCGCCGCCGCAGCATCGGCTACGTCTTCCAGGACTACAACCTCATCCCGGCCCTCACCGCCGCCGAGAATGTCGCCCTGCCGCGCGAACTCGACGGGATCTCCGCACGCAAGGCCCGTACCGAGGCCGTCGCCGCCCTGGAGGAGATGGACCTCGGCCATCTCGCCGACCGCTTCCCGGACGAGATGTCGGGCGGTCAGCAGCAGCGGGTGGCCATCGCTCGCGCCCTGGTCGGCGAGCGGCGTCTTGTCCTCGCCGACGAGCCGACCGGCGCACTGGACTCCGAGACCGGCGAGTCCGTTCTCGCCCTGCTGCGCTCGCGCTGCGACGGTGGCGCGGCCGGCATTCTCGTCACCCACGAACCGCGCTTCGCGGCCTGGGCGGACCGCGTGGTCTTCCTGCGCGACGGCGCCGTAGTCGACCAGACCATCCGCAGCCAGGCCGACTCGCTGCTCTCCGGCCAGGCGGCAGAACTGTGATGACCTGGTATCACTCCTGGCGGGCCGCGATCCGTATCGCCCGCCGCGACGCCTGGCGCTCCAAGGGCCGCAGCTTCCTCGTCCTGGCGATGATCGCCCTTCCCATCCTCGGCGTGAGCGCCGCGGATCTGACTCTGCGCAGCGCCGAGCTCTCCACCGAGCAGAGCCTTGAGCGTTCGCTGGGGGCGGCCGACGCACGGCTGACAGATCCAGGCATGGGCGGTCTGGCCATCATGCAGACACCGGACGCCAACAGCTCCACGCCGGTGGGGAACTTCGACAACAAGCCGTGGCCCGAGGGCAAGACCGATATCACCAAGGCACTGCCTGCCGGCGCCAAGTCCCTGACGGACTCGCAGGGTTCGGGCAAGCTGCGCACCACGCACGGTCTGCTGAACACCGAGATCCGCGAGTTGAAGTCCTCCGACCCGATGGCCAAGGCATCATGGTCGTCGACCACGGCCGGCTCCCGCAGAAGGCCGACGAGGTCGCCGCGACCACGCACTTCCTGGAGTCCAGCGGTCTGAAGGTGGGCTCCACGCTCACAGCGCGCGGGCTCGACCGCGAGTACAAGATCGTCGGTGCATACGAACTCCCTGACGCGCTGGAGACCGACCAGGTCAACGCGCTGCCCGGCGCGCTGCTCACCCCGCTCGACAAGGCTCTCGAAAAGGCCGGGCTGCCCGGTACCGAAGCGAGCACTACGCAGCTGGTGCGCATCTCCGGTGGTTTCACGTGGAACATGGTCAAGCAGGCCAACGCCAAGGGCGTGACGGTCAATTCACGCGCCGTCGCTCTCGACCCGCCGGCCAGGTCCGAGATCCCGATCTACCAGCAAGAAGGCTGGGGCAACTACGAGGAGAGCACGGCCGCCAAGGCCGCGGCCCTCGCGGCCGTCGGCACCGTCGTCGGCCTCGCGATGCTGGAGATCTGTCTGCTGGCAGGGCCCGCCTTCGCGGTCGGCGCCCGGCGCTCGCGCCGCCAGCTCGGTCTGGTCGGCGCCAACGGCGGTGACCGGCGCCATATCCGTGCCATCGTCCTCGCCGGCGGTCTGGTGATCGGTTTCGCCGCGGCCGTCGTCGGCACCATCCTCGGTCTGCTCCTCACCTTCGCGCTGCAGCCACTGCTCGAGGACTACCTGGGCAAGCGCTTCGGCAGCTTCGACGTACGGCCGCTGGAGCTGCTCGGCATCGGGCTGCTCGCCGTGTTCACGGGCCTGATGGCCGCGATCGTCCCGGCCGTCACCTCCTCCCGGCAGAGCGTGCTCGCCTCGCTCACCGGCCGTCGCGGTGTACGCAAGAGCAGCCGGGTGCTCCCGGTGATCGGGCTGATCGCGGTCGGCCTGGGCGCTGCGATCGCGCTCTACGGGTCGACGATGACCGACGAGTCCATCGTCGTCGCGGGCGGCAGCGCCATCGCCGAACTGGGCGTGGTCGCGCTGACCCCCGCCCTGGTGGGCCTGTTCGGCCGGACCGGACGCATCCTTCCGCTCTCGCCGCGCCTGGCGCTGCGTGACGCGGTACGCAACCGGGGCCGTACGGCTCCCGCCGTGGCCGCGGTGCTGGCCGCCGTCGCGGGCACGGTGGCCGTGGCGACCTACGCCGCGAGCAGCGACGCCGAGGGCAGGGCCCAGTACGTCGCGCGCCTGCCCCACGGGGTGGTCTCCGTGATGCTCGACGAGGCCGGCGGGCGGGACGTGCCTGCGGTGCGCGCCACCGTGCAGAAGATGCTGCCGATCGACGTACGGGCCGATGTGGACCGTATCTCCGTCGGGAAGTCCAACTGCTCGATGTACGGCGGTGCAGAGGGCTGCGGCCGCTATGAGGTCGTCGTGCCCAAGGCCAACCAGTGCCCGCTGTGGATGACCGACCCGGCCAAGCCGAACGAGGACCCTTCGACGAAGTTCAGCAAGGCCGAACGCCGCAAGCTCAGCCAGGACTGGCGCTGCAAGGAGAACTCGGGCGGGGGCTCCATCTACGCCGACAGCGGTGTGCTGGTCGGCGACGCGAAGCTGCTGAAGGTGCTCGGAATCGAGGACGCGGCGGCCGGGAAGGCACTGGCTGCCGGACAGATCCTCTCGTTCGACAAGCGCAACCTCGACACCAAGGGAAAGATCAGCATCCGTCTGATCACCGACACCAAGAAGGCCGACGCGGCCGCGGAGAAGGGCAAGGAGGCACCCGGCGAGATCAAGACGTTCACCGCGCACCAGGTCGCCGGTGAGCCCACCTCGTACGGTGTCTCGATGATCGTGCCGACTGCCGCGGCCAAGGCCTCCGGTATGACCACCGTCCCGCTCGGCGCGTACTACTCCACCGACAAGATGCCGAGCAGTGAGCAGCGCCAGCGGCTGGACGGAGAGCTCGACAAGACCGGCTCCGACATCAACCTGTATGTCGAGGAGGGCTACACCAGCGAGAACAGCATCATCCTGCTGGCGCTGACCGTCTTCGCCGGACTGATCACCATCGGTGCGGCCGGTATCGCCACGGGCCTCGCCCAAGCGGATGCCGAGGCCGATCTGAAGACGCTCGCCGCGGTCGGCGCGCCGCCGCGGGTCCGCAGGACGCTCAGCGGGTTCCAGTGCGGTGTGGTGGCTGCGATGGGTGTGCTGCTGGGCTCGGCGGCGGGCGTGCTCCCGGCGGTCGGGCTGCGGCTCACCGAGAAGCGCCAGCAGATGAAGTTCTACGAGCAGGCGCTGGACCAGGGCTTCGGCTCGTTCAATTCGACGCCGTATGTACCGATCATCGTGCCCTGGGCGACCCTGGCCGCGCTGCTCATCGCCGTTCCGCTGGGCGCCGCGCTCCTGGCGGCAGTGGTCACCCGCTCCCGCGGGGCGCTGTCCCGCCGCGAGGCGACCTGACCGGTACAACCTGGGGTTTTGTGCCCCCGTACGAGGGTGGATCACCCTCGTACGGGGGCACACCGTGTGGTGAGGCAACGATGCGAGAGAATGGCAGCATGGAGATGCCGAGGAATGAACGGTCGCAGGAGAGCCCCCACGTCCTCGTTGTGGGACAGGACGGGATGGCACTCGGCGGCGGTGACGGTGACGACGAGTCGCGCGAGGTCCCGGTGACAGAGATGGTCGAACAGCCTGCGAAGGTCATGCGCATCGGAAGCATGATCAAGCAGCTGCTGGAGGAAGTCAGGGCAGCACCTCTGGACGAGGCGAGCCGGGTCCGGCTCAAGGAGATCCACGCCAGCTCGGTGAAGGAGCTGGAGGACGGCCTGGCACCGGAGCTTGTTGAGGAACTCGAGCGCCTCAGCCTCCCCTTCACCGACGAGGCGATCCCCTCCGAGGCCGAACTGCGCATTGCACAGGCCCAGTTGGTGGGCTGGCTTGAGGGTCTCTTCCACGGAATCCAGACGGCGCTGTTCGCGCAGCAGATGGCGGCCCGCGCCCAACTCGAGCAGATGCGCCGCGCCCTCCCGCCCGGCGCCTCCCACGAGGCCGACGAGGAGGGTCCCCACGGCGCAATCCGCTCGGGGCCGTATTTGTAGGGTCGCCCAGCCTGACGGGGTCTGAGGCTGCTGTTGCACGACGCTCAGGGGTGTGGGGGGTGCTTCGTTACCCCCCACACCCAAGGGCGAGTCGGGTCAGCCCGCCGTAGGCGCCACCAGCAGCACCTTGCCGACATTCGCGCCCGACTCCAGCACCCGATGCGCCTCCGCCGCGTCCGGCAGCGGAACCATGCGGTCCACCACCGGATGGACCAGGCCCCCCTCGATCAGCGGCCACACATGCTCCCGTACAGCCGCCATGATCGACGCCTTCTCACCGAGCGGGCGGCCCCGCAGCATCGTCGCCGCGATGGCGGCCCTCTTGCCGAGCAGCATCGCCAGGTTCAGCTCGCCCTTGACGCCACCCTGCAGGCCGATCACGGCAAGGCGGCCGTTGACCGCCAGCGCCTTCACATTCCGGTCCAGATACTTCGCGCCGACGATGTCGAGGATGACGTCCGCGCCCGCCCCGTCCGTCGCCTTCCGCAGCTCCTCCACGAAGTCCTGCTCGCGGTAGTCGATCAGGATGTCCGCGCCCAGCTCCGCACAGCGCGCCAGCTTCTCGGGCCCGCCCGCGGTGACCGCCACCCGCGCGCCCACCGCCTTGGCGAGCTGGATCGCCATCGTGCCGATACCGCTCGCACCACCATGGACCAGCAACGTCTCACCCGGCCGCAAGTGCGCGATCATGAACACGTTCGACCACACCGTGGCCGTCACTTCGGGCAGCGCCGCGGCCGTGACAAGATCCAGCCCCTCCGGCACCGGCAGCAGCTGACCCGCCGGCACGGCGACCTTCTCCGCATAACCGCCGCCTGCCAGCAACGCACACACCTCGTCGCCCACGGCCCACCCCGAGACACCCGGCCCGAGCGCCGAGATCCGGCCCGAGCACTCGAGGCCGGGGTACGGGGACGAGTCGGGCGGCGGGTCGTAGAAGCCCTGCCGCTGCAGCAGATCGGCTCGATTGACGGCGCTCGCAACGACCTCGACGAGGACTTCTCCCTCGCCGGGTACGGGATCGGGCACCTCGGCCCACACAAGCGCCTCGGGACCGCCAGGTTCGGGAATCGTGATCGCATGCATGGCCGCGAGGCTACTCCGGAGTGGGCCTACTCAGGCGGGTTGAGGGGCTGGACCTTCGACGCACGCACGATCGTGATCAGGCGATCCGTCAGCTGCAGCGGACTCGCCGCCGGGTCGTCGTAGCCGATCAGCCGGTGCCCGCGCAGCACGCTCACCACCAGATCGTCGGCCTCCCGCACACTGCGGCCCACCTCGGCCTTTATCACCGGCCGTTCGATGAGGTCGAGGCCGCTGCCCTGCTGGATCAGGTCCTCCATCACCGTGCCCGCGCTGGGGCTGAGCACGGACAGGCCCAGCAGCCGACCGGCCGCGCTCGCGCTGGTGATCACCGCATCCGCGCCGGACTGGCGCAGCAACGGCGCGTTCTCCTCCTCGCGGACCGCGGCGACGATCTTCGCGCCCCGGTTGAGTTGGCGCGCAGTCAGCGCGACCAGAACCGCAGTGTCGTCGCGCTGTGTCGCGATGACGATCTGCCCGGCCTTCTGAACCTCGGCGCGGATCAGCACATCGCTGCGGGTCGCGTCGCCGATCACCCCCACAAGGCCCTCGGCATTGGCGGCCTCGATCACCTTGGCGCTGGGGTCGACGACGATGATCTGGGACTTCTTCAGGCCTGTCGCGGTCAGCGTCTGAATCGCGGACCGCCCCTTGGTGCCGAAGCCGACGATGACCGTGTGCTCACGCAAGCGAAGCCTCCAGCGGTGTTCCGAAAGTAGCCTAAGAGCATGCCCGATGATCTCGTGAAGCGGGCACATTGAGGCGATCTTGGAGGCCAGAACTGAGCCGGTCTCGTACGGCTTTCCTTCGAGCCCGACGATGGCCCCGGTACGGATGGGGACGACGGTACCGACACCACACAGGCCAAGGTGCGGAGCGCCCTTGCGGGTGACGCAGGCTGCGAAGGCCTGCTGGGGCGGTCCGGGCCTCACTCGGCAGGGGGCCGTTACCGGCGGCGATCCTGTCGACTGTCTGTCGACGTCACCCGGGTGCCGTGCGTGGCTGGTGCGGCGGGCGGGGACAGCCGACGCTGGACGGGAAAGTGCCGTCGAGTCGGGAGAAGCCATGGAACGCCAGGTCAACCGATGCACTGCTGCTTGGGTGGCCGTCATGCTCAGCTGGGCCGGACTGACCGGCTGTTCGTCGAACGAGTCTCCAAGCTCCCCCGCGTCGGCGGCGGCCTCTGCCGCGAGGTCGAAGGCGTCCGCCCTTGCCACCGCGGCCAGAACTGCGGCAGCGTCGGCGGCGACCTCTGCGGTCGCTTCCGCCGAGGCGGCTGCGTCGTCTGCGCTGGCAAAGGTGAAGGGCGGATTGAACGCCAAGGCGGACGTCACCCTCGGCAGCATCGCGACCGGCTCCAACGGCCGGGCGGAGGTCCCGGTGAACGTCGCCAACCACGACTCGAAGCCGAGGCGCTACACCATCGTGGTCAATTACAAGGACCAGTCAGGAAACCTGGTCGATGTGGTCGTCCTCGAGGTCCCCCAGGTCGCCGCGGGCGGCACGGCCCACGCCACCGCCCAAAGTAACCGGGACCTGAACAGCACGGTGACCGCCGAGGTCCGCAACGCATTGCGGTACTGATGCCACACCCCGCAGCCATGGTCGAGCCGGAGCGTGAGTACGGCACCCGAGGCGCCGGCCGCACCGTCGACGATATTCCCGAAGACCCTGTCGTGCGGGATTCACAGCCCATCGCTTTCGCCGCGGGCCGACCGGACGTGGGGCGTGCGCCTGGCGCGGGCTGCTTCACCGCATGCGTGCTCGGCGGTCAACTTGCCATGCAGTGACGAGCCCAGATCAAGCCTCCCGCTGCACACCATTCGCCGGTTCGGTACGGGAGCATGGTCGGCATGCTGAATGAGCGGATCACTGCGCGCGAGGGCCGGTCATGAAGGACGAGACGCAGTCGACCAAGACGAGAAGAGTCTCGGTTCTCCAGTCCCTCTGGTCCGGCACCCGGTCGGGGGACCGCGTCGACGCCGACGCTGCCCGCACCGTCGTCATGCCGGTTCTGAGCGTGGTGCCTCCACTTCAGCAAGTCCTTCGACGCCTCACCATGGCCCTGGGTGTACTGCTGGCGACCGTGGCCATCGTCTACGTCGATCGCGACGGCTACCACGACAATGCCAACAACTCGGTCGATCTCCTCGACGCCTTTTACTACGCGACGGTCACCCTCTCCACCACCGGATACGGCGACATCGTTCCGCACAGCGACAGCGCACGCCTGACCAACATCCTGCTCATCACCCCGTTGCGTGTGCTCTTCCTGATCATCTTGGTGGGCACCACACTCGAAGTGCTCACCGAACGAACGCGGCAGCAGGCTCGTGTTCACCGTTGGAAGGGCCGCACCCAGGACCACGTGGTCGTCGTCGGCTACGGCACCAAGGGCCGTCATGCCATCGCAACGCTGCTGGGCCAGGGAACCCCCAAAGGCAAGATCGTCATCATCGACCCTCAGCGGAAGGCGGTGGACGCCGCCAGCAGTGACGGCTTCGTGGCCATCCATGGGGACGCGACCCGCTCCGAAACACTGCTGCAAGCAGAGTTGCCGCGCGCCGCACAAGTGATCATCGCTCCCCAGCGGGACGACACCGCCACATTGGTCACGCTCACCGCGAGACAGCTCAACAGGCGAGCCGCCATCGTCACGGCTGTCCGGGAAGACGAGAACGTACCGCTGATCAAACAGAGTGGTGCGGATGCCGTGGTAACCAGCTCCAGTTCGGCCGGACGGCTGCTCGGGCTCTCCACTGGCAAGCCCTACGTGGGCACGGTGCTGGAGGAGCTGATGACCTATGGCACCGGACTTGATTTGTCAGAGCGGCCGGTGACCAACGAAGAGACGGGCCGATCACCCCGCGAGTGCAAGGACCTCGTTGTCGCTGTCGTGCGCAGGAACGAGATTCTGGGCTACGACCACCCAGACGCCGCGACGCTCCGGCCCGGCGATCGGCTGATCACGGTGACCCGTACCCAGTAGAACCGCTGACCAGGCGTTTCTTGTGTTTCACCCGGCTGGTGACCAGGTGCTCGTCGGTATCGCGGGCAATGGCGTCTCGACCGGGAAGTTTCACGTGAAACACCCATCCTGGGCGTTCGATGGCGCCCAGGGCAGATCGAGGACCTCCAGCTCGTCACCGGCACGCGCGCCGCCCGGCGGCACGACGACAAGACCATCGGCGGCGGCGATACCGCGCAGCATGGCCGGTCCGTTGTAGTGCAGCGGGACCAGCTGGTCGGCGCGGTGGACGAAGGGCACAAGGCGGGTGTCGTACGGGTGCCCGTGCACCTCGTCACGTACGGGGGCGCGATACGGGGCAGGGGCGGGCCGGGCCGCGAGCGCACGCAACAGCGGCTCGGCGAGGGTGAGGAGTCCGGAGACGGCAGCGAGTGGATTGCCGGGCAGGCCCACCAGATATCTGTCCCGGGATCCGTCCGGCCGGTGCGGGTCGGGGGCGAGCCGGGCCAGCAGCATCGGATGGCCTGGGCGTACGGCGACTCCGTCGACCAGCAGCTCCGCACCCGCCTTCCGCAGCACCGGGTGGACATGGTCGACCGGACCCGCAGCCGTGCCACCGGTGGTCAGGAGGAGGTCGGCATCGGAGGTGGTGACGGCCTCATGGAGGGCTTCGGCGTCGTCACCGAGGCGGCGCGTGGCGATGACCTCGACACCGAGAGCGCGCAGCCAGGGACCGATCATTGGCCCCAGGGCATCGCGGATCAGGCCATCGTGGGGGAGTCCGGCGGTGAGGAGCTCATCGCCGAGGACAAGGACCTCGACGCGGGGCCGGGGGACCGTGAGCAGCTCGTCGTAGCCGGCGGCCGCGGCGAGGCCGAGCACCGCCGGGGTCACCAGGGATGCGGCAGGCAGCAGTTGGTCGCCGGAGCGACACTCCTGTCCACGCGGCCGGATGTCCTGACCGGGGACCACCTCGCGCTCGGCGTACAGCTGGCCCTTGTCCGTGTCGGTACGGGAGTGCTCGGTGCGGATTACCGCAGTGGCCTCGGGCGGAATACGGGCGCCGGTGGCGATCCGTACGGCCGCTCCGTCGGGGAGCGGCGGGGCGTCGGCGTGCCCGGCGAGGATCGAGCCGTCGCCCTGAACGGTCCATGGACCGGGCCCCGCGACGACCCAGCCGTCCATTGCGGAGGTGTCGAAGGGGGGCAGATCGCAGAGCGCGGTGAGCGGCTCGGCGAGAACCCGGCCGAGGGCCTGATCGAGAGGCACGCGCTGGGTACGCGGCGGAGCGGCCCGTCCGAGGCGGGCGGCGAGACCGCGGGCGTCGGGCCAGGGGGCGGCACGGTGCCGGGTCGTGCCGGGGGCGGGCACCGACTTCTGCCGGGTCCGGCGGCCGACGAGCGCGAGGGCTTCCTCGACGCCGTCCGCATCGGGCTCGTCCACGGTTCCGTCAGCGGCGTCGACCTCGTGGTCCTGACCGGTCATCCGGCGTCGGCCTCGTCGTTCTTGGGGGGCTTGTCGGGCTTCCCTCCGGAGGCGGCCGGACCGGCCGCGGTACCAGGGGTGGCCTGATCGGCCTCGCCGGCCCAGCGCGCGGCCAGCGCGGCGGCCTTGCGGGCGGCCTGGGCGACCGCCTCCGGGCCGCCGCCCGCCCTGGCGGCTGCGTAGCCCACCAGGAAGGTGGTGAGCGGTGCGGCGGGACGCGCGACGCCATGCGCGGCGTCCCGGGCGAGGTCGAGCAGGACGCCGGTGTCGACGTCGAGTTCGATGCCGAGTTCGTCCTTGACTGCGGTGATCCATTCGTCCAGCACGTTCCCATGCTCCCTGATACGGGCCCGGGCTGCGGAGATGTCCTCCCAGGTGTCGCAGTCAAAGGAGGCGAGCGGCTCCGCGGCGATCCGGGCGAGGTCCAATTCCTGCGTCAGCAGACGCAATGGCAGCCCGGCCAGACTCCCGTGCTCGGTGGCGAGGAGCGCGAGTTCACGGCGCAGCGGTTCGGTGCGGTACGCCGCGACGAGAGGCTGGTCACGGCCGCCGGGATCGGTGAGCAGGGCCGCCTCCCGCCCGCTCGTGTCGAGGACGTCGATCAACTGCCGTACCGTCCGCTCCCCCAGGAACGGCAGATCGGCGGAGAGCACCAGGACGGCCGGTGCCCCGATCTGCCGCACGCCGGCGTCCAGCGCGGCGAGCGGCCCACCGCCCGGGGGCTCCTCGCGCGCCCAGACCACGGGGCGCGCGGTGACCCGGCGTCCCCCGACGACAACGGTGCGCCCCGCGTCGCGGCACACCCCGAGCACACGGTCGAGCAGGGCCCGCCCACCCACGCTCACCGCAGGCTTGTCGGCCCCGCCCAGCCGCTTCGCGGCACCTCCGGCGAGCACGATGGCGTCATACGCGGTCATCCCTGAAGTATGGGCCGCGATCGCTTGGGCGGGGAGCCCCGTTTGGATCTCTCTTGGTATGTGGACGGGGTGGACCGTCCGGTGGATCTACAGGCTGCGCAGCAGCACCGCCGGATGCTCCACGCAGTCGGCCACATACCGCAGGAAACCGCCTGCCGTGCCGCCGTCGCAGACCCGGTGGTCGAAGGTCAGCGACAGCTGGACGACCTGGCGGACAGCCAGCTCGCCCTGGTGCACCCATGGCTTCGGCACGATCCGGCCGACGCCGAGCATGGCCGCCTCCGGGTGATTGATGATCGGCGTGGAGCCGTCGACGCCGAAGACCCCGTAGTTGTTCAGCGTGAACGTCCCGCCGGTCAGATCCGCCGGAGTCAGCGTCCCGTCCCTGGCAGCATCCGTCAGACGCCCGAACTCCGCGGTCAGCGACTCGGCCGAGCGGCTGTGCGCATCCCGTACGACGGGGACGACCAGGCCTCGCTCGGTCTGCGCCGCGAACCCGAGGTGCACCTCGGGCAGGCGCACAATCTCCCTGGCCTCCATGTCCACTGTGGAGTTGAGCTCCGGGTGGCGGGCGAGCGCGGCGGTACAGATCCGGGCGAGCAGCGCCAGAAGCGAGATCTTCGGACCGCCCGCGGCGTTCATCGAGGCCCGCGCGGCCATCAGCTCGGTCGCGTCAGCGTCGACCCAGCAGGTGGCGTCCGGTATCTCGCGCCGGCTGCGGGACAGCTTGTCGGCCACGACTCCGCGGATGCCACGCAGCGGTACACGCTCACCGCGCGTTCCGGAGGCGGCCGCGGTGGCGGCCACGGCGGGCTCCGGCGCGGCAGTCGTATCGGCGGCCCGCATGGCGTGCTCGACATCGGCACGCAGGATCAGACCGTCCGGCCCCGACCCGGTCAACCGGCGCAGATCGAGACCGTGTTCACGGGCGAGCCTGCGGACGAGCGGCGAGATGACGGGCACGGGCCCGCCCTGCGTCACGTCCCCAACGGGCACCGGAGCCTCGACGGGCGCCTCAACAGGCGCCTGAACAGGCGCCGGAGCCGAGGCGGCCGCCGGAGCTGTGACAGGCGCGGCGGCAGTCGGCGCGGCAGGCCGGATACGGCGCCTGCGCGCAGCCGGCGCCCCCGTCCCATAGCCGACCAGCACATTGCCGGACGATTCGCCGGCGGATCCCGAGGAGTCGGACGAGCCCGAAGCTCCCGCGGATCCGTTCGATTCCATCGCACCGACCGCGACTGTCAGCAGGGGCGCCCCGACCGGCAGTTCCGTGCCCTCCTCGCCGAAGCGCGCGGTCACCACACCCCCGTACGGGCACGGCACCTCCACCATCGCCTTGGCCGTCTCGACCTCGACGACCGGCTGGTCGATCGCGACGACATCGCCCACGGCCACCAGCCAGCGGACGATCTCCGCCTCGGTCAGCCCCTCCCCGAGGTCGGGGAGCTTGAATTCGAGCACCTGGGCCATCAGCTCCCCGCCTCCCACTGCAGCCGCGCCACCGCGTCCAGCACTCGGTCCACTCCCGGCAGATGATGCCGTTCGAGCATCGGCGGCGGATACGGAATGTCGAACCCCGCGACCCGCAGCACCGGCGCCTCCAGATGGTGGAAGCAGCGCTCCGTCACCCGCGCGGCGATCTCCCCTCCGGGACCGCCGAAGCCGGTGGCCTCGTGGACGACGACCGCCCGGCCCGTGCGCCGCACGGACGCGCAGACAGTCTCGTCGTCGAAGGGCACCAGCGAGCGCAGATCGACGACTTCCAGGTCCCAGCCCTCGGCCGCGGCGGCCTCCGCCGCCTCCATGCAGACCGGCACGGACGGCCCGTACGTGATGAGCGTGGCGCTGCGCCCGGGACGCCGGACGACGGCCCGGCCTATCGGTTCGACCATGGACGGCGCTTCCGGCGACCACTGCGCCTTCGACCAGTACAGCCGCTTCGGCTCCAGGAAGACCACCGGGTCGTCGGAGGCGATCGCGGCCCGCAGCAGCCCGTACGCGTCGTCGACCGTAGACGGCGTGACGACATGGAGCCCCGGAGTCGCCATGTAGTACGCCTCGGACGAGTCGCTGTGGTGCTCGACGCCGCCGATTCCGCCGCCGTACGGCACGCGCACGGTGATCGGCAGCGGCATCCCGCCCCGGGTGCGGTTCCGCATCCGCGCCACATGGCTGATCAGCTGCTCGAACGCCGGATAGGCGAAGGCGTCGAACTGCATCTCGACGACCGGCCGCAGCCCGTACATCGCCATGCCGACAGCGGTGCCAAGGATGCCCGCCTCCGCGAGCGGGGTGTCGGTACAGCGGTCCTCGCCGAACTCTTTGGCGAGCCCGTCCGTGACCCGGAAGACCCCGCCGAGCGTGCCGACGTCCTCCCCCAGCACATGAACGGTCGGGTCCTCGGCCATCGCGTCGCGCATCGCGCGCTGCAGGGCCTGAGCCATGGAAGCGGGCTTCACCGCGGCCGTGGTCATCGCGCCTCTCCCTCCGCGTCCAGCTCGGCCCGCAGCTGTGCCGACTGCTCCCGCAGCTGGCTCGTCTGCTCGGCGTAGACATGCTCGAAAAGGTCCATCGGGTCGAGCACCGGGTCTGCGTTCATCCGCTCGCGCAGATCCGCGGCCATCGTCTCGGCCGCCTCGGCAGCCGCCCGTATGCCGTCCTCGTCGAGCAGCCCTCGCTCCGTCAACTCCCGCTCCAGCAGCCGGATCGGATCGTGCGCACGCCAGGTCTCGACCTCGCTCTCGCCCCGGTAGCGGGTCGCGTCGTCGGCGTTCGTATGGGCGTCGATGCGGTACGTCACGGCCTCGATCAGCGTCGGACCGCCACCGCGCCTGGCCCGCGCCACGGCCTCACCGAGCACCTCGTGCACCGCGGCCGCGTCGTTGCCGTCGACGAGCCGGCCGGGCATTCCGTACCCCACGGCCTTGTGGGCCAGCGAAGGGGCCGCGGTCTGCTTGGCCAGCGGGACCGAGATGGCGAAGCCGTTGTTCTGGACGAGGAAGACGACGGGGGCCCGCCATACGGCGGCGAAGTTCAGCGCCTCGTGGAAGTCGCCCTCGCTGGTGCCGCCGTCGCCGACCATGGCGAGCGCGACGACGTCGTCGCCCTTGAGCCGGGCGGCGTGCGCCAGGCCCACGGCGTGCGGCAGCTGCGTGGCGAGGGGCGTGCACAGGGGCGCTATGCGGTGCTCACGCGGGTCGTATCCGGTGTGCCAGTCGCCGCGCAGCAGCGTCAGCGCCTGTACGGGGTCGAGGCCGCGCGCCACGGCCGCGAGGGTGTCGCGGTAGCTGGGGAAGAGCCAGTCCCGCTCCTCCAGCGCCAGCGCAGCCGCCACCTCGCACGCCTCCTGCCCGGTGCTCGACGGGTAGACGGCCAGTCGGCCCTGCTTCGTCAGGGCGGTCGCCTGGACGTTGTACCTGCGGCCGCGCACCAGCTGCGCGTACAGCCGCAGCAGCAGCTCGGGGTCGGCACCGGCTGCGGCGTCCGTGCCGAGCACGCGGTACGGCTCCGGGTCCGGGAGCAGTGGTGCGGGGTCGGTCCGGGGCTTCCACGCCGGGGGCGGGGTGGGCCGGTAGGCGTCAGCGGCACCGGGCAGCTCTTGGACCGTCATGCTGCTCTTTCTCAACGCGAGCACCTCCTCGTGGGAGCGACGACGAAAGCAATGACGAAAGCAATGACGAAGTGGCGCGAGTGTGTCGCGCCTCACCTACCGATTGTTCGGTCGTGGACGCATTTTGGCTACAGGCGCCTTCAGCCTGTGGACAAACGGTTCTCCACAGCCTGAGATGGAGACAGGTCGTCCATGCCAGGGAGGCGGGGGGATATGGCAGCTGAACAAATGGCCGAGGGTGGTGACCGCGCGGAGCAGACCCCTCCAGCGCGACCGCTCGACGCCATCGACCGAGACATCCTGCGCATCCTGCAATCGGACGGTCGCGCCTCGATCCGCTCCGTGGCTGAACGGGTCCATGTCTCCCGCGCGAATGCCTACGCCCGTATCAACAGGCTCATCGACGACGGTGTGATCCGCGGCTTCAGCGCCCGCGTCAACCATGAACGGGCAGGTCAGGGTGCCTCCGCCTACATCACGCTCAAGATCGTGCAGAACTCCTGGCGCACGGTGCGCGAGCAGTTGCAGGCGCTGCCCGGCGCCACCCATATCGCGCTGGTCAGCGGAGACTTCGACGTACTCCTGTTGGTGCACACCCCGGACAACCGCACGCTGCGCGAGCTCGTCCTGACCAGGCTCCAGTCCATCCCGGAAGTGCTGTCCACGCGCACGCTGCTGGTCTTCGAGGAGACGGATCTCGATCCGGGCCCCGGGCGGATCGCGGAGCCGCCCCCGGACGCCGAGCCGCTCCTGTAGGCCCGGCTGGGGATCGGTCGGTTCAGTGGGCCCGGTCGGCTCAATGAGCCGTGGCTCCAGTCGGCCCAGTCGGCCCCGCGCCGGCCCAGTCGGCTCTAGGAGCCCGTCCGCAGCCCGTCGAAGGCCAGTCGTACGACCGCCTCGGCGACCTGATCGCCGTCATAGCCGCCACCCGCATGCGGCCGGTACCACTCCACCAGGGAGTTCACCATGCCGAAGAGCAGCCGGGTCGCCAGCCGGATGTCCATGTCCGCGCGGAGATCACCGTCCGCCGCGGCAGCCTTGAGCAGATCGGCAACCCGCTGGTCGAACTCGCGGCGCCGCTCCATCGCCCACCGCTCGGTCTTTGTGTTGCCCCGTACGCGCAGCAGCAGCGTCACATAGGGCAGCTCGGCCATCAGCACCTCCACGGTGCGCCGGGTCACATACTCGACCCGCTCGATGGCCCGTCCCCGTACGGCGCCCGGCTCGTCAAGGATCGCGAAGAGCGAGTCGAGCGCCCGGCTGACCGCACGGCGCAGCAGCTCCTCCTTGCCCGCGACATGGTGGTAGATCGAGGACTTGGAGATGCCGGCCGCCTTGGAGAGGTGCTCCATGGACGTGCCGTCGTACCCGCGCTCGTTGAAGATCCGGACGGCGACGGTCAGCAGCGTCTCGGGGGTGTACGTATCGCGCTTGGCGGTGGTCATGAGGCGTCCTCCTGTGAGGTCTCGTACGACCACTGATGGAGCGCGAGGGACCGGGCGTAGCGTCCGGTCGGCACGCTCTCATGAAGGTTGCCGAGCAGTTCCCACGCCCAGTCACGTCCGAGTCTTTCGTTCCATTCGACCGGCCCCAGGGGGTAGTTGACCCCGAGGCGCATCGCCGTGTCGATGTCCTCCCTGGTCGCGACCCCCTTGGCGACCGCGTCCAGCGCCAGGTCGCCGAGCATCGCGACGGTACGGGCGACGATCATGCCCGGTATGTCACCGATGACGCTGACCTGCTTGCCGAGCGCCTGGAAGAGGCCGGTCGCCTGTTTGAGCGTTTGCTCCTCGACACTGTCGGCGGCGGACAGGGCGATCCGGGTCGCGGACCGGTAGTCGAGTGCCAGATCGAAGTAGACGACATCGCGGAATTCGGCGGACGTCTGGCCGTCGGCGAGGACCAGCTGGCCTCCGCCGGGCAGGACCAGCCGCGTTCCCTTGTCGTCGTCCTCGTGCCGCACCGTGATGCCCGCTTCCCTGATCATGGCGATCAGCTCCCCGGCGGGTCCCAGATCACCCTCGACCACGACGGACTCGGGGGCGTCCGCCGGCTCCGCGGTGTGCGGCGCGGGCTTCGTCGCCTCTTGCGCGTGCGAGAACCAGCCGTGGCCAGACTTCCGGCCCAGGCGGCGCGACTCGACAAGACGGCGCTGCGCGAGGGAAGGGAGGAACTTGGGGCTGTGGAAGAAGGACTCCCAGACGGAACGTGTGACGGCCTCGTTGACGTCCTGGCCGATCAGATCGGTGAGCTCGAAGGGGCCCATTCTGAAGCCGCCGGACTCTCTGAGCACCGCGTCGATGGTGGCCGGATCGGCGCCCTGCTCCTCGTACACCGCGAAGGCTTCCGCGTAGAAGGGGCGGGCGACGCGGTTCACGATGAAACCGGGGGTGTCGGCACAGCGCACCGGAGTCTTGCCCCAGGCCGCTGCCGTCGCCCACGCGCGCGTGGCCGCCCCCTCCGCGGTCGCATGGCCGCTGACGACCTCGACGAGGGGGAGCAGGGGCGCCGGATTGAAGAAGTGCAGTCCGACGAAGCGGCCGGGGCGCTCCAGAGCGCCCGCGACGGCCGTGACGGAGAGCGAGGAGGTGTTGGTGGCGAGCAGGCAGTCGTCAGCGACGATCTTCTCCAGCGCCGCGAACAGCTCCTGCTTGACCGCGAGCTGCTCGAGGACCGCCTCGACGACGAGCGCCGCGTCGGCGAGCTCGGCAAGATCGGCGGCCGGCTGCAGCCGCCCGCGGGCGGCGTCGCGCTCGATGGCGTCCATCCGGCCCTTCTCGACCAGTCGGTCGAGGCGCGCACCGATGGCTTCCGCGGCCTGGCCCGCCCGTCCGGGAACGGCGTCGTAGAGACGTACGGGATGGCCGGCGACAAGGGCGACCTGGGCAATGCCCTGCCCCATGGTGCCGGTGCCGACGACGGCGACGGTACGGCTCTTGTCGATGGCGTCGATGGGCTCGATGGCGGTCATGGGAGTGATCCTCCCCGATGAGTTGTCCACAGGTTTGACAGGCCCCCTTGTACCGACCGATCGTTCGGTTACTCTAACTCTGTCAATCCTTCCCTGCCCAGCTCGACGAGGAGTTGGTCCTTCATGCAGCTGACCGAGACCCACCGGCCCACGCTCGACCAGGCCCTCGAAGCGATCCGCACCCGCGCGTACTGGTCCCCGCATCCCGAGCACCCCAAGGCGTACGGCGACAGCGCGCCGGCCGACGGGCTCGCGGCCTTCGAGGCCCTTCGCGGCTCCCGCTTCGAGCTGGACCAGCCGGGCACGGACGACTGGACGGGCGGCGAAGTCTCGCCGTACGGACCGAAGTTGGGCATCGAGTATCCGCACCCGGACCTGGATGTACTGCTGCCCGCGATGCGCGCGGGCATGGGCGCCTGGCGCGAGGCCGGCCCCGAGACGCGGGCTGTGGTCTGCGTGGAGATCCTGTCCCGCATCAGCGCCCGCACCCATGAATTCGCGCACGCGGTGATGCACACCAGCGGCCAGGCCTTCATGATGGCCTTCCAGGCGGGCGGCCCGCACGCCCAGGACCGCGGCCTCGAGGCCGTCGCCTACGCCTACGCGGAGCAGACCCGCACGCCGGCCGCCGCCGAGTGGTCCAAGCCGCAGGGCAAGCGCGACCCCCTGGAGCTGCGGAAGACCTTCACCACCGCGGGGCGCGGCATCTCCCTGCTGATCGGCTGCAACACCTTCCCGACGTGGAACGGCTATCCGGGGCTGTTCGCCTCCCTGGCCACCGGCAACCCTGTCCTGGTCAAGCCGCACCCCCGCGCCGTGCTGCCGCTCGCGCTCACGGTGCGCGTGGCCCGCGAGGTGCTCTCCGAAGCGGGGTTCGATCCGAACCTGGTCTGCCTGGCCGCCGAGCGTCCGGGCGAGGGGATCGCCAAGACCCTCGCGGTACGCCCCGAGATCAAGATCATCGACTACACGGGGTCGACCGGGTTCGGCGACTGGCTGGAGGCCAATGCCCGCCAGGCGCAGGTCTACACCGAGAAGGCCGGCGTCAACACCGTCGTCATCGACTCCACCGACAACTACAAGGGGATGCTCTCCAACCTGGCCTTCTCGCTGTCGCTGTACAGCGGCCAGATGTGCACCACCCCGCAGAACCTCCTCATCCCGAGGGACGGCATCACGACGGACGTCGGACCCAAGTCGTACGACGAGGTGGTCGCCGATATCGCGGCCTCGGTGGGCGGCCTGCTCGGCGACGACGCCCGGGCGAACGCCCTGCTGGGTGCGCTGGTCAACCCTGATGTGAAGGGGCGCCTGGAGGCGGCCTCCGGACTGGGCGAAGTGGCTCTGCCCTCACGGAAGATCACCAACCCCGACTTCCCGGATGCCGTCGTCCGTACGCCGGTCGTGGTCAAGCTCGACGGCGCCAAGCCGGACGCCGAATCGGTGTATCTGTCGGAGTGCTTCGGCCCGGTGTCGTTCGCGGTCGCCGTGGACTCGACGGCGGACGCGCTGGAGCTGATGCGGCGCACGGTCCGCGACAAGGGCGCGATGACGGTCGGCGCGTACACCACCTCGGAGGAGACGGAGCGCGCGATCGAGGACATCTGCCTGGAGGAGTCGGCTCAGCTCTCGCTGAATCTGACGGGCGGGGTGTACGTCAACCAGACCGCGGCGTTCTCCGACTTCCACGGCTCGGGCGGCAACCCGGCGGCGAACGCGGCACTGTGTGACGGAGCTTTCGTCTCGAACCGATTCCGTGTGGTGGAGGTCCGCCGCCAGGCGTGACGGCGAGCGTGACGGCAGGACAGGCGGTGACCCGGTAGGACGGGTACGGGGCACCGCCTCGCCTCCGCTCACACATGCCCCTACGGTGACGGGATCTCCGCGTACCGCTGCACCCACGCATGCATCGCGATCGCCGCCGCCGCGCCCGCGTTGATCGAGCGGGTCGAGCCGAACTGAGCGATCGAGCACACCATCGCCGCGTGCTTGCGCGCCTCCTCCGTCAGCCCGGGCCCCTCCTGTCCGAAGAGCAGCACACACCGCCGTGGCAGCTCGGTCCGCTCCAGCGGCACCGACCCCGGCAGATTGTCGATCCCGATGATCGGCAGACCCTTGGCCGCCGCCCAGGCGGTCAGCGACTCGGTGTCCGGGTGGTGCCGCACATGCTGGTACCGGTCGGTGACCATGGCCCCGCGCCGGTTCCAGCGTCGCCGGCCGACGATGTGGATCTCCCTCGCCAGGAAGGCGTTGGCGGTACGCACCACAGAACCGATGTTGAAGTCGTGACCCCAGTTCTCCACGGCCACATGGAAGTCGTGCCGCCGTGTGTCCAGGTCGGCGACGATTGCCTCGCGCGTCCAGTACCGGTACTCGTCGACAACGTTGCGCCGGTCGCCCTCGGCCAGTAGCTCGGGGTCATACCGCGCGTCCTGCGGCCACGGCCTCGGGTGCGGCCCGACGCCGACCTCGTCGGGGACGCTCTGCTTGCCCGGGAAGAAGGCGGCCTCGTCGTACTGAATCGGTTCTTCGGTGGTACTCACCCAACGAGCGTACGGGGCTGCTCCTGGCTTCCCTGCCGCTGCCGCGGCGTCACGTCCACCCGAGAGAACAGCCGGTCCCGCCCCCGCACGGCCCGGCCGCCGAGCCAGACCAGGAAGGCGGTCGGCAGGAAGACCGCGTCGGCGGCGATCATCGCGAGCGAGAAGAACGGCAGTCCGAGCAGCACGGCGATCGCGGCGTGCTCCATCATCATGGCCGCCAGCAGGATGTTCTTGACGCGCCGGTTGAAGAGCGTGAAGGGGAAGGCGACCTGCACGATGACCGTGCCGTACGTCAGCACCATCACCATCACGCCGCTCGAGGCCAGAAGGTCGGACAGGGCCGGCCACGGCGTGAAGTAGTCGAGCTTGAGCGGGTAGTAGAGCGCGGTGCCGTCCTGCCAGCGCGAGCCCTGGATCTTGTACCAGCCGGCCGTCGCATAGATCAGACAGACCTCGGCCATGATCACGACGAGCGCGGCGTTGTGCGCGAGGTTGGCGAGAACGTCCAGCAGGGTTCGCGGCTCGCCGGACGGGGCGTACCGGCTCACCATCCACCAGAGCCCCTGCACCACCCACAGTCCCCAGAGAAGCAGCAGTACCAAGGAGCCGGTCTGGTTCAGGAAGGTGGCGATGACCAGGCCGAATCCCAGCACCACCCAGAGCGCGGGGCCGAACCGGTCGCGGGGCGGCAGGCCCGGGACTGCCGCCGCTGCTGCCCGGGCGGCTCGGCGTGCGTCCAGGGACCAGACCTGTCCGCAGCGCGTCAGAACAAGATAGATCGCCATCAGATGGATGACGTTGTCGCCGCCGTCGCCCATGAAGATGGAACGGTTCTGCAGTGACAGTACGCCGATCATGAAGAGCACGGACATGGTGCGGGTACGCCAGCCGAGCATCAGCAGCACGCTGGACAGCACAGCGACGCCGTACACGATCTCGAACCAGAGAGTGTTGTCCGACCACATGAGCGCGGTGAAGGCTTCATTGCCCGCGATGAGCTGCCGCGACATCTCCCAGCTCCACGGACCGTTGGGCCCGTACATCTCATGGCGGTTGGGCAGCTCGCGCAGGAGGAAGAGCAGCCAGCCGGCGGCGAAGCCGATCCGTATGGTCGCGCTCTGGTACGGACCGAGGGCGGTGGAGGTGACGCGCTGGACGGTGCGAGCGAGCCGGCCGTCGACGGTTTTGTTCACGCGCCCGCCTCCGTACGACCGTTACGGACTCCCCCGGGGAGATCAGCGGCAGTCACCGTCCACCAGGGCAGGACCCGGTGGACGGGGCGGGTGTCTATCTTCTCGTCGCTCCACTCCGGGGCCTTGACCGAGCGGGTCGAGGACCTGAGCTGGATCCGCTCGACGGGGCCGCCCAGATCGTGCGCATCCAGTCGCTGCATCACGATGCGGCGGACATAGCTCTCGGAGAGCTGGCCGCGCAGACCGTTGGGGCGGTTCTCGCTGTCGTGCGCATTGACGTAGAAGTCCCAGGCCCGGCGCAGCTCGTTCTGCTGGACATGGCTGGGGAGGATGTTGCCGCGGATCGCCTCGCCGTCCTCGTCGGTGAGGTCGATCCAGTCGCTGCTCCTGCGGCTGCCGTCGGAAACGGTGAACTCGGCCCTGACCTGCACGGCGACGTTCTGCTGGAGCGGATTGGGGGCGAAGAGCTTCCAGTTCTGCTCGAACTCGGGATAGACCCAGCCGTCGACCGCCTCGCCGTACTGCTTGGTCACGGTGTTGGAAGGGGCGACGTGCAGAAACACCATGGCCAGGTGGACGCAGGCGAGGGCGCCGATGATCGCGAGCGAGACGGCGGCGGCCACCTGGTAGGGGAGGGAGAGCGCCGCCATGCCACTCGTGTGGGCGCTCTCGGGCTCGGACTCGAACTGGGGCTGGGACTCGTACCGGGGCTGCGGCCCAGGCTCGGGGTCGGACTCCGGCTCGGGGTCGGAGTCCGGCTCGGGGTCGGACTCCGGCTCGGTCAGGGATTCGGGCTGGTCAGCGGGCTCGGGAGCGTCTCCGGGCGGCGGCCCGGAGCTCAGGCTCCTGGCGCGTTCGACGTCCTCGTCCTCGTAGGAGTCCATCCCGCCCCGATCCCCATCGGTCCACCTCAGTTATCCACAGGGTTGACACCCTACGGGCCGTCGACTCACCATTGAAGCCAATGAACCGAACGATCGGTCGGTAGGGGGCCCGGATGACGGCAGTGACTGCGGATACGTACGAGGCGGTTTTTGACGCCGCCGTGGCCGCCGACGAGCGCATCGAGCCACGCGACTGGATGCCGGACGCGTACCGGGCCACGCTGGTGCGCCAGATGGCGCAGCACGCCCACTCCGAGATCATCGGAATGCAGCCCGAGGCGAACTGGATCACCCGGGCGCCCTCGCTTCGTCGCAAGGCGATCCTGATGGCCAAGGTGCAGGACGAAGCGGGCCACGGGCTGTACCTGTACAGCGCCGCCGAAACGCTGGGCACGAGCCGCGAGGAGCTGCTCGACAAGCTCCACGCCGGCCGCCAGAGATACTCCTCGATCTTCAACTACCCCACGCTGACCTGGGCCGATGTCGGCGCGATCGGGTGGCTGGTGGACGGCGCGGCGATCACCAACCAGGTGCCGCTCTGCCGCTGCTCCTACGGCCCGTACGCCCGCGCCATGGTCCGGATCTGCAAGGAGGAGTCCTTCCACCAGCGGCAGGGGTACGAGCTGCTGCTCACCCTCTCCCGCGGGACGCCCGCGCAGCACGAGATGGCGCAGGACGCGGTGGACCGCTGGTGGTGGCCGTCACTGATGATGTTCGGCCCGCCGGACGACGAGTCGGCGCATTCGACGCAGTCCATGGCGTGGAAGATCAAGCGGCACTCCAACGACGAGCTGCGCCAGCGCTTCGTCGACATCTGCGTCCCGCAGGCCGAAGCCCTGGGCCTCACCCTCCCCGACCCCGATCTGCGGTGGAACGAGGAGCGGGGACACCACGACTTCGGCGCGATCGACTGGGCCGAGTTCCAGGAAGTCCTCAAGGGCAACGGGCCCTGCAACGAACAGCGGATCACCCAGCGCCGCCAGGCGCACGAAGAGGGCGCCTGGGTCCGGGACGCGGCCGCGGCGTACGCCACGAAGCACCAAGCACAGCACGTGAAGCCCGGGGAGGCGACGGCATGAACAGCTCGACCGACTGGCCGCTGTGGGAGGTCTTTGTCCGCTCACGCAGGGGGCTGTCCCACACCCACGCGGGAAGCCTGCACGCCCCGGACGCGGAGATGGCCCTGCGCAACGCCCGCGATCTCTACACCCGGCGGAACGAAGGCGTCTCGATCTGGGTGGTGCCGTCCACGGAGATCACGGCCTCCTCGCCGGACGAGAAGGACTCGTTCTTCGAGCCGGCCGGCGACAAGCCCTACCGGCACCCGACCTTCTACGAGATCCCGGAAGGGGTGAAGCACCTGTGACCACGACGGTGAATGCCGCGGCACTCGCTCTCGGCGACGACGCGCTGGTGCTCTCGCACCGGCTGGGGGAGTGGGCGGGCCATGCGCCCGTGCTGGAGGAGGATGTCGCACTCGCCAATATCGCGCTGGACCTGCTGGGCCAGGCGCGGGTGCTGCTCTCCCTCGTCGGGGACGAGGACGAGCTGGCATATCTGCGCGAGGAGCGGGCATTCCGCAATCTCCAGCTGGTCGAGCAGCCGAACGGCGACTTCGCACACACCATCGCCCGCCAGCTCTACTTCTCCGTCTACCAGCGCCTGCTGTATGGACGGCTGGCGACCGGGGACAGTGAGTTCGCCGGGCTCGCGGCGAAGGCGGTCAAGGAGGTCGCGTACCACCAGGACCACGCCGAGCACTGGACCGAGCGGCTCGGTGACGGCACCGACGAGAGCCATGAGCGGATGCAGCGGGCGTGCGACGCGCTGTGGCGGTTCACCGGCGAGATGTTCCAGCCGGTCGACGGGCTGGACATCGACTGGCAGTCGTTGCAGGACAGCTGGCTCGAGACCGTCACCGCGGTCCTGGAGCGCGCGACACTCACCGTGCCCGACGGGCCGCGGTCCGGCGGATGGTCGGCGGGCGCGGGACGGCAGGGTCTGCACACCGAGTCCTTCGGGCGGATGCTTGCCGAGATGCAGCATCTGCATCGCAGCCATCCGGGGGCGTCATGGTGACCGAGATGACCACAGCTGAGACCGGGACCGCGACAGGGGCCACAACCGCAACCTCGACCGGGACCACAACCAGGCCCCCCACCGGGACCGATACGCGGCTCGAGGCCGAGCTGCGCAGGCTCGCCGGCTCCGTGCCCGACCCGGAGCTGCCGGTGCTGACACTGGAGGAGCTCGGCGTGCTCCGCGCAGTCCAGATCCTCGGACCCGGCAGGGTAGAGGTCGAGCTGACCCCCACGTACACCGGCTGCCCGGCGATCGAGGCCATGACCTCGGACATCGAGCAGGTGTTGCACAGCCACGGGATACCGGATGTTTCGGTGATCAAGGTCCTCTCCCCGGCCTGGTCCACGGACGACATCAGCGCAGAAGGACGGCGCAAGCTCGCCGAGTTCGGAATAGCCCCACCCCGCTCACACGCGGCGGAGGGACCGGTGCCGCTCACTCTCTCCGTGCGCTGCCCACACTGCGGATCGACCGACACCGAGCTGCTCAGCAGGTTCTCCTCCACCGCCTGCAAGGCACTGCGCCGCTGTGTCGCCTGCCGCGAACCCTTCGACCACTTCAAGGAGTTGTAGATGTTCCATCCGCTCCGGGTCAGCGAGGTCGAACAGCTCACGGACGACTCGGTCGCTGTCACTCTCCAGGTGCCGCCCGAGCTGCGGGAGACCTTCCGCCACACCCCCGGTCAGCATCTCGCCCTGCGCAGGCTCGTGCAGGGCCAGGAGATCCGTCGTACGTACTCGATCTGCGCTCCGGCCGCCCCGGCCGGCAGTGATCCGGTACTGCGCGTGGGCATCCGGCTGGTCGACGGCGGCGAGTTCTCGACGTATGCGCTCAAGGAGCTCGTCGTGGGCGACACCGTCGAGGTGATGCCCCCGATGGGCAGGTTCCTCCTCGCGCCGCGTCCCGGGCACTTCGCCGCGGTCGTCGGCGGCAGCGGCATCACCCCGGTGCTGTCGATGGCGGCGACGCTGCTGGCGCGGGAGCCGGAGGCGCGGTTCTGTCTGATACGAAGCGACCGCACCGCGGCGTCCACAATGTTCCTGGATGAGGTCGCCGATCTGAAGGACCGCTTCCCGGACCGCTTTCAGCTGGTCACTGTGCTTTCCCGGGAGGAACAGCAGTCAGGTCTGCCGTCCGGACGGCTGGATCAGGAGCGGCTGACCGGGCTGCTGCCGGCCCTGCTTCCGGTGGCGGATGTGGACGGCTGGTTCCTGTGCGGCCCGTTCGGCCTGGTCCAGGGCGCCGAGCGCGCGCTGCGCGGGCTCGGCGTGGACCGGAGCCGTATCCACGAGGAGATCTTCCATGTCGACGACGGCTCGGCGCCCGCTCCGGCGTCGGTGACCGCCCCGGCCCGCGCCTCACTCACCGCCACCCTCGACGGCCGGTCCGGCAAGTGGCCGGTACAGGAAGGCGAATCGCTGCTGGAGACAGTGCTGCGCAGCCGCTCGGACGCGCCGTACGCGTGCAAGGGCGGGGTCTGCGGCACTTGCCGAGCCTTCCTGGTTTCGGGCGAGGTGCGCATGGACCGCAATTTCGCGCTGGAGCCGGAGGAGACCGACGCGGGCTATGTACTGGCCTGCCAGTCCCATCCGGCCACACCGGAAGTGGAGTTGGACTTCGACCGCTGACGACCACCGACAATCACTGAGCCTCTGACCTCGCTGTCGTTCACTTCGAGGCCCTGTCCTTTTCCGGGCTGTGTTCTTTTTCAAGAACGTGTTCTATCTTGACGGTCCGTCAGGTAGGGATTCGGGCAGCGCCGGTGCATGGGAGGACAGGCAGTGGACTTCACCTTCACCGAGGAGCAGCAGGCGGCCGTCGAGGCAGCCAAGGCGGTCTTCTCGGGCGTCGCGCCGGACGGAGTGCCGAGCCCCGCGCTCACTCCGGGCGCGGTGGCCGAGGAATTCGACAGGCCTCTGTGGGCCAAGCTCGCGGACACCGATCTGCTGAGTCTGGTTCTGTCGCCGGAACACGGCGGGGCCGGCCTGGACCCCATAGCGCTCTGCCTGGTGCTGCGGGAGTCCGCGAAGGTGCTGGCACGGGTGCCGTTGCTGGAGACGAGCGCGGTCGCCATGGCCGTAGAGCGTTACGGCAGGGCGGAGTTGAGCGACGAGATACTCCCCCGGATCGGCCGCGGCGAGCTGGTGCTCACCGTCGGCGCCAACGGCCGCACCGGCCATGACCCCGCCGAGCTCGCCGTCACCGCACGCCGGGACAGCGAGCACAGGGACGGCTGGGTCCTCGACGGCGTGCAGACAGGCGTGCCCTGGGCGCAGTCCGCGGACCGGATCGCCGTGCCGGCACACACCGGTGAAGGCCATGCCGTGTTCGCCCTGGTCCCCCGGGACCGGGAAGGCCTCGCTCTCGCCGAGCAGATCTCCACCAGCGGCGAGCGCTTTGCCGAGGTCAGCCTGGACTTCGTGCGGATCGACAGCAGCGAACTGATCGACGCCGAGGGCGCCTGGGAATGGCTGCGCCAGCTCCTCGCCACCGGGACCTGCGCACTCGCGCTCGGACTCGGCGAGGGCGTGCTCTCCATGACGAGTGCATACACCGGCAAGCGCGAGCAGTTCGGCTTCCCGGTCGCGACGTTCCAGGCCGTCGCCGTCCAGGCAGCCGACCGCTATATAGATCTCCGCTCGATGGAAGCGACCCTCTGGCAGGCGGCCTGGAGATTGACCCCGTCGCCCCATGGCCCGGGGGTCGGCGGCCCGCTGCCTGTGGCCGGCGATGTCGCGGTGGCGAAGATCTGGGCCTCGGAGGGCGTACGCCGTGTCGTCCAGACCGCTCAGCATCTGCACGGCGGCTTCGGCGCGGACACCGACTATCCACTGCACCGCTACCACGCATGGGCCAAGCAGCTCGAGCTCTCGCTCGGTCCGGCCGCGGCTCATGAGGAGGCCCTCGGCGACCTGCTGGCCGCCCACCCCCTCGGCTAGCGGCTCACCGGCGTACGAGCTGGGAACCTCAGAGGACGGAAGCCGGGCCGCCGTTGTCAGTGACCATCGGGCGTCCGGCGCCCTCCCAGGCGAGCATGCCGCCGTCGATGTTCACGGCGTCAATGCCCTGCTGCACCAGATACTGCGTGACCTGCGCGGACCGGCCGCCGACGCGGCACATCACATACGCCCGGCGGCCGTCGGCAACCGCCTCGGTCACGTCACCGAAGCGGGCCACGAAGTCGCTCATGGGGACGTGCAGCGCGCCTTCGACGTGCCCGGCCGCCCACTCGTCGTTCTCCCGGACGTCCAGCACCAGACCGCCGGACGGTACCGCCGCGACGTCCACCGAGGGCAGCGGGGCGAAATTCATGGGTCATGCCTTCTCTCGTACGTACGCTGCAGGGTCCTGAGGCTTTCTGGAAAGCCTCAGGCAACCTACTCCACCAGTCCGGACAGTTCCGCCTCACGCTCGGCGACCTGTGCCAGCAGCTGCTCGGCGATGTCCTCCAGCAGCCGGTCAGGGTCGTCCGGCGCCATCCGCAGCATGGCGCCGATCGCGCTCTCTTCCAGCTCCTGGGCGACCGCGGTCAGCAGCTCCTTGCGCTGCGACAGCCACTCGAGCCGGGCGTAGAGCTCCTCACTCTCGCTGAGTTGCTGCTCCGGAGGCACGGGCCCGGCCGCCCACTCCTCGGCCAGCTCCTTCAGCATCGCCGCGTCCCCGAGCGCGTATGCGGCGTTCACCCGCGTGATGAACTCATCACGCCGCGCCCGCTCCGTCTCGTCCTGGGCCAGATCCGGATGCGCCTTGCGCGCCAGCTCGCGGTAGAGCTTGCGTGCCTCCTCGCTCGGCCGCACCCGCTTCGGCGCCCGTACGGGCTGATCGTTCAGCATCGCGGCAGCCTCGGGGGACAGGCCGTCGGAATCCATCCAGTCGTGGAAGAGCTCGTCGACGCCGGGCATGGGCATCACCATGGCCCGCGCCTCCTGCGCCTTGCGCAGATCCTCCGGGTCGCCGGTGGCGGCGGCCCGGGCCTCCGCGATCTGGGCGTCCAGCTCGTCCAGGCGCGCATACATCGGACCGAGCCTCTGGTGATGCAGCCGGGAGAAGTTCTCCACCTCCACCCGGAACGTCTCCAGTGCGATCTCGAACTCGATCAGCGCCTGCTCGGCCGCGCGCACCGCTTTCGCCAGCCGGGCCTCGGGCCGCGTCTGCGCGTCCTGCTCTTCGTCGTTCCGGGTCGTCGGCCCCCCGGGTGCATCCTGGGTCACCCGTCCAGCCTACGGGCGCGGCGGAGCACCCCGTCACACCCCCAGCTCAGCGGCTATCCGACCGTTCTTGACCGCCGCCAGGAGCTCCTCGTGGTCCGCTTCCGTACGGTCCGCGTAGGTCATGGCGAAGCCGGCCACCGCCTCGTCGAGCTCCTCGTTCTTGCCGCAGTACCCGGCGATCAGCCGCGGGTCGGCACTGTGCGCATGCGCCCTGGCGAGCAGCGCGCCGGTCATCCGCCCGTAGTCGTCGACCTGGTCCGGCGCGAGCGCCGCCGGGTCCACACTGCCCTTGCGGTTCCTGAACTGCCGTACCTGGAACGGCCGTCCGTCCACCGTCGTCCAGCCCAGCAGGATGTCGCTGACCACCTGCATCCGCTTCTGGCCGAGCACCACCCGGCGCCCCTCGTGCTCCACATCCGCGACCGCGAACCCGGCGGCCGTCAGATAGGGCAGCAGTGCCGAGGCCCGCGCCTCCTTCACCTGGAGCACCAGTGCCTCTCCCCGGTGGTCGAGCAGCAGCACCACATACGACCTGGTGCCGACGCTCCCGGTCCCCACCACCCGGAAGGCCACGTCATGAACCGTGTAGCGCGCGAGCAGCGGCTGCCGGTCCTCCGACACGGTGGCCAGGTACTCCGCGAGTGCGGAGGCAACAGCCGCCGCCTCCGCGTCCGGCACCCGCCTCAGCACCGGTGGCGCGTCCACGAAGCGCCGTCCGCCGTCGCCGCACTCCTCCGTCGCCTTGGCGGCGAAGCGCGCACTCGTGTTGTTACGAGCCTTCGCCGAGACCCGCTCCAGGGTGCCGAGCAGATCCCGCGCGTCCGTGTGGGAAACGAGCTCCTCGTCGGCGATGGCGTTCCACGCGTCGAGCGCCGGCAGCTTCGCCAGCAGCCGCATGGTGCGCCGGTACGCGCCCACAGCGTCGAACGCTGCCGCCCGGCAGACGGTTTCGTCCGCACCCGCCACACGCCCTGCCAGCACCAGTGAGACCGCGAGCCGCTTGAGGTCCCACTCCCACGGGCCGACGACGGTCTCGTCGAAGTCGTTCAGATCCATGACGAGGCGGCCGCGCGCGTCGCCGTACAGCCCGAAGTTCGCCGCGTGCGCATCACCGCAGATCTGCGCGCTCACCCCGGTGACCGGCGTGCCCACCAGGTCATGGGCCATCAGCCCGGCCGAGCCGCGCAGAAAGGCGAAGGGCGTGGCGGCCATCCGCCCCACCCGTATCGGTGTGAGCTCCGGCACCCGGCCCCGGCTGGACTCCTCGACGGCCTGGATCGCGCCGGGCCGCTCCACGGCGAGCACCAGCGAGTCGTGCGAGGACCGCGGGATCCGGTCCCGCAGCGCCTTGCCCTTCTCCTTCGGCGACTGCACAGCACTTGGAGCGCCGGCCGGCCCCGCCGCCGTACGCCGCGCAAAGCCGGCCACCATCGGAATGCGCCCGTTGCCGCCATCGGCCCCGACACCGCCCGACTCCGGTTGCTGCACCGGCGTCACCGCCTCAGCCTCGCTCATGAAGCGCTGCCTCCCCCGTCGTCGTACGACATCAACTTCAACATCAACTGCCAAAGACCGTACCGCTGCCGGCCGACAGCCGTCTCCCCCTGTGGACAACGTGGGGAGCAGCTCCGATCGGGCTCAGCAGCCGCTCTTGCCGGTGTGCCCCAGATGCGTCTCCGCCCACAGCGCCAGCTCCTTGAGCGCGGGCTCCATCGCAGCCCCGGCCTCGGTCAGCCGGTACGCGACCCTCAGCGGCGGCCCTTCGTCGACCTCCCGCACAACCAGCCCCGCCGCCCCCAGCTCGGTCAGCCGGTCCGAGAGCATGCGCTCACTGATGCCCGGAATGGCCCGCCTCAGCTCCGCGAAATGCACCGCGTGCTGCATCAGCACGGAGACGATCGGCCCGGTCCAGCGCTTGCCGAGCAGCTCGAAGACGCGGGTGATGCCCCCATCGACCTTCTTGCACGCTTCCTCGCTGTGTTCAGCCATGCCCCGTTCAGCCATACCCCCAGAGTACTGCGCCAGCACAAGGGACTTACAAAAAATAAGTGACTATGCTATCCATAGGTACATACGGAATTTCAGTGACACGCACCCCCTGGAGCACCTCATGGCCACGCTGCTGCATCTCGACTCCGCCGTCTTCCCCCAGGGCTCGGCCTCCCGCGACACCACCGCAGCCTTCGTCCAGGCCTGGCAGGAGCAGCACCCCGACGGCAAGGTCGTCTACCGTGACCTCGCCGCCGCCCCCGTGCCCCACCTGGACTTCGCCGCCGCCTCAGCGGGCGTCGACGACGCACTGCGCGCCGAGCTCGCCGCCGAGCTCAACGCGGCAGACGCCGTTCTGATCGGCGCACCGATGTACAACTTCACGATCCCGTCGACCCTCAAGGCATGGCTCGACCAGGTGATCGTCGTGGGTCACAACGCGGGCGTCCCCGACGGCCCGGTGGCCGGCACCCCGGTGACCATCGTCGCCAGCCGCGGCGGCTCATACGCCCCCGGTACCCCGCGCGAGGACTTCGAGTTCGTCCAGAACTACCTGGAGAAGGTGTTCACCGGCATGCTCGGTGCCGAGGTCGACTTCATCGTCCCCGAGCTGACTTTGGCTCGCTCCAGGCCGGAGATGGCCGAGCTCATACCGCTCGCCGACGCGTCCCGCACCAAGGCACTGGACGAGGCCGCCCAGAAGGGCAAGGACCTGGCCGCGCGCCTCGCCGCCTGATCACGCAGACCGAACACGCGCGCCCGCGGGGGATGGACGGATACACCTCCGCGGGCGTTTCGCGTGAAGCGGCGAACACGCATGTTCCACGTGAAACGTCGTTCACGAGCGCCCGATCGGCATCCGGCGATGAGCCTCCGGCGATCAGCGTCCCCTGATCGGCATCCCCGGCTCACCGCCCCGTACCGCGTCGCGAGCCAGCGCTCACCGCCCCCGTACCCCTTCGCGAGCCAGTCTCACAGCCCCGCGTCGCGCGCCAGCAGCGCCGCCTGCACCCGGTTCTCGCACTCCAGCTTCGCCAGGATCCGGCTCACGTACGTCTTCACCGTGGCCTCGCTCATATGCAGCCGCCGACCGGCGTCAGCGTTGGACAGTCCCTCCCCGAGCAGCGCCAGCACCTCCCGCTCACGCCCGCTCAACCCTGCCACCCGCGCCCGTGCCTCCTCACCGCGCGCCGCCGCCCGCCCCGAGGCCAGCTGGTCCACCACATGCCGGGTCGCGCCGGGGGAGAGATAGGCATCGCCCGCAGCCGCCGCCCGTACCGCTCGGATCAATTCCGCGGGCGCCGTGTCCTTCAGCAGAAACCCCGCGCCCCCGCACTCCAGCGCCCGCAGTACGTTCTCCCGCTCACCGAAGGTCGTCAGTACGATCACCCGCGCCGCGGGGAGAGCCCTGCGCAGCTCCCCCAGCGCGGTGAGCCCGTCCATCACCGGCATCTGGATGTCGAGCAGCACCACATCGGCGCTGTGCGAACGGGCCAGATCGATCGCCTCACGGCCGTTCGCCGCCTCCGCCACAACCTCGATCCCGCGGTCCGAGGTGAGGATCATCCGGATCCCGGCCCTGATCAGCGGCTCGTCATCAGCGACGACGACCCGTATCGGCGACCCCGTCACATCCACCCCCACTTCCACACCGCGCCTCGCTGCGCCTCGCTGCGCCTCTCTGCGCCTCGCCCCGCCTACCGGCTGACCTCGTAGGTCTGCTTCTCGATCAGCTTGCCGCCCTTGAAGCAGAACCGGAACACCGGCTCGGTGTCGAAGTTGTCCCCCACCTCCGAGGACATCAGCACCAGGCACTCAGAGCCCGCCGGCTCCTTCGGACCCGTCCCGGCCAGCCCGGTCGTCGCGATCGTGTCCCCGCTCGGCAGCTGGTCGCGAACCTCGTCCTCGTCCGCCCCGATCTGCACTCGCTCGTACTCCTCCGGGTCGATCATCCCCTTGTTTGCCGCCCCCACCAGGAAGAACAGCCCGAAGATACCGGCAACCACCAGCACCACCAGGGCCGCCAGCGCGATTCCGCACCCCAGCGCCCACCCGCCGCCCCTGCTCCGGTCGCGGCCGGCCATCGCCAGCTCCCGCTCGGAGACACTCCAGTCCATGACCGGAGCACCGTTCCCGAGAGCGGCCATCGGCGACTGCTGGCGGAAGTCGTCCTCCGCGGCGACGAACGGCGCCGCCTCCACCACCCCGTACGGCAGCACCCCCGCCACCCGGAAACCCCCGCCGTGAGCCGGCCCCGCATGCACCATGCCGCCGACCAGCCGGGCCCGCTCACGCAGCCCGGTCAGCCCCTGCCCGCCGCTGACCACCTCGCCCGGCGCCACGCCCCCAGCCGCCCCATTGATGATCTCGACGACGAACGAGTCCGGCTCGTACCGCAGCTCCACACCGATCGGCGCGCCGGGAGCGTGCTTGTACGCATTGGTCAGCGCCTCCTGCACAATGCGGTACGCCGCATGGTCGGCCGCCGCGGCGAGCGGCCGCACCTCGCCCGTACGCCGCAGCTCCACCGTGTTCCCCGCCACCCGCGCCGCCTCGACGAGCCCCTCGATCCCGGCCGTCCCGCGCGCGGACCGCCCCGACTCGTCCACCGGCGCGGGCCCTTCGACCCCGTCCCGCAGAATTCCGACGACCTCACGCAGCTCATGCATCGCGGTCACCGAGGCGCCCCGCAGCACCCCGACCACCTCCCGCTGCCGCAGCGTCAGCTCGGGGTCCACCTCCAGCGCCCCGGTGTGCACGGATATCAGCGCCAGCTGGTGGCCGAGGCTGTCGTGCATGTCCTGCGCGATCCGCTGCCGCTCACGCAGCCGCGCCTGCCCGGCCACCATCGCGTGCTCACGCAGCAGCTGGGCATTGCGCTGCTGCAGCGCATGCAGCAGGGTCCTGCGCTGCGTCCAGTACCGGCTGGCCAGACCCGGTACGACCGTCGTCGCCAGGAAGTACAGGGTGGTGAACAGCACGAGGCTCATCGGTGCCTGCTGCGACCAGGAGTCCAGGAGCGCGATGGCGTCAAAGAGGACGTACGCGATGGTGAACGCCGCCAGCGTCCGCCCGGCACCCACGATCCTGCGACCCGCCGACCACCCCACGACCATCAGCAGCGGGGCGAAGCCGTTCAGCAGCGAAGCCAGCGCACTCGTCACCACCAGCACCGGCGCGGGCATCCGCCGCCGCAGCAGCGACAGCACCGCGGCCGCCGCTCCCACGGCGAGCAGCCGCAGCCCCTCGCTGCCCAGCAGTTCCTCGGTTCCTGCCGCCATGAGGCCGAGCACCAGCGCGAGCACCGCCTCGCCGGCGGTCCGCCGCCGCGACCACAACTCGGGCGCCGCCAGCCACTGCCAACCGGCCCGGAACTTCGATGACGCGTTCACGCCCGAACCCTAAGCAACGAACCCCGCCGTCCACGGCCCACTTTCGTCGCACGCGGCAGCGACGAACGTCGCTCAGCCGATGCCTGCCCCGTTGCTGAAGCCGCCCGGTTGCTGGTGCGGCCCGGTCACTGAAGCCCGCCCGGTTACTGATGTGTGCTGATGTCTTCGCTCTTGTGGGGCTTGACGGGTTCTCCGCGGCGGACCGAGCCAGGAGCACGGGCGGCCGGGTGGTCGGCGTGGGCGGAGGAAGTGAGCTGCCAGGGAACGCTGGTGACCATGACGCCGGGGGTGAAGAGCAGGCGGCTCTTGAGCCACAGTGCGGACTGGTTGTGCAGCAGGGCCTCCCACCAGTGGCCGACGACGTACTCGGGGATGAAGACCGCGACGACGTCCCGCGGGCTGTCGCGCCGGATGGAACGGACGTACTCCATGACCGACCGTGTGATCTCTCGGTACGGGGAGTCGAGGACCTTGAGCGGCACCGGGATTTCGTAGTCCTCCCACTGGCGTTGGAGCGCGTTGGCCTGCTCTCGGTCGACCGCGACGGTGAGTGCTTCCAGGCGGTCCGGCCTGAAGGCGCGGGCGTAGGCCAGCGCCCGCAGGGTGGGCTTGTGGATGGTGGAGACCAGCACGATGGCCACCACGCGGGAGGGCGGCTTCATCTCGCTGCGCGGGTCGGTGACCGCCAGTTCGGCCGCGATGGCGTCGTAGTGACGTCGGATGCCCCGCATCATCACGAACAGGATGATCGCGGCGAGCACCGCCAGCCAGGCGCCCTGGGTGAACTTGGTGGCCAGCACGATCACCAGGACGAGGCAGGTGATGACCGCGCCGGTGGCGTTGATGATCCTGGCCACCTGGTGCCGACGGCGCGTGGCGGGGTCGGGCTCGGTGCGCAGTTCACGGTTCCAGTGCCGGACCATGCCGGTCTGGGAGAGCGTGAAGGAGGTGAACACGCCCAGGATGTAGAGGTGGATGAGGCTGGTGACATCCGCCTTGTACGCCCACAGCAACAGACCGGCCACAATCGCCAGGGCCAGGATTCCGTTGGAGAAGGCGAGCCGGTCGCCGCGGTTGTGCAACTGGCGCGGCAGATAGCGGTGCTGGGCGAGGATCGAGGCGAGCAGCGGGAAGCCGTTGAAGGCGGTGTTCGCGGCGAGGATCAGGACCAGGGCGGTGGCTGCCTGGATGAAGTAGAAGCCGACGCTGGTCTCGCCGCCGAAGACGGAGGCCGCGAGCTGGGCGATGACGGTGCGCTGGGTGTACGAGGAGCAGTCGCCGGTCAGACCGGTGAGCCGGCAGGCATCGTCGGTGATGTGCACCTTGGCGACGATGGCGAGGGTGGTGACGCCGACGAACATGGTGATGGCGATAATGCCCATCGCGGCCAGGGTGGCCGCCGCGTTGTGTGACTTGGGCTTGCGGAACGCCGGCACACCGTTGGAGATCGCCTCCACACCGGTCAGCGCCGTACAGCCGCTGGAGAACGCGCGCAGGACGAGCATCACCAGGGCCAGTCCCGCCAGGTTCGCGTCCCCGGGCTCCGGCTTGATGCCGTACGCAGCGCTCTCGGCCACCGGTGCGTCGCCGAGCAGGTAGCGGAGCAGGCCGGTGCCGACCATGATCAGCACGCCGCCGATGAACAGATACGTCGGAGCGGCGAACGTCTGGCCGGATTCACGCACGCCGCGCAGGTTCATCGCGGTCAGGAGTGCGACGAAGATGAGCGCCATCAACACCCGATGGTCGACCAGGGCGGGCACGGCCGAGATGACGTTATCGACCCCGGAGGCGACCGAGACGGCCACGGTCATCACGTAGTCGACCAGCAGCGAGGCGGCGACCACCAGGCCGGCGGAGGGGCCCAGGTTCGTCGAGGCGACTTCGTACGATCCGCCGCCGCTCGGGTAGGCGTGCACGACCTGGCGGTAGGAGAGCACCACCACCGTCATCAGCGCGACGACCGCGGCCGCGATCCACGGCGTGAAATGCAGATAGGCCAGCCCGCCGAGGGTGAGCACCAGCAGGATCTCCTGGGTGGCATAAGCCACCGAGGACAGCGGGTCGGAAGCGAAGATCGGCAGGGCGAGGCGCTTGGGCAGCAGCGTCTCGCCCAGCTCCTCACTGCGCATGGCCCGGCCGATGACCAGCCGCTTGAGAATCGCTGTCACGTTGAACACGGCGCGAGCGTAAGCCGCGCCACCTGCTCAACAGCGGGACTCCGATAGGGGGACAGGCATCAAGAACTCGTTAGGATTCCCTACCACTGCGTACATATGACGCAATGGATCCCACAGCGGCCGCCCGGAGCAGGGAGTCACGACCGACCGGCCGTCACTGCCTTTCGAGCAGCCCGGGACCTAGCCTCCGACGGTGAGTGCGGCTTCCGCCTGCGCGAGCGTCGCCGGGTGGCCGAAGAGTCCGGGCAGGCCGCCCGAGTGCAGAAGGATCGTGCGCTGTCCAGGAACGATGTCGCCGTCTTCGGTCGCTGCGATCAGGCCGGCCATCGCGCGTCCGGTGTAGATCGGGTCGAGCACGATGCCTTCGGTGCGTGCGGCCAGCGTCATCGCGGCCATGACCCGCTCGGTCAGAACACCGTAACCGTCGCCGACCTGGTCGAGCCGGAGCCTGAGTTCCTCCGGCGCGCGGTGCGTGCCGGACAGGCCGGAGGCCAGTTCGGACACGGTCCGGGCGGGGTCGGTGACGGCACCGCAGTGGACGCCGAGGACGCGCGCGGGACCCAGCACGTCGACCAGGCCGGCCATGGTGCCACCGGAGCCGAGAGCGACGACCACAGTCGCCAAGTCGGGAGCTTGGGTGAGGAGTTCGCGTCCGCATTCGACGTACCCGCGCGCACCGAGCACGCTCGAACCACCGAAGGGGATGAGCGCGGGGACAGCGCCGCGCCGTCGCAGCTGCTCCGCCACCTGCTCGGCGGCGGAGCGGAGGGCCTCGGCGTCGACGGCACCGGCCCACACGACCGTGGCGCCGAAGAGCCCGTCGAGGGCGAGGTTGCCGGAGGCCGACGAGCCGGGGGAGCCGGCGAGCACGAGTACGACGTCGAGCCCCAGCCGGGCGCTGGCTGCCGCGGTCAGCCGCGCGTGGTTGCTCTGCGGCGCGCCGGTGGTCACAAGGGTCGTCGCGCCGTCGGCCAGTGCCGCGCCGCAGAGCCATTCAAGTTTGCGGATCTTGTTGCCGCCGCCGCCCAAGCCGGTGAGGTCGTCGCGTTTGATCGACAGATCGTCCGGGTTGAGGCCGAGTGCACCGGCCAGCCGCGGCATGGGTTCGAGCGGGGTCGGCCACGTGCCGAGCGTGGCCCGTTGCGGGGTTCGGCCGTCGGAGGTCATCGTCACCAACCTTTTCCGCGATGCTCCTGGGCTCACACCGGTACGGAACGGGTGAGGAGCGAGAAGGCGTGCTCGGCCCCGAGGGTTTCCCGGTCGCGGCGGGCGTTGCTCGCCGGGCTCGAGAAGTCCCTCTTCATCTTCACCGTACGGGCCTTCATCTTCACCGTACGGGCCGGCGAAAGGGACACCTGGCTCCGCACGCGAACGGCTCAGTCATGCGGTGTCGGCGACGCACCCCCCTGCATCCCGATCAGCCTCGGCAATCCCGCCTGATCGGAGCCGACCTTGCGATAGATGTCCGAAAGCAGCCGGGTCACCATCTGCTCCTGGGCACCCAGCGCCTCGGCGATGCGGGCGTTCGACCACCCGCGAGCGGCCCATTCGGCCACTGTCCGCTCCTGCGCGGTGAGCGACTCCGTGGCCGCGGTGCGCAGCTGGAGCGGCCACAGACCGGCGGCGTCCAGCTCCTCGCGGGCCCGCGCCGCGAGGGCGTCGGCCCCGCCCTGCACGGCGCCTTCCAGTCCACGGTGAAGCTGCTCGGCGGCGCCCTGCGGCAGCCCGGCACGGCGCAGTGCGACGCCGTGGTCCACCAGCGCACACGCCAGGTCATAGCCGGAAGGGGAGCGCTCGAGATGTACGACAGCCTCGGCCAGCAGGGTGACCCGCTCCGCACCGTGGGTCACCGACGCCATGGCACGCAACGCCTGCCCGATGGCGGACTGGGTACCGAATCGGCGGGCCCTGCGAACACCTTCGGAGGCGAGCTCGAGCGCCCGTTCCGGGTCGGAGGCTTCCAGTGCCTGGGCCAGGTGGAGCTGCCAGGGGCACCAGGCGGGGTTGCGCATGCCGCGCGGTTCGAGCCGCTCGCCGACCCGGACGAGCTGCTGCTCAGCTTCCCGCCGCATGCCCAAGGCGAGCAGCAGCTCGCCGTAGACGGTCTGGGAGTCCGGGTACACCACGGCGCTGGGCACGACCTCGCCGTAGCTGTACGTGGTGGCGAGTTCTTGGGCGTCCCGGGTGCGACCGCGGGCGAGCAGGATCTCGATGAGGATGCCGATGGCGAAGTACTGTGCGGGCACCTGGCGCCCGACCCTGTCCGCGATCCGCAGTCCGGCGCGGACCAGGGTCTCGGCCTCGTCAAGGCGTCCGCGACGATGGCGGATATAGCCCAGAAGCGTGTAACCGAACGAGAGATGGGCGCCGCGCCAGCCCTTGCTCTCGCATTCCGCGATGCCCCCGTTGAAGAGTTCCTCCGCTCGTCCGGGCTGGTCGCAGTACATGAAGGTGAGAGCGACCAGGACCGGGACCTCGAAACCCCACTGCTCGTCGGTCCACTTGAGGCCCTCGCCGAGGGCTTCTTCCGCGTAGTGGAGCGCGGTGGCCGCAGGCTCGCCGCGCACCATGGCGTCCCAGGCGCGCAGCCCCAGGATGTAGCGCTCCGCGATGCCCCGGCCGGTGAGGTGCTCGGCGAGCCGGGCCAGCTTGCGCGAGCGGGCGGGCGAGTCCTGTTCGTCGGCCCGGAAGGCATTCCACATGAACTGCTCCGCCTGCATGCGCAGCCGCGTGCTTGTGTCGGTGGCCCCCCGGGCAGCTTCGGCAACCGTCACGGCGGCCTCGGCCATCCGGTCCGAGTGGCCGAGGGCCTGTGCCAGCCGGTAGACGATTGCCTCGCGCAGTGCCGGGTCCAGGACGGGCTCGTCCAGTGCGGCCCGCAGATGGTTGACCGTGGTCGCGGGTTCGGTCAGCAGGGCGGAGCAGCCGAGTTCGAAGAGGAGGTCGGCCCGCTCCTCCAGGGCGGGTGGCTCGCGGAGCGCCCGGGCGAGGCAGCGCCGGGCGGCCTCGGGAGCACCTGCCCTGAGGTACTCGCGGGCGGCTTCGCGGAGCTGTCGCACGGCCCAAGGGTCGCTCTCGGGGTGCATCTCCAGCAGGTGCCGGGCAGCCGTGGTGGCGCCCAGGCCCGCACTCGACACGATCGCGGCGGCCTGGCCGTGCATGGCGACACGGAACGCCGCGGGAATCGCCCGGTAGACGGCGGTGGCGACCAGCGGGTGGAAGAACTCCAGACGGTCGTCTTCGGCGGCGTCCGGAGCTGCTTCGGCGAGGATGCGGGCCTCGCGCAGCCGGGCGACGGCGTCTGCGGACTCGGCCTCGCCCAGTCCCCCGACGCTCGCGGCCAGGCTCCGGGATGCCTCGGAGCCCAGCACGGCGGCACTCCAGGCGAACCGGACGGCGGAGGTGCCGAGCCGTTCCAGCCGCTCCACGAGTCCGCCGCCCTTCACCGCGGAGGCGAGTTCCCGCAGTTCGGGAACGTGTACGACCTGCGGCTTCAGCCCGCGATCGGCGACCTTGGCGACCAGTTCGACGGTCTCGAAGGGGTTCCCTCCGGTGACTGCCCAGGTCTCGCGGCAGAACGCCTCATCGGCTTCCTCACCCAGAGTTTCCCGGACGATGCGGCTGACCCCGCCGGGGGTGAGCGGAATGAGGTCGAAGGGGCGCGATCCAAGGCGTTCGGCCAGCTTGCCGAACGCCACCGCATCGACGGGGAGTTCATCGGAGCGGTAGGCCACGACGAGTAGCATCGGGAGTTCGGTGACCCGCGGCGCGAAGCCGGTGAGCCAGGCCAGCGACTCGGCGTCGGCCCAGTGGGCGTCGTCCAGCATGACCACCAGCGGCGCGTGCTGCACGGCGAAGCGGGTGGCGATCCAGTCCAGGCCGTCCCGCACCCCCTGCGGATCGGGGGAGACGTTGCCGTTCCCCGCCACCAAACCCACAGCAGGGGCGACGATGTCGTACCAACTGCCCAGCATCTTGCGGTGTTCCTTCTCGGAACCTGCCGCAAGTACGGGCTGGACGAGCTGGCGTACGACATGGAATGCCACGCCCTGCTCCTGCTCTCCTCCGCAGGCGAAGAGCACCGTGCAGCCGCGGGCCACGGCCCTCCTGCGCACCTCGGTGAGGAGTGTGGTCTTGCCGAGTCCGGCCGGCCCGGCTAAGGCCACCAAACCGCCCGTGCAGGGTGCGACCGGCCCGGTGAACGACGCTCCCAGGTCGGTCAACAGGGCATCCAGTGCCGCGAGTTCCGCGTCACGTTCCAGTAGCAGTCGGCGCGGTCGCCCCGGCCGGTCTCCCGTGTAGGCCACATCCGTTCCTTCGGCCGCGTGTCCGTCCCCAAGTATGCGAAGCGTACGCCCGCCGAGACGTTCCGTAGTCCTCGGCGGAGGCCTTGCCCGCGGAGACGAATGGATTCTGGTAATACCGGCAACCGCACGGCGGTTCCTCTGTCCCCACCTCCCGATGCGCCTCCGTAGGGGGCGCGTACGCGGTCGCGTACGCCGGTATCACGCCACATGACACCCGTCGCTCTAGGTCGCTCGGGCAATGCGGCGCCTAGCCTCGTAGGGCGGCGAGAACGCGTCAGACCAGTACCGCCGAGCCGGTGGGATGCGCCGCGACACCCAGGGGGTGCGTATGGCGAACACGATGACTTCCGGCCCTTCCGGCCTTCACCCGGTCCCCTCGGACCCGACCCGGCGCACCGCGGCCATCAGGATTCCGTTCCCTGCCCGCTTCAGCCCGCACGCGGAGCGCGCACGGCGACACACACTGCAGTGGCTGCAGGAGACGGGCTTGCTGACGGGGGAGGCCGAGACGGCAGAGTACGACGCGCTGCGGCTCGAGCGACTGATGGCGTACTTCTATCCCGACGCCACAGGCAACAACCTTGAGCTCGCGGCCGACTTCAACGCATGGTTCTTCATCTTCGACGACCAGTTCGACGGTCGGCTGGGGATGCGGCCCGCGGCGATCGAGCATTTGGTGACCACCCTCGTACGGACCATGACGGCGGATGGCACGCCCGCGGTGCCCGGCAGGGCGGGCCCACCGCTCGTCCAGGGCTTCCGAGACATCTGGCGCCGGGCCACCGCAGGTACTCCGTACGGCTGGCAGCGTCGGTTCCGTACACATTGGCAGGCCTACATGGCCGCCTATCAAGGGGAAGCACACCACCGGAACGCCGACCGTCTGCCTTCTGTTGAGCAGCTCCTCAAGGTCCGGCGGGACTCCATAGGCGTACAGCCCTGCCTCGACTTCACCGAGAGGTGCGGCGGATACACCCTGCCGGACGAGCTGCACGACTCTTCCCCACTCCGGGAGATGCGTGAGATCACCGGCGATGTGGTGATCTTCGTCAACGACATCGTCTCGCTCGCCAAGGAACTGGCCGCCGGGGATGTGAACAACAGCGTCATCGTCCTCCGCCAACAGGAGGGTTGCTCCCTGGAGCGGTCCGTCGAGCGCATCGCCGCCCTCGCCAATGCGCGGACGGCCCGATTCGCCCAGCTCGCCGCCACCCTTCCCAGGACGCTGAGCGAACGGGGTGTGCCTGCGGAGGTGCGCGGGCACATCGACCACTATGTGGAGGGCATGGGTCACCTGATGGCGGGCAACCTCGCCTGGTCGCTCGCGACGTCCCGCTACGACGTGGCCGGGATCGCCGCCGTGAGCGGCGGACGGCAACGGCCCTGGGCATACCTCGCCACGGCAGCCGAGTCCTTGGCCGAAGGCGTTACGCGGAACGCGTCGACGGAGAGTTGAGCAGCCTCTTCGGGTACGACTCAGCCTTCGCCGTCGCCCGAGACGCCCGCTTCGACGAGGTGCTCCTCGACGACAACACCCCACAACCCCGACGTCCTGCCCGCACTCGTCCTCGGTGTCTCCCTCGACAAGCCGGCCGGCGTCCTGCCCACAACGGGCTCAAGATCCTCACAGCAGGCTCCGCGACCGGGGCTGCAAGCCGTCCATGACTAACCGGGTCGACCAGCTCGGCCAACCGCAGGAAGATCAAGAATTGGGTCGAGACCCTACTGGGCAGCTGGACCCCCAACGGCTGCCTCGCACCGACCGGCCGGCGATCAGCTCCCAGTCGCACCGGATGAGAATCATCTGAAGATCAGGGCCCGCATCGTGAGGTATGCCACGGTGTGGGCTCTTTCACGTAAAAACGTCCCTAATCGCTCCACGTTCGGACAGCTACGCGCTCCGAACAACGAGAAACGGGCCCCCACCATGACTTTCGTCACTGGCAGAGACCCGTTTCACCGGTTTCTCTTTGTGCGCGAGGGGGGAGTTGAACCCCCACGCCCTTTCGGGCACTGGAACCTGAATCCAGCGCGTCTGCCTATTCCGCCACCCGCGCATTGGGTGTTGCCGCCCGTCCCCCACCTGTTCGGTGCGAGCGCCTGGCGACTTCCAGAAGATTAGCACGCAGCACAGGGTGGATTCACATCCGATTGTTTGGCGGACCCGGCCGGCGAACAGAGGGAACGGAGGGCGGCAGCCCCCCACTCCTTCTGGGTGCACCCTGGGTGCGGGACACTGTCATAAGGCCGCCTCTACGATCCGTGTGAGAGGTGACACTCATCGACGGGGCAGACAAGGGGAACCAGCCGATTTCCCGACGCGTGGATACGATCAGTAAGCAGTACCAGGACGGCAACGACGGAGGAGGTGCCCCATGGGAGTCCTGAAGAAGTTCGAGCAGCGACTCGAAGGTCTGGTCAACGGCACCTTCGCCAAGGTGTTCAAGTCCGAGGTCCAGCCCGTCGAGATCGCCGGCGCCCTCCAGCGCGAGTGCGACAACAACGCGACGATCTGGAACCGCGAGCGAACCGTCGTACCCAACGATTTCATCGTCGAGCTCAGCGCGCCCGACTTCGAGCGTCTGAGCCCGTACTCCGGCCAGCTCGGCGACGAACTCTCCGGACTGGTCCGCGACTACGCCAAGCAGCAGCGATACACCTTCATGGGACCCATCAAGGTCCACCTGGAGAAGGCGGACGACCTCGACACCGGTCTGTACCGGGTGCGCAGCCGCACTCTCGCGTCGAGTACGTCACAGTCCCCGGAACGGGCTCCGGCAGGCCCCGGCCCCGCCGCCCCCCAGGGCGGCGCCCGCGGCGGCTACGGCTACCCGCCCACCGCCGCACCTCCCATGCCGGCCGCGCCCCCTCCGGGCGCCGGCCGCACCGGCCCCGCGCCCGTCGCGGACCGACGCCCGGCACCCGGTCCCGGACCGCTGCCGAGCACCCAAGTACGACGTTGGATCGAGATCAACGGCACCCGCCATCAGATCTCCCGCCCGACGCTGGTGCTGGGTCGCAGCACCGACGCCGATGTGCGGATCGACGACCCCGGCGTCTCGCGCCGGCACTGTGAGATCCGGACCGGAACGCCCTCGACGATCCAGGATCTCGGGTCTACCAACGGCATCGTGGTAGACGGGCAGCACACCACCCGCGCTACGCTCCGCGACGGCTCGCGGATCGTCGTGGGCAGCACCACCATCGTTTACCGGCAAGCCGAAGGGTGAAGCGGGGGCAATGTCAGAGCTGACCCTGACGGTCATGCGGCTAGGTTTCCTGGCCGTTCTGTGGCTGTTCGTGATCGTGGCCGTTCAGGTCATCCGAAGCGATCTGTTCGGTACGCGCGTCACGCAGCGCGGCTCACGCCGCAATGCCGACGCGCGTCCGCAGCAGACGCGCCAGGCCGCTGCGCCACCGCAGCAGCGCCAGCAGGCCACCGGCGGCCGCCAGCGCCGCGGTGCGCCCAGCAAACTCGTCGTCTCCGAGGGCACCCTCACGGGCACCACGGTGGCGCTGCAGGGCCAGACCATCACCCTGGGCCGGGCACACGACTCCACGATCGTGCTGGACGACGACTATGCGTCCAGCCGGCATGCCAGGATCTACCCGGACCGTGACGGCCAGTGGATCGTCGAGGATCTCGGGTCCACCAACGGCACATATCTCGACCGGACCCGACTCACCACCCCGACACCGATTCCGCTGGGCGCGCCGATCCGCATCGGCAAGACCGTCATCGAGCTGCGGAAGTAGTACGACAATGAGCGAGCGGAGCGAGCGAGCCGCAGCGGTCCCGACAGCGGACCGGCACGGGCTCCCGACCGGAGGGTGGGCAGTGTGGCTCGAGACCGGCTGTACCCCGAGCCGACGGGCGAGGTGCGCATGAGTCTGTCTCTGCGCTTCGCCGCCGGGTCACACAAGGGCATGATCCGGGAGGGCAACGAGGACTCCGGCTACGCCGGACCCCGCCTCCTGGCCATCGCCGACGGCATGGGCGGCCAGGCCGCCGGCGAGGTCGCCTCCTCGGAGGTCATCTCCACACTCGTCACGCTCGACGACGACGTGCCCGGCTCGGACATCCTCACCTCGCTCGGTACGGCCGTACAGGGCGCCAATGACCAGCTGCGGCTGATGGTCGAGGAGGATCCCCAGCTCGAGGGCATGGGCACCACGCTCACCGCCCTGCTCTGGACGGGCCAGCGGCTCGGCCTCGTGCACGTCGGCGACTCCCGCGCCTATCTGCTCCGCGACGGCGTACTGACCCAGATCACCCAGGACCACACCTGGGTGCAGCGGCTGGTCGACGAGGGCCGGATCACCGAAGAGGAAGCCACCACCCACCCGCAGCGCTCCCTGCTGATGCGCGCGCTGGGCAGCGGCGACCATGTCGAGCCCGATCTCTCCATCCGCGAGGTCCGTGCCGGCGACCGGTACCTGATCTGCTCCGACGGACTGTCCGGCGTCGTCTCCCACCAGACGATGGAGGACACTCTCGCCGACTACCAGGGCCCGCAGGAGACCGTGCAGGCGCTGATCCAGCTCGCACTGCGCGGCGGCGGCCCCGACAACATCACCTGCATCGTCGCGGACGTCCTCGACACCGACTCCAACGACACCCTGGCCGGGCAGCTCAGCGACACCCCGGTCGTCGTCGGCGCGGTCGCCGAGAACCAGCTCCAGCTGAACGACGGCGGCGCCATGCAGACCCCGGCGGGCCGCGCGGCCGGCCTCGGCCGCCCCGTCCCGCCGCAGACCTCCGGCGGCTTCGGCCCGCCCGGCAGCGGCGACGGCATGGGGTACGGCGGAATGCCGCCCGAGGGCAGCTTCGGCGCGTACACCGACGAGGACTTCATCAAGCCCCGCGGCGGCCGCAAGTGGCTGAAGAGGTCTCTCTACAGCGTGCTCGCGCTGGCGGTCGTCGGCGGCGGTCTGTACGGCGGCTACAGCTGGACCCAGACGCAGTACTTCGTCGGCTCCAAGGACGAGCACGTCGCCCTCTACCAGGGCATCAGCCAGGACCTCGCCTGGGTCTCGCTCTCGAAGGTCCAGAAGGACCACCCCGAGATCGAACTCAAGTACCTCCCGCCCTACCAGCGCAAGCAGGTCGAGGCGACGATCACCGAGGACAGCCTCGACAAGGCGCGAACCAAGGTCCAGGAGCTCGCCGACCAGGCCGCTGCCTGCAAGAAGGACGAGCAGCGCCGCGACGCCGCCGACCGCGCGAGCACTCCACCGCCCGGTGAGGGCGAGGCCGGTGGCACCACCGGCAAGCCCACCACCCAGAACGCCAAGACCAAGCCGACCGCAGCTACTCCGTCTCCGGGTCCCACCCTCTCGGAGGAGGAGCAGAAGCTGGCCTCGAACTGCGGAAAGCAGTAATCGGCCGTAGGGGGCCTTCTCCACCATGAGCGTTGTCACCAACACCACCACGATCGGCGCGATCGAAGCACCGAGCCGCCGCAACACCGAGCTGATGCTGCTCGTCTTCGCCGTAGCGATCTCCGTGTTCGCGTACGCCAACGTGGGCCTCGCCATCAACGGCGCGCTCCCGGCCGGCATGCTCGGATACGGAATCGGGCTCAGCCTGCTGGCGGCCGTCAGCCACCTGGTGGTCCGTAAATTCGCCCCGTACGCGGACCCGCTGCTGCTCCCGCTGGCGACGCTCCTCAACGGCTTCGGCCTGGCGATCATCTGGCGTCTCGACCAGTCCGAGCGCTTCCAGGCACTCAAGACCTTCGCCCCCGCCGCATCCAAGCAGCTGATGTTCTCCGCAGTGGGCGTCGCCCTCTTCGTCGGCGTACTGATCCTGCTCAAGGACCATCGCATCCTGCAGCGCTACACCTACATCTCCATGGTGGTCTCGCTGTTCCTGCTGGTTCTGCCGGTCTTCTTCCCCGCAGTGAACGGCGCCAAGATCTGGATCAACATTCCCGGCGTCGGCACGCTCCAGCCCGGCGAGTTCGCCAAGATCATCATTGCGATCTTCTTCTCCGGCTATCTGATGGTGAAGCGCGACGCCCTGGCCCTCGCCAGCCGCCGCTTCATGGGCCTCTACCTGCCCCGCGGCCGCGACCTCGGACCCATCCTGGTCGTCTGGGCGATGTCCATCCTCATCCTGGTCTTCGAGACCGACCTCGGTACCTCGCTGCTGTTCTTCGGCATGTTCGTCGTGATGCTGTACGTCGCCACCGAGCGGACCAGCTGGATCGTCTTCGGTCTGCTGATGTCAGCGGCCGGCGCCGTCAGCGTCGCCACCTTCGAACCGCACGTCCAGCAGCGCGTGACTGCCTGGCTCGACCCCTTCGCCGGCTGGGGCAAGGAGGCTGCCAGCGAGCAGATCGCCAAGTCCCTCATGGCCTTCGGCTCCGGCGGCACCCTCGGCACCGGCCTCGGTCAGGGTCACTCCGACCTCATCGGCTTCGCCGCCAACTCCGACTTCATCCTCGCCACGGTCGGCGAAGAACTCGGTCTCGCCGGCATGATGGCCGTCCTGCTCATCTACGGCCTGATCGTCGAGCGCGGGGTGCGCACCGCCCTGGCCGCCCGCGACCCCTTCGGCAAGCTCCTGGCGATCGGCCTCTCCGGCGCCTTCGCCATCCAGGTCTTCGTCGTCGCCGGCGGTGTCATGGGCCTCATCCCGCTGACCGGCATGACCATGCCGTTCATCGCGCAGGGCGGTTCGTCCGTGATCGCCAACTGGGCCCTTGTCGGCATCCTGATCCGTATCAGCGACACCGCGCGCCGTCCCGCGCCGGCACCCGCCCCGTCCCCCGACGCCGAGATGACCCAGGTGGTCCGACCGTGAACAAGCCCCTGCGCCGAATCGCGATCTTCTGCGGGCTTCTCGTCCTCGCCCTCCTGATCCGGGACAACTGGCTCCAGTACGTGCGTGCCGACGAGCTGAACTCGCACAAGTACAACCGTCGCGTCCAGATCGAGCGGTACGCCTACGAGCGCGGCAACATCATTGTCGACGGCAAGCCCATCACCGGCTCCGCCGAAACGAACGACACGGACTTCAAATACAAGCGCACCTACGTCGACGGCCCCATGTGGGCGCCGGTGACCGGGTACGCCTCACAGGCCTTCGACGCCAACCAGATCGAGAAGCTCGAGGACGGCGTCCTCACCGGCAACTCCGATCAGCTCTTCTTCGACCGCACCATGGCGATGTTCACCGGCGACCAGAAGCGCGGCGGCAACGTCGTCACCACCCTCAGCGGCGCCGCCCAGAAGGCCGCCTACAAGGGCCTCGGCTCCAAGAAGGGTGCCGTCGCCGCGATCGACCCCAAGACCGGCAAGATCCTCGCGCTGGCGTCCACCCCCTCGTACGACCCGAGCTCGTTCGCGGGATACGCGGGCAAGGACGAGAAGGCGTGGAACGCGCTCGAGAAGGACAAGGAAAAGCCGAAGCTCAACCGCGCTCTGCGCGAGGTCTACCCGCCCGGCTCCACCTTCAAGGTGGTCACCGCCGCCGCCGCGCTGGAGCACGGCGAGATCGACGACATCAACGCGGCGACGGACACCCCGGAGCCGTACATCCTGCCCAACACCCGCACGCCGATGGTCAACCACGCCAACGGCTGCAAGAACGCCAGCCTGATGAAGGCACTCGAGGTCTCCTGCAACTCCGTCTTCGCCAAGCTCGGTGACCAGGTCGGCCGGGACAAGATGCTGGAGACGGCGCAGAAGTTCGGCTTCAACAACCCGGAGATCGACACCCCGGTCCGTGCGGCCGCCTCCGTCTACAACAAGACAATGAACCGCTCCAGCAACGCGCTGTCCTCCATCGGCCAGTTCGACACCGCCACCACCCCCCTCCAGATGGCCATGGTCGCCGCGGCGATCGCCAACGACGGCAAGCTGATGAAGCCGTACATGATCGACCAGCTGGAATCGCCCAACCTCGACGTCATCAAGAAGAACGAACCGGAGGAGATGAGCCGCCCGCTCTCCCAGAAGAACGCGCAGCTCCTCCAGCAGATGATGGAGAACGTCGTCGAGAGCCCCAGCGGCACCGGCGGCAAGGCCAAGATCGACGGGGCCACGGTCGGCGGCAAGACCGGTACCGCCCAGCACGGCGAGAACAACAGCAAGCGGCCGTACGCCTGGTTCATCTCGTACGCGAAGACCGACAGCGGATCGCCGGTCGCCGTAGCGGTCGTCGTCGAGGACTCCAGCGGCGTCTCTCGCGACGACATCACCGGTGGCGGTCTCGCCGGTCCCATCGCCCGCGATGTGATGCAGGCGGTACTGGAGAGCAAGAAGTGACGCGAATCACGTCCACTGTCCATACCTGCACATTGCGATACCGGTCGGGTATCAGGTGACCGTCGCGGGCGGATCAGGCACGGCGTGCCCGGTAGCGTATGCGCGAACAGCACACCGCCGGACCACACACGGGTGCGGTCAGGACTGACGGAGAGGGCTGGAACAGCTATGGAAGAGCCGCGTCGCCTCGGCGGCCGGTACGAACTGGGCTCGGTGCTCGGCCGTGGTGGCATGGCGGAGGTCTACCTCGCCCACGACACCCGGCTCGGCCGCACCGTCGCCGTGAAGACGCTGCGGGCCGATCTTGCCCGCGACCCGTCCTTCCAGGCCCGGTTCCGCCGTGAGGCCCAGTCGGCCGCCTCGCTCAACCACCCGGCGATCGTCGCGGTCTACGACACGGGCGAGGACTACGTCGACGGGGTCTCGATCCCGTACATCGTCATGGAGTACGTCGACGGGTCCACGCTCAGAGAGCTGCTGCACTCCGGGCGCAGACTTCTGCCCGAGCGCACGCTCGAGATGACCATCGGCATCCTCCAGGCGCTGGAGTACTCGCACCGCGCCGGCATCGTCCACCGCGACATCAAGCCGGCGAACGTCATGCTGACGCGCACCGGCCAGGTCAAGGTCATGGACTTCGGCATCGCCCGCGCGATGGGCGACTCCGGAATGACCATGACGCAGACCGCGGCAGTCATCGGCACCGCCCAGTACCTCTCCCCGGAGCAGGCCAAGGGCGAGCAGGTCGACGCCCGCTCCGACCTCTACTCCACCGGCTGTCTGCTCTACGAGCTGCTGACGGTCAGACCGCCGTTCGTCGGGGACTCCCCGGTCGCGGTCGCCTATCAGCACGTACGGGAAGAGCCGCAGCCGCCCAGCAACTTCGACCCCGAGATCACGCCCGAGATGGACGCGATCGTGCTGAAGGCGCTGGTCAAGGACCCCGACTACCGCTATCAGTCGGCCGACGAGATGCGCGCCGACATCGAGGCCTGCCTCGACGGCCAGCCGGTCGCGGCAACGGCGGCGATGGGCGCGGTCGGCTACGGCGGCTACGCCCCGGACGACCAGCCGACCACGGCACTGCGCCAGGCCGACCCGGCCGGCCAGACCTCGATGCTCCCGCCGGTGAACCCGGACGACGGCGGCTACGGCGGTTTCGACGACCGCCCGGACCGCCGCCGCCAGAAGAAGTCGAACACCTCGACGATCCTGCTGGTACTCGCGGGCATCCTGGTGCTGGTCGGAGCCGTACTGATCGGCAAGTCGGTCTTCGGCGGCAGCGACGGCAACAACAGCACCGTTCCGGTGCCACTGCTCGTGGGCAAGCCGTACCAGGAAGCCGAGCAGCTGGTGATCAACGCCGGTGTCAAGATCCAGAAGTCCGGCACTCAGCGGTGCGACCAGCCGAAGGGGAGCGTCTGCAGCCAGACTCCCAAGGACGGCAAGATGAAGCAGGGGGAGACGGTCGAGGTCGTCGTCTCCGAGGGCGCCCCCAAGATCGAGGTCCCCGACGTCACCGACAAGCCGGTCGACAAGGCCAAGGACATCCTGGTGAGCAAGGTCTTCCAGGTCGAGACCAAGGAGGTCGAGTCCGACCGGGAGCCGGGCACGGTCCTCAAGCAGGACCCACAGGGCGGCTCTCAGGCCGAAAAGAACTCGACGGTCACCCTCACCGTGGCCAAGCAGACCAAGATCAACGTGCCTCCGGTCGTGGGCCAGCAGTTCGACGCCGCGAAGAACCAGCTCGAAACCCTCGGGTTCGTGGTTGTCCGGAGCGACGTCGACTCGGAGAAGCCGTTGGGCGAGGTCATCGAGCAGGACCCGTCGGGCAACTCGAAGGCCGCCAAGGGAGCCACGGTCACGCTGAAGGTCTCCAAGGGACCACCGCAGCAGACCGCCCAGGTGCCCCAGCTGTTCACGCGGACGCTCGGCGAGGCCAAGCAGCTCCTCGCCCAGGCGGGACTGCAGCTCGGCACCGTCGACGGTCCGAACGACGACAACGCCCGGGTCGTCGCCCAGGACCCGCAGGCCGGTCAGCCGGCGACGCCGAATCAGCCGGTCAATGTGAAGACCATCGCCGGTGACGGCGGGGGCAACGGGAACAACGGCGGCGGCGGCAACGGCGGAATCTTCGGCGGCGGCTAGCAGCCTCCGCCCGCCGTACGGCGGGCACAACGAGGAGCCCCGGCACCCTTGATGGGTGCCGGGGCTCCTCTTTTGCACTGAGACGAGCTTCGAGCCAGTGGCTACGGCCTCCTGACTGGACCGAGGTCCTTCAAGGACCTCAGTCAGATGCAGTCGCGTACACCATCACTCAACATCGCGATGCTGCTCCGTGACAGCGAAGTCGCTGGTCAGCGAGTACATGGCATGCAGCCCCCCGGTGGACAACTCCGTCAGCGCAGTTCCGCCGGCGGCGTACGGTCCTTGTCGACCTTCTCCATACGCTCCAGCTCGCCCCACACGACGTAGCGGTAGTCCGAGGTGTAGACCGGCGTGCACGTCGTCAGTGTGATGTAGCGGCCCGGCTTCGACTTCCCCGACTCCTTCGGGACCGGCTGCAGCACGTCCACGTTGTACTTCGAGGTCTCTTTGAGCTCGTTGTAGACCTTGTAGACGTACCAGGTGTCCCGGGTCTCGAAGACGATCGGATCGCCGTTCTTCAGCTTGTGGATGTTGTGGAACTTCGCTCCGTGCCCGTCCCGGTGCGCGGCCAGCGTGAAGTTGCCCTTGCTGTCCCAGGGGAGCGCCGACTTGATCGGGTCCGCGTAGTAGCCCGCGATGCCGTCGTTGAGGCTCTTGGTGTCGGTGCCCTTCTTCACCAGCACCTCGCCGTTGCTCATGGCAGGTACGTGGAGGAAGCCGATGCCGTCCTTGGTGTCGAGCGCGCCAGGAACGCCGTTCCAGCCTTCGCGCATCTGGTCGCCCTGCTTGGAGGCCGCACGGTCGGCGAGAACGTTCGTCCACCACAGCGAGTAGACGACGAAGAGCGCCAGCACCACGCCCGCGGTGATCAGCAGTTCGCCGAAGACACTGATGACGCCGGCGATCCGGCTACGCGCACGTGCCACTGCACCTGTTCCCGTCTTGAAGTCCCACAGCGTTCAGCCGACGAGCGCGTCGGGTTTGCCCTTGCTGCGCGGCCGTTCCTCGACCATCTTGCCCCACACGATCATTCGATACGTACTCGTAAATTCCGGCGTACACGTCGTCAGCGTGATGTACCGGCCCGGCTCGGTGAATCCGGAGCCGGGCGGCACCGGACCGATCACTCCCACGTTCGACGGCGAGGTCTGAGGGAGGGTACGCACCGTCTTGTACGTGTAGTACGCGTCCTGGGTCTCAACGACGACGAGGTCCCCCGGGTTGAGACGATTGATGTAACGGAACGGTTCGCCATGAGTGTTGCGGTGGCCCGCGACCGCGAAGTTGCCCGACTTGTCCGCGGGCATCGCGGTCTTGAGCTTGCCCTCGCCGTAGTGGCCGACCATGCCGCGGTCGAGGACGTTGTGCTTGCTGATGCCTTCGGCGATCGGGACGACCACGTCCAGCTTGGGGATATACATGATGGCGAAGCCCTGCCCGGGCTCGAACGCACCGGGCTTGCGGCCCTTCGCCCAGTCGTCCTGGATCTTGTTCGTCTCCTTGCCGGCCTCCTGACCTGCGCGTATGTTCGTCCACCAGAGCTGGTACGTGACGAACAGCAGCATCAGCACGCCGAAGGAGATGAAGAGTTCGCCGATGGCGCGGCTGGCGATGACGGCGGGGCTGTCCTTGAGCGCACGCGCGGCACGGCGGGCCTCGACGCGCGAAAGAGGCTTGGCGGGCGCGGCGTCGGCCCCGGCCGAGGCGGCGGCAGCGGGCTGAGCACGCCTACGGCCCCGGCCGCCCTTGGCCGCCTTGCGGCGCTCGGCCCGCCCCGGACCTGCAGGGGTCTCCGCGGCGCGACGCGTGTCCGACGTACGCAGCGCGACGGTCTCGTCGTCCGGTACGGGTATCGGCTCGGACACCGGTATCGGCGCGGGCGCGGACATGAGTTGCTGCTCGGGAACCGGCTCCGGCTGTGCGTACCAGTCCCGCTGATAGCCCTCAGGATCGTCCACGGCGTACTGGCCGTACCCGGACCACTCCTGAGGCTGCGGCTGCGGTTCCTCCGCCTCCGGAACGCTCGGGGCCTGGAACCACGGCGAGCCGTGCCCCCTCGGCGGCAGCGGGCCCGTCAGCGGGTCGTACTCGTCCTCAGGGCCTACGGGACTCACGCCAAGGCCTTGCCCACCACCGGTGCGAGCCCCGCCGAACGGCCGACCGCCCCGGTGTCGCCGCACTGCTCCAGCCAGTTGGCGAGCATCAGATGGCCGTGCTCGGTGAGGACCGACTCGGGGTGGAACTGCACGCCCTCGACGGCCAGTTCACGGTGGCGCAGCCCCATGATGATGCCGTCCGCCGTCCGCGCCGTGACCTCCAGCTCGGCGGGAAGATCCGCCGGCTCGGCCGCCAGCGAGTGGTAGCGGGTCGCGGTGAAGGGCGAAGGCAGCCCGGCGAATACGCCCTTGCCCTCGTGCGTGACCAGCGAGGTCTTGCCGTGCAGCAGCTCGGGGGCGCGGTCCACCACACCGCCGTACGCCACCGCCATCGACTGCATTCCCAGACAGACGCCGAAGACCGGAACGCCGGTGTCCGCGCAGTGCCGCACCATGTCGATGCACACACCGGCCTGCTCGGGCGCTCCGGGACCGGGGGACAGCAGTACGCCGTCGAAACCGTCCTGCGCGTGCGCGAGTTCGACCTCGTCGTTGCGGCGGACCTCGCACTCGGCGCCGAGCTGGTACAGGTACTGGACGAGGTTGAAGACGAAGCTGTCGTAGTTGTCGACGACGAGGATGCGTGCGCTCATCGGGGCGCCCCCGCTCCGTCGACCGTCACATCATTGAACGGAAGCAGCGGCTCCGCCCACGGGAAGACGTACTGGAACAGCACGTAGACGACCGCCAGAGCGAGCACGAGCGAGATGAAAGCCCGCACCCATGCGTTGCCCGGCAGATGCCGCCAGATCCAGCCGTACATGCTGTCCCTTTCCGTTCGGTACCGCACCAGACTAAAGGGCGGCAGGGGCACATGGGTCAGCTGTGCAAAGCTTCCGGTTTGCCGTCGGTCACAGGCTGGGTGGCGTCCAGATGCGCCCAGGCGATCAGCCGGTGGCTGCTGCCCCATTCCGGATCGCAGGTGGTCAGCGTCAGATAGCGGCCCGGGCCGTCGAATCCGGACTTGCCCGGGACGGGGGCGATGACGCCGACATCGCTCGGCACGGTCCGGTACGGCTTCCTGTCGATGCGGTACGTGAACCAGGTCGTACCGTCCGTCAGCACGACCGCGTCCCCGGGACCCAGCTTCGGGAAGTCCTTGAACGGATCGCCGTACGTGCGGCGGTGGCCGGCGACCGAGAAGTTGCCGCTGCCGCCGAGCGCGGCGGTGGAGATGTAGTGGCCGAGGCCCTTGTGGAGGGTGCGCGCCTCGGTGCCCTCCAGAACCGGCCAGTCCCAGCTCCTGCCGAAGCGCGGGATGTACATGACCGCGAAGGGTTTTCCGTCCTCGTACGCCTTCGGGGCGGGAGTCGCGGCGCGACCGGGCGCGGGGGCCGCGACCGGGCCCTGCGACCACGTGTCCTGGAGCTGATCGATCTGGCCGTCCGTGGCGCTACCGGCCTTGATACCGGTCCAGAAGAGCACGTACACCACAAAGAGCACGATCAAGGTGCCGACGGTGATGCAGAGTTCGCTGACGGTCCTGACGATCAGACGCACCGACACCGGCTCCCCCAAGCGCTGCCCAGCCCAGCCCCTGCCCCGCTCTACCCAGTACTACCCAACGGGCTTCGCGTAGTGGAGATCCACTGTGCCCGAGTAGCCGGGGAGAGTCACCGGCTCTTGCTCCCCGACTTTCCAGCCGAGGCCGTACGCCTTCACATACAGCTGGTAGTTCTGGATCGCCGGGGATGCGGTGAGCGCCTTCTTGAGGGCGCTCTGATCACCGACAGCGGTGATCTTGTACGGCGGGGAGTAGACGCGGCCCTGAAGGATCAGCGTGTTTCCCACGCACCGCACGGCGCTCGTGGAGATCAGCCGCTGGTCCATGACCTGGATGCCCTCGGCGCCGCCCTTCCACAGGGCATTGACGACGGCCTGCAGGTCCTGCTGGTGGATGACCAGGTCATTGGCCTGCGGCTCGGGGTAGCCGGGGGCGGCCTGTGCGTTCGGCGGGGCGTCGTTGAGGGTGACGGTGACGGCCGGACCGCTGAGCTTCTTGGTGCCCGCGGCCTGCTCCAGGGCGTTCAGCTTCACATCCTCGGCCTTGGTGGAGCCGTCGTCGCGCCGGGCCAGGGCGTCGACGTCGGCGCGTACCGCCGCCGTGGACTCGTCGAGGGCACCGTTCTTGGTGCTGCGCTGCTGGATCAGGTCGGAGAGCTTCAGCAGCGAGGCGTCCGTACGGATATTGGTGCCCTTGGCGGTGTTGAAGCTGGTGACGAAGATCAGTCCGGCAAGAGCGAACACGGCAGCCGTCAACAGCCGGACCGTCCCGCCCGTCACCCAGCCACCACCCCTCATCGGACTTCGCCCCTCTTCCTCTCCGTCGAAGCGGTGAACCGGCCCTTGGGGGGAGTCGGCAGAATTGCTCAACGTACCCTTATCTCCTCAGGCCCCGCGGAAGCACTACGCTAACGGACGCCCGGGGGCGGCAGTGGTCCCCCTCGCTCCAGCCCCGGCGCCAGCCACAGTTCCCTGCGCGGTCACGCAGCGCATCGACAGGAGAGTCCCTCGTGCCGAAGTCACGTATCCGCAAGAAGGCCGACTTCACGCCGCCGCCGGCATCGAAGCAGGCGACAACCATCAAGCTGACGAGTCGCAGCTGGGTCGCACCAGTGATGCTCGCGATGTTCCTCATCGGGCTCGCATGGATCGTTCTCTTCTATGTGACCGAGGGCGATCTGCCGATCAAGAGCTTCGGCAACTGGAACATCGTCGCCGGCTTCGGTTTCATCGCCGCCGGCTTCGGCGTCTCGACCCAGTGGAAGTAGCTGTTTCGCAGCCCGCCCGTCAAGCACTGCCCTGAGGTTATCCCCAGCGTTATCCACAAGCGGGGGAAAAGGTCTGACGATCTGTGGATAACTCTCACAGCATTGACGCCGGTGTGACTGCATCGGCCATGTTGGTGAAGCGACCCGCCCCTTGTCCGTGCTGGGAAAAGCCCAGCTCAGCGACAAGGGGCACGCTTGTTCCCCACGGCATGCACAAGATCCGACACACGCTGTGGACAACGTTGGGGAAAGGTCTCGCTCAGGTGAGCGAAGCGGTCCTGACCAGCACGGTCACGGCGATGGCCAGGAAGACCGCGGCACAGGTCCCGAGCTGCACCAGGTTCCGGCGCTCGCGGGGGGCGTGCACCAGGCCGAAGGCGATGGCGATGCCCGCGATCAGGCCGCCGACGTGCGCCTCCCAGGCGATGCCCGACCAGGTGAAGGTGAAGAGCAGGTTCAGCGCGAGCAGCGCGATGACCGGCCGCATGTCGTAGTTGAGGCGGCGCATCAGTACGGCGGTGGCACCCAGCAGCCCGAAGATGGCGCCGGAGGCGCCCAGCGAGGCCTGGTTCGGGGACGCGATCAGATAGGTGAAGGCGCTGCCGGCCAGTCCGGAGAGCAGGTAGAGCGCGAGATAGCGGACGCGGCCCAGCGCCTGCTCCAGAGGGCCGCCGAGCCACCACAGGCCCAGCATGTTGAAGGCGATGTGCCACACCTCCTGGTGCAGGAACATCGAGGTGAAGAGCCGGTACCACTGGCCCTCGGCGACACCGTCCACCGGGACGAACGGCGCCGGCGGCCACTGTGCGATCAGAGCCAGATCGTTGACCACGCGGTCGCTGGCCACCGCGGCGATGAACACCGCGATATTGATGGCCAGCAGGATCTTGGTGACGAGGTGGGGGTGGGCCGCCACCGCACCGCCGGCGAGCGTGCGCGGCTGGTTCGCCGTCGGGCCGTGTCCCGTACCGGATCCGGTACGGACGCATTCGGGACAATGGAATCCGACCGAGGCGCTGACCATGCAGTCCGCGCAGATCGGCCGCTCGCAGCGGGTGCAGCGGATGCCGGTCTCGCGGCCCGGATGCCGGTAGCAGCTCGGCAGGCCGTGTTCGGCCTGCGGCTCCTGTGGACTGCCTGGCGCCTGGTCCATGAGGTCCCCTCAATCTCCCTAGCTCAACACACCGCCCCGTCCATCCTTACGGACGGACGGGGCGAATTGGTTCCCCCGGAGGCCAGGCACGGGTTCACACACAGGATCAGCGCAGAACCGAGCCCGGGTCCCCGCCTGGGACCGCACCCGGGGACCAAGCCCCGGTGATCAGCCCTGGCGGGTCTCGACGACGACCGACTCGATCACGACGTCGTTGAGCGGGCGGTCGGTGCGCGGGTTGGTCTGGGCGCCGGCGATGGCGTCCACGACCTTCTTGCCCGCGTCGTTGCTGACCTCACCGAAGATGGTGTGCTTGCGGGTCAGCCAGGCGGTGGGCGACACGGTGATGAAGAACTGCGAGCCGTTGGTGGCCGGGCCGGCGTTGGCCATGGCGAGCAGGTAGGGCTTGTCGAAGGCGAGGTCGGGGTGGAACTCGTCCTGGAACTCGTAGCCCGGGCCGCCGGTGCCGTTGCCCAGCGGGTCACCGCCCTGGATCATGAAGCCGCTGATCACACGGTGGAAGACCGTACCGTCGTACAGCTTGTCCGTGGACTTCTTGCCGGTCGCCGGGTGGGTCCACTCACGCTCGCCCTGGGCGAGCTCGACAAAGTTCTTGACCGTCTTGGGCGCGTGGTTCGGCAGAAGCCGGATCTCGATGTCGCCTTGGTTGGTCTTCAAGGTGGCGTACAGCTGCTCGGCCACGATCTGCCTTCCGTAAGTCTTCTCTGACGTCCAACGATCCTCGCACGCGAGAGACGCCTACGGATAAAAGCCGCCGAGTCGCCGCCGGAGCGGCGCGTTGTGAGGCGAACCGTGGCATTGTCGTCCACAAGCTCCCGACATGACCCGGATGCCCGCCCCACATGCCGGGGCGGCACTCAACAGGCATGATTTTCAAACGGGTGGAAAGGCGAAACTGTGCCGAACTGGGGATAAACCCCAGACCCCAGAACGCCACCGATGAGGAGGATCCCGTGACCCGCATGGACAGCGTGCGCGCCGCGACCGGTACGGCGAAGGAGAGCGTGCAGCACGCCGCGGAAGTGGTGGCGCCCTACGCCGGGACGGCCAAGGAGCACGCCGCGCATTATGCGCACGAGGCCGGCGCGCGACTCGCGCCCAAAGTCTCGAAGGCCGCTGATCAGGCCCGTGTTCAGTACTACGTACGTGTCGCGCCGCATGTGCCACCGAAAGTGGACAAGGCCGCGCACCGAGCCGCGACCAGGGCCCGGAAGGCCGCTCGTCAGGCGGCGGACTACACCGTTCCGCGTGTCGAGCACGCGGTGGCGGTCGCTCAGCCCGTACGAGAAGAGGCTGCGGCCCGTTCGGCTGCCGCGCTGGCCGCACTGCGCGGACAGGTGACGCCCAAGGAGATTCAGAAACTGGTGAGGAAGCACGAACGGCGGTCCAAGGCCGGACGCCTCGCCAAGGGTGTCGTCATCATCGGCGCGGTGGTCGGCGGAGCTTTCGCCGCTTGGAAGTGGTGGGACAAGCAGGCCAATCCCGATTGGCTGGTGGAACCGCCCGCTGCCACGGAGGTCTCCGACCGTGCCCCGCTGGCGTCCGTCGACGGCAGTGGACAGGATGATCTCGACCCTGAGGTGCAGGCGAAGCAGGATGAGGCGGAGGGTTCGGATCGCGACGATCGCCGCTGACCGGGTACCGCCCTTGTGGCCTGTGGCGCCGGGAGACGTGAGTGCTCCCGGCGCCTCATGCCGCGGCGAGCGCCGGTTCCGCGACGGGGGCGGGGACGGACCTGGAGGCGGGTGCGGATGCATACCCTGATGCGGACCGTGGTGCGGGGGCGAAGCTCAGTGAACCGTAGGCACTGTCGGCGTCGATCGCTTGCAGATGCCGTGTGACGGGCGAGGAGCCATGGGCTTCGGCGCGAATACGCTGCTTGATCGTGGGCGGCAGCGACCTGTCGCGTGCCGTGGGGCTCCATCGCGTATTCGGCGCCGGCAATGTCGCCCGAAGGGCTCGTGCGGGCACCTGCTTCGGCAGACGCGGCAGGACCGGCTGGTCCGGCGTCTGCAGGGCGGCCCGCTGCGCGGCGGTGGCCGCGGTGGTCAGCCCCATCGAGGCAAGCAGCGCGAAGAACGCGGCAATGAATGCGGTCCACAGATTCCTGACCTTGAAGGCGGCCATGACCCCTCGCTTTCGGGTTGAGCGATCTACATACCTTTCTCATGATGTGTACGCATCTCGAGAAGTGGGGGAGCGACGCCACCGCTGTGCAGTTCTTCGGATGAACACCACCCGGACGGTCCAATGACGGCCCTGGGAGAGGGCAAGGCGCGGTTGAGCCGAGCCCGGCAGTGACCGGAGCCGGCCGCGTCCGGAGTTGCGTGGCGGCATGGGTGATGTATGCAGCCGGCGGTACGCAAGGGCACGCGGGACGCGCAGGCGGCCGGGGACGAACGGGATCACGCCGGCACGAGGAACGGGCCGCTGGTCCGGCAGGCGGGGTTGGCTCCCATCCCCACCACGGCTCCCTCTCCGTACGGCAGGGCGCGGATGTGTGAGCCCGCGTATCCGTCGGGAGTCAGAAACACGTCCCAGGCGGCCATCCAGTCCTCGGTGCGGCCGGTCTCGGGGGAAACCACGGGCTCGCGCCGCGGCACCACCCGCTCCTGGGCGATGAAGCCGCGGCCCGCGGTCTCGTCGAGCACCTGGCGCCATTCGAGGTCGGTGAGCTCCCAGCCGACGTGAATGCCGGAGCCGGCGAAGTCCGCACGGGGTTTCACGATCAGCTGCTCCCGGTGCTCGCGGCAGTGCTCGACCAGCGCGGGGGTCAGCTCCCGGGTCCATGGCAGCACCCGGTCGACCAGGTCCTGCTCCGCGGCGGTGAACGCCTCCCGGCCGCGTTCGTCGGACAGCAGCGCGAGGCAGCCCTTGTTGGCGTACAGCGAGCTCTGGAAGGTGGTGAACAGCACCACCCGGCCCTCCTCGTGGGCGCGCAGGATCGGCTCGATCGCCTCCTCGCCGCCGGGGGTCCGGACGGTCTGTGCCGCGGAGAAGTAGCGCAGCACCACATCGACGGGGGTGCCGTCGAGGAGCAGTCGGCCGTCCTGCTCACGGATCTGGCTGACCTCGCCGACCCGCAGGTCGATCCCCAGGCGCTGCATCATCTCCTGGAAGGAGCGGACCAGATGCAGGTACGGGGCGAGGCCGCCGTCCCCTTCGACGAGCGCGACGACGGGGTCCGCCCCACCGGTCAGCGGGGCTGCGGCGGTGCGCAGGGCGGCGGCGATCCGCTCGCCGGTGTGCACGTAGGTCAGCCGCTGTTCCTCGGCGAAGTCCCGGAAGTCCGGGACGTCGAGGAGGGCCCTCTGGATCTCTGCCCGGTCGGCTCCGCCGAGTTCGCTGCCGACGTTGAACTCCAGCAGCTTGAAGGAGGTGCCGTCGTGATAGATGTCGGCGCGGCCGTACGGGACGGGCTCGCCGCCCGAGAAGCGGCACATCAGGGCGGCCTGCCGCTCCGGTATTCCCAGGGCCTTGCAGTACGCGTCGAGGTCGCCGCCGAAGAGGCGGTCCGGGAGCTGGGTGAGGAGGTCGAAGACCGATCGTATGTCGGCGGCGAAGCCGCGCATCTGCGGCTCGTCGATGAAGAACGGCCGGGGCAGCAGCCGGTGGCCGCAGGACTCGTGGAACAGCGGCGGGAACTCGGCGCGGGCCATCGCGTGGAGCAGCCCGGTCTTCCCGTTCAGGCACTGCTGGTTGTAGGTCTCGGTGACGCGCTCGGACATGACACGTCCCCCCTTCGGGCTTGGGCGGTCTGGGTGGAGTGCGGTGCGGTGCCGTGCGGTGCTGATGCGGTGCGGTCTATTCGGAGGGCAGTTCGCGCATCGTGCGCAGCGGGGAGAGGAACACCGGCAGCCAGGCGACGGCCAGGCCCACGGCCCCGGTCCCCAGGGCGGCACGTACGGAGACGTACTCGCCGATGAGCGCGGCGAGCGCCGCGCCGATCGCCAGCGCCCCGGTGAACAGGAAGCGCATGGTGGCGTTCATCCGGCCCAGCAGCGCGTCCGGGGTGACGCGCTGGCGGAAGCTGACCATCAGCACGTTGTCGACGCCCATGCGGATCGTGACCAGCAGCCAGCAGCCGGCCGTGAGCCAGAGCCACCCGCCACGGTCCACCAACAGCGGTACGGCCAGCGCGAAGGGGGCGGTGGACAGACCGAGGATCCAGGGCGCCCGGCCGGCGCCGAGGCGCTCTCCCACCCGGCGGGCCGCGAGCGCGCCCAGGAAGACACCGACGCCGCCGACGGAGAGAAAGAGGCCGACGGTCCACACCGAGAGGTCCAGTTCGTCGCGGAACAGCACCGGGATCATCGTGGTGATGGCGAAGACGGAGAGATTGGTGCAGGCCCCGGCCAGTGCGACCGGCCGCAGTACGACATGGCCGAAGACGAACCGGACACCTTCCCCGATCTCCGAGGCGAGGTTCTTCCGTATGTGGGACGGCTTGTCCTGCTGCTTGCGGATCCGGGTCAGGCAGAGCGCGGAGCACAGGAAGCCGAACGCGTTGGCGAGCACGGCGACCGGGGCGGTGAGGGCCCCCACCAGGAAGCCGCCGCCGCCCCTGCCGCCCACCTGGAGTGCCGCGTCCCAGGCGCCCAGCTGCGCGTTCGCCTGGACCAGCCGGTCCCGGCCGACGAGGTGGGGGAGATAGCTCTGGGCCCCGACGTCGAAGAAGACGGTGGCGCAGCCGGACAGCAGCACCACCGCGTAGAGCTGCTCGATGGTGAGCAGGTCCAGCCAGGCGGCGGCGGGCACGGAGGCGAGCAGCGCGGTACGCACCAGGTCGGTGAAGATCATGACCCGGCGGTAGCGCATCCGGTCCACCCAGGCCCCGGCCGGCAGCCCGATGAGGAGGAAGGCGACGGTGGACAGCATGCCCAGCAGGCCGACCTGGCCCGGTGACGCGTCGAGTGCCTCGATGGCCACCAGGGGCAGGGCGATGTAGCCGATGTGCGTGCCGACCTTGCTGACCACGGCCGCCGCGAACAGCATCCGGAAGTCGTGGTCGCGCAGGAGCGGCACGGTCTCGGTGCTGTCGGAGGCTTCCGCGTCCGCGCTGTCGGCGGCCGCCGCGTCCTTGCTGTCGGCGGTCTCCGCGTCGTCGCTGCCGGTCTTCCTCGGTGTGGTCATCAGGCGTCCCGCGCTCCGTCCGCGGCCGGGGCGGTGTGGAAGCGGAGGATCTCGTCGACCTCGGCGCAGCGGCGCGCGGCGTCCGGCGTGTCCTTGCCGGTAGCGATGACGTATCCCATGGCCCGGTCCCAGCCGGCCCGGATCGCGGGCACGGTGTCGCCCACGTTCATCTGCAGCAGCACACCCGTGTCGGCGCCGGAGAGCTCCACCAGCCCCGGCACTCCGGGCAGCTTCGTACCGACCGGCGCCTGCCGCACCTCGATGCCGGACTCCGTCAGCCGCTCGATCCCGTCGAAGCCGGTGATCACGCCGGGCTCGGGCGCGAAGAAGCGGATGTGGCCGGCGCCCACCGCCTGGGGCGCGTGCTCGGGCAGTTCCTCGATGGAGAGCGGGACGGACAGGAACATCCGGGAGAAGTCCAGTCCGTAGGCGCGCCGCAGGATGGAGGGGGTGCCGCCGCCGCCCATGCGGCTGTGGGACTCCAGCATGCGCGGGCCGTCCGGGGTGAGGATGAACTCGGTGTGGGTGGGGCCTTCCTGGAGACCGACCTCGTTGAGCAGGGCGACGGTCTGCGCGTGCAGCTCGCCGGTCCACTCGGCGCCGTACGCCCCGGGGATGGAGTGCTCCATTTCCACCAGGTACTCGTCCAGCACCGAGGTCATCAGGGCGACCGGCAGATGGCGGCCGCCGAAGGAGAACGCCTCGACGCTGATGACCGGGCCGTCGAGGAACTCCTCGGCGAGCGCCCTGGGGTAGCCGGCGGCGCTGAGCGCGTCCCAGGCAGCCGTCGCCGCCTCCTTGTCGTCCAGGATGTGCACATCGGCGCTGGCGGTGCCGTCGACGGGCTTGACGACGATCCGGCCGCCGATGGTCTCCAGGAAGGCGGTGAGGGACTCCGCGCTCTCGACGACCTGGTACCGGACCGGGCTGACGCCGGCCCGGGCGAGCGCCTCGCGGGTGAGCACCTTGTCGTACAGGGCGCGTACCGCGGCCACGCTGTTGCCCGGCAGACCGAGTTCCTCGACGACGACGGCGGTGGGGACGGCCCCGGCCTCGCTGGTGGTGAGCACCCGCTCGAAGGGGCGCTCCTCGTGCAGCGGGCGCAGTACGTCCAGCAACGCGCCGGCGTCGGACAGGTCGGCGTGGACGATGCGCTCGCAGTGGTCCTGCAGCATCTCCTCGTACATGCCGGGCATATGGACCAGCACCACGTCGAGGTCGAGATCCTTCGCCGACATCACCGAGTGGGAGTGCCCGCCGACGACGGCGATACGGCGCCTGGTGCTGGTGGGGCTGGTCATTCGGTCTCCAGTCGAAGGGTGGTGGTCATCTCCCGGAAGGCCGGGTCGAGTTCGTCCTCGGTGTCCACGGTGAAGATGAGGTGACCGTGGCCCTGGAAGGTCTGCGGCGGTACGAGCAGCTGGTCGCCCGGCGTCTTGTAGATCTGCACCTCGTCGACGCGCGGGTCGGCACTCACCTCGTCGAGGCCGACGGCGCCGGTGAACGTGCCCGCCCTGTCGGGGAAGATGTTCCAGAAGCCGACCGGGGTGGCCCGCTCCTTGGGCTCGATGCGCGGCGCCCGCCCCCTCGCGAGGTCCAGCACCGCCTCGACCATGTCGACGCCGGTGGAGAGCAGGACGGACCGGTAGATGGGGCCGCCGCCCATCCGGGCCGCGGCCTCCAGCACCACCGGTTCGGCGTCACCGCGCAGCCGGAACTCCACATGGGTGGCGCCGGTGGTGATGCCCAGCGCGCGGTGTACGGCCACGGTGGCCTCCTCGACCGCCCGCACTGTGGCTTCCGGGAGCCGGGTCGGGGTGCAGGCGTACACCTCTTCGAAGGTGGGCCCGGTGGGCAGCGGCTTGTCGTGGATGGCGAGAGTGCGGGTGGTGCCGTCGTGGACGAGCGACTCGACGCATATCTCGGCGCCGGGCACGAACTCCTCCAGCAGCAGACCGCCTTCGTACTCCTGGTGCGCGGCGCTGTGCAGCGGGTCGTAGGTGAAGCCGTCCCAGGCGCCCTTGAGGAAGAACTCGAAGTGCTCGTCGAGCTCGTCCTGGTTGTCGACGCTGCGTACGAACATGCTGCCGGTGCCCAGCACCGGCTTCATCACCAGCGGGAAGCCGGTGTGGCGGGCGATCTCACGGGCCTCGTCGAGGGAGTGCGCGATGCCGTAGCGGGGCTGCGGTACGCCGCCGGCCGCGAACGCCTCGCGCATGACCCATTTGTCGCGGGCCAGCCGCGCGGTCTGCTCGCTCACCGAGACCAGCCCGAACTCGGCCGCCACCCGGGCGGCCGAGGGCACGGGCGCCTCGGCGAAGGTGACCACCGCGGAGAACGCCTCGCTCTCCTCGGCCGCGAGGGCCTTCACCGCCGCCAGCGTCTCGTCGATGCTGCTGGTGTCGGCGATGACGACCCGGTCGACGTACTCCGCCTCCCACTCGGGGTCCTTCATCACCAGCAGCAGACGCTCACCGTGCTCGTGGGCGTACTGCTGGGCCCTGGCCAGATGACGGCGGCGGCTGAGGTTCTTCTTGTGGAGTACGAGGATGCTCATGGCGGTGGTCTTCTGCCTTCCGGTCAGGTCAGCTGGGACAGGCGCGCGAACTGGTCGTCGGTGAGCTCGATCTCGGCGGCGCGCATGTTCTCCTCCAGGTGGGCGATGGAGGAGGTGCCCGGGATCGGGATCACCACGGGCGAGCGGCGCAGCAGCCAGGCGAGCGCCACCTGGGCGGGGGTGGCGCCGAGCTCCCGGGCGATACCGGCGACCGGGCTGCCGGGGGCGGCGTGCTCGCCGCGTGCGATGGGCAGCCACGGGATGAAGGCGATGTTCTCCCGGGTGCAGTAGTCGAGTACGGCCTCGTGCGAACGGTCGGTCAGGTTGAACATGTTCTGCACGCTGACCACGTCGAAGTAGGCCTTTGCCTCCTCGATCTGCTCGACGGTGACCTCGGAGAGGCCGAGGTGGCGGACCTTGCCCTCCTTCTGCAGCTGGGCGAGGGCGGCGAACTGGTCGGCGGCCGGCACCTGCGGGTCGATCCGGTGCAGCTGGAAGAGGTCGATGCGCTCCACGCGCAGCCACCGCAGGCTCAACTCGCACTGCTGGCGCAGGTATTCGGGACGGCCGAGCGGCTTCCACTCGCGCCGGGACGGCCGGCTCTGGCCCGCCTTGGTGGCGATGACCAGGCCGTCCTGGTAGGGGTGGAGAGCCTCGGCGAGCTGCATCTCGTTGGTTGCCGGGCCGTAGGCGTCGGCGGTGTCGATGAACTCGACACCCAGCTCGACCGCCCGGCGGGCGACCTTGAGCGCGCCCTCGGGATCGTCGGGCAGGCCCCAGTTGCCGTCGCCGGTGAGCCGCATGGCTCCGAAGCCGAGACGGTGGACAGGGAGGTCGCCGCCGAGGGCGAAGGTGGCCGGCTGGTCACTCATGGTGTGTCTCCGTTCGTGGTGCTGGTGGTGAGGAGCAGCTTCCCGGTGGAGGCGCGGCTCTCCAGGGCCCTGTGGGCCTCCCCGGCCCGCTCCAGCGGGAAACTGCCGCCGATGTGTAGGTCGATCCGGCCGTCGGCGACGAGTCCGAAGACGTCGGCGGCCCGGTGAGCCAGTTCACCAGCAGTGGCAATGTGGTGGTCGAGATTCGGCCGTGTGACGAACACCGAACCCGCGGCGTTGAGCCGCTGCAGGTCCACCGGCGGCACCCGGCCGCCGGCCTGGCCGAAGACCGCCAGGGTGCCGCGGGGCCGCAGTGAGTCCAGACTCGCGTCGAAGGTGGGGGCGCCCACCCCGTCGTACACCGCGGCGACCCCCTCTCCGTCCGTCAGCTCCCGTACGGCCGCGGCGATGTCGTCCTGGCCGTGCCGCAGGACCTGCCAGGCGCCGGCCGCGCGGGCGGCCTTCTCCTTCTCGGCGGTGGAGACGGTGCCGATCACCCGGCCGCCGCGCAGCCGCGCCAGCTGGGTGAGCAGCAGCCCCATCCCACCTGCGGCCGCGTGCACGAGCACGGTGTCGCCGGGGCGCACGGGGTAGGTGTCGTGGGTCAGGTAGTGGGCGGTCATGCCCTGCAGCAGCACCGCGGCCGCGGAGCGGCAGGTGAGGTCGTCCGGGACGGGCACGGCCCGGTGGGCGGGGATCACTGCGAGTTCGGCGTAGCCGCCGGGCTGGTTGGCCCACGCGACCCGGTCGCCGAGCCGGTGGCGGCAGGCAGCTTCGTCCGTCTCCGGTCCGAGTGCGATGACGACGCCCGCCGCTTCGGCGCCCGGGACGAACGGCAGTGGACCGGGGTAGGCGCCCGACCGCCGGTAGACGTCGATGAAGTTGACGCCGGCCGCCTCGACCGCGACCAGCAGCTCCCCGGCGGCCGGACGCGGGTCTGCCACCTCCTCGGCGCGCAACACCTCGGGCGCGCCGAACTCCCGTACCAGCACGGCCTTCACGACAGCGGAACCTCCGTGATCCACTCGGCGAAACGGTCGTCCTCGCCGCGCATCAGCCGGCCGTACGTCTGGGAGAGCCTGCGGGTCACCGGGCCGGGCGTGCCGTCGGAGACCGTCAGCCCGTCGATGGTGGTGACGGGCAGGATCTCCCACGCCGTCCCCATGAAGAAGATCTCGTCGGCGAGATACAGCTCGCTGCGGTCCACCTCGCGCTCCTCGACCGGCAGGCCGAGACCGCGCAGCAGGACGAGCGCGGTGTCCCGGGTGATGCCCGGCAGGACGCCGCTGCTGAGTGAGGGGGTGGCGACGACTCCGTCGCGTACCAGGGCGAGGCAGGCGCCCGCGCCTTCGCTGACCTTGTGCCGCTCGTTGAGCATGACCGGCCAGTCGTGGCCGTTCTCCCTGGCCTCCATCATCGCGAGCCGGCCGTTGTGGTAGTTCGAGAACGCCTTGGCGCGCGGTGGCATCGAGGACTCGCCGACCCGCAGCCAGGAGCTGACTGCGGCGCGGCAGCCACGCTCGGTGTCCAGGGCGCTGCGGAACGGCCAGGAGTCGACGATCACTTCGCAGACCGCGTCGGCCGGGACCATCTGCTCCCTGATGATGCCGCCGGGGAAGGCCCAGGGCCGCAGATAGGCGTCCTGCCGGTAGCCGTTGACGGTGAGCAGTTCCACGACGGCCCGGTGCAGTTCCGCCGCGGAGTACGGCAGGGAGAGGCGGCAGAGCCGGGCGGAGTCGGCTAGCCGGCGCAGATGGTCGTCGAGCCGGAAGACCAGCAGCCGCTGGCCGTCGGCGGCGAGGTAGGCCTTGATGCCTTCGAAGACGGCGGCGACCGAGGCATGGCCGACCGCGTTGACATGAACGGCGGCCTGCTCCCAGGGCACGAGCTCGCCGGAGCGCCAGATCCACTCGGGGTTCGAGGCGTCCGGGCTGGCCAGGGCCTCCAGTGCGGCTGCGGTGGTCATACGGCGGGTGTCCCTTCGGTGCGGACGCCGTCCGCCTGCGGGTCGTAACGGGTCGGGTCGGGGCCGGTCACGTCGTAGTGGCTCGGGTCGTAGTCGTTCAGGTCGTAGTGGCTCGGGTCGTAGTCGATCAGCGAGGGCAGTACGGCGTCGGCATGGACGAGCTCCGCCGGATCACCGACCGCGTTGGGCACGGCGACACAGCGCACTCCTGCGGCGCGGGCGGCCCGTACCCCGATCGCCGAGTCCTCGAATGCCTCGGCCCGGGCGGGCGGGCAGCCGAGGCGGCTCAACGCCAGTTCGTACAGGTCCGGGTGCGGCTTGTGGCGGTCCGTCAGATCGCCCGTCACCAGGAACGCGAAGCGGTCCCGCACCCCGAGCCGGTCCAGATGCGGAGCCACCCAGGCGTGCGGCGCACTGGAGACCACGACGGCCGGCACCCCGCCGTCCCGGGCGGCGTCGAGCAGTTCGCGTACCCCCGGCCGCAGCGGCTCGCTCCGGCACAGGTCCAGCTTGCGCTGCTTCCGGCGGGCCACCAGGGCAGGCGTGTCCCCACCGCCGATCAGGTCCGCGAGATGGCCGGCGGCGAGCCGTTCGCCGTCGGCGCGGCCCACCATGGAACGCCACAGCCCGTCCGGGAACTCCAGGCCGCACTCGGCGTAGATCTCCCGCCAGGCGCGGTGTCCCGCGCTCTCGGTGTCGCAGATCAGGCCGTCGAAGTCGAGGAGTACGGCGCCGGGTGCCGCGGCCGCCGTCACTGGGCCGCCCCTGCGGGTGCCCTGTCGCGTGCGGTGGCCGGCACCGGGCCGAGGACCTTGTCCGCGTACTCGTTGGAGAACACCCCGGCCGGGTCGAGCAGCGTCCGTATCCGCTGGAAGTCCTTCCAGCGCGGATAGCGCGGCGCGAGCACTTCGGCGGTCGCCGTGTGCGCCTTGCCCCAGTGCGGGCGGGCCTCGTACTCGCGCAGCACATGTTCGGCGGCGCGCAGAATCTCGATCTGGCCCGCGGTCCGCGGCACGGTGACGTTGACATAGCCGGTGTCGCGGCCGTGCGCGAGGCTGAGCGGCAGGTCGTCGCCCGCACTGACCCGTACCAGTACCGAGTACGGGGAGTACGCGCCCAGCCTGCGCAGCACGGGCCGCAGGGCGCGCAGCGCGTCGGCGGTGCGCGCCAGCGGCAGTGCGTGCTCCATGGCGAGGAACCGCACCGGCTGCGGGAAGGTGAAGACCCGGTGGCTCGTGTCGATGTACGGGGAGTCGGGCCACAGGCCGCCGACGCGGCTGGTGAGCCAGGGCACCGTGCCCGCGCCGCCGACCCGGCCGGCCTGCCCGGTGATCCCGCAGCGCACCTCGTCGAGAGTGGACGCATAACGGCGCAACGGGGCCCGGGGGGTGGCCGGTTCGTCGGTGCGATCGATGGAGCGCACGCTCACCCGGTCGGTCCAGGGCAGCCAGTTGAGGCTGGGGTGCTCGCTCTGCCCCGCCCAGTGTGTGAAGCGCTCGAGCAGCGCGTCCAGCGGCTCGGAGTGCAGCCGCAGCCGGAGGTTGAACGCGGGCACACAGCGCAGTGTGACGGTGGTGAGTACGCCGAGGGTGCCCAGCGCGGTCCGTACGCTCCCCCACAGGTCGGGGTCGTCACCCGGGCCGACGTCCCGGGCGACGCCGTCGGCGGTGACCAGCCGGACCCGGGTGACCTGGCCGGACAGCGGCGGATGGGCCAGTCCGGTGCCGTGGTTGCCGGTGGACAGGGCGCCCGCGACGGTCTGCTCGGCGAGAGTGCCGATGTTCTCCAGCGCCAGTCCCTGGCGGTCGAGTTCCCTGCAGAGGACGCCGATCGGGGTGCCGGCGCGGACCGTGACCTCCCCGGCCGCGCGGTCCACGGCGACGACCCCGGAGTACGAGGTGAGGTCGAGCAGCACGCCGGGCGTGGTCGCCAGGCGGTTGAACGAATGGCCGGTACCGGCCGCCCGCACGGTCAGTCCGCTGCCTGCGGCGGCCCGTACCGCCTGGACGATCTCGTCCTCGCCGGTGGGGCGGACGAGCTGCGCGGGAGCGCAGCCGACCGTGCCGGACCAGGTGCGCCAGGTGGATCGCTGCACCGTATTCCTCTCCTCGGACTCTGGTCTGCTCGGACTCTGGTCTGCTCGGACTCTGATCTGCTCGGACTCTGATCTGCTCGGACTGATCTGCTCGAACTCCGGGTCAGTGCCGGGCGCAGAACCGTTCCAGGGCGTCCCGCCAGTGCGGCAGGGTCAGCCCCAGGGCGGCCAGCCGTTCGGTGGACAGCGACGAGTCGCGCGGCCGGCCGCCGACGAAGCCGCATTCCGCCATGGTCAGCGGCTTCGGTTCGGGCATGTCGGGGCGCAGTTCGCGCATGGCCAGGCCGACGTCGTACCAGCTGGCCGTACCCGCGTTGGCGACATGGACGGTGCCGGCCACCGGCTCGGGACGGGTGAGCAGGAACACCAGCGCCCGCGCCAGGTCCCCGGTGTACGTCGGCAGGCTGTACTGGTCCGCGACCAGCGCGGCCGGCTCACCGGCGGCGGCCAGCCGCAGTGCGGCCAGCACCACGTCCACCCGCTCGTCCGCCCCGCCGAACAGCCAGGAGGTGCGTACGGACAGCGCCCGGTCGCCCAGCAGGCCACAGATGCGCTCGCCGGCCAGCTTGGTCAGCCCGTACACACTCAGCGGGCTGGGCAGGTCGGTCTCCCGGTAGCCGCCGTCCGGCGGGGCGGCCCCGTCGAAGACGTAGTCGCTGGAGATGTGGACCAGCCGGCTGCCGGCACGCCGGCACGCGTCGGCCACATTGCGCACGCCCGCGATGTTGACACGCAGCGCCAGCCCGGGGTCCCGCTCGCAGTCGTCGACGACGGCGTGCGCGGCGGTGTGGACGACGACATCGGGACGGAACTCCCCGATGGAGCGGCCGACCGCTGCCGCGTCCGCGATGTCGAAGTCCTTGACCGAGACGCCGTGCACGTCCCAGCCGCCGGTCGCCGGGTCGGCGGCCAGGGCGGCGGCCAGGGCGGTGCCCAGCATGCCGTCCGCCCCGGTCAGATACAGCCGCGTGGGGGCACCCATCACAGGTGACCGAACTCTTCGAGCAGTTCCAGCACGGTCGCGCCGGAGGAGATCTTCTCCCGGATGGTGCGCTCCTTGCCGATGTTGAGGCGGGTGCCCTCCAGTACGTCCTCGGCGAGCGCGGGCGGGACGACTGCGATGCCGTTCTCGTCCGCGACGAGGATGTCGCCGGGGTTGATGACCTGGCCGCCGACCACGACGGGGACGTTGACCTGGACCGGCTCGGTGCGGTCGTGCACGGCGGTCGGCGAGGGCCGCGGAACGGTGGAGCGGTACCAGAGCGGGAAGTCCAGGTCGCGGATCTCGTCGACGTCACGCACGGCGCCGTCGACGATGCCCGCGCCGATCCCGGCCTTCAGGGAGAGGGTGGACATCAGCCCGCCCCACATGGCGGTGAGCGGGGTGCCGTGGCAGGCGACGACGACGATGTCGCCGGGCTGGGCGCGGGCAAGTACCGGCATGCAGTCGACGAGGTCGTCGATGGAGAGGTTCACGGTGAGGGCGGGGCCGACGACCTTGTGCTCGTGGCGCACGGTTTGGAAGCCGCCGATCGCGCCGACGCGGCGGCGGGCGTCGGTCACGAGGCAGCTGGGGCTGTACTCGTCCAGGACCGCGCGGAAGGCGTCCACGATCTCCTTGGGCGGCCGTACGAGGTCGTTGTAGACGGTTTCCATCAGTACGTACTCCTGTTCAGCGCGGATTTCGGCGCGGATCGGCGCGTCTCAGCGGGTGTCAGCCGGTGTCAGCGGGTGTCGTTACGGAGTGCGGCGGCGAGCGCCGCGGCGTCCAGGCCGTGCGCGGCGAGTGCCTCCGACTCGGTGCCGCAGCGGGGAACCTCGGTGAGGCCGATCCCGTGGAAGCGGGGAGTCGCGGCCAGGCCCAGCTCCAGCAGGGCGCGGGCGAGAGTGTCTGCCTGCCCGCCCTGCGTGTAGTGGTTCTCGACGACGGTCAATGTGTCGGCCCCGGAGGCCAGTTCGGCGAGCCACTCGGGGTCGACCCGGTTGAGCCAGGGGAGCTCGACCACCGTCAGCTCGATGCCGTCGGCGGTCAACAGTTCGGCCGCGTACAGCAGCTGCGCGAGGACGACAGGTCCCGAGCCGACGGCGACGGTGCGCCCGCCCTCCCGTATCACCCGGCCGTGGCCGGCCCGAAGCGGCACCGCGGGCAGTGCGTCGACCTCGCTGCGTACGGGCGCGCTGACCATTCGCAGGTAGACGCTCTCCTCGGCGGTGGCGCAGAACTCGACGGCGGCCCGGACCCCGGCCGCGTTGGCCGGCTCCAGGACCAGCAGGTCCGGTACGGCGCCGAGGGCGCTGATGTCCCGTACCGCCTGGTGGGAGTGGCCGGGTGCGGCCGGGAGCAGACCGGCGAGGGAGCCGGTGTAGACGACCCTGCGGCCCTCGGTCGCGTTGTTGTAGATCTGTTCGTTGGGCCGCGAGTGCAGGAAGCAGGAGAAGGAGTGGACGAAGGGCAGCTGCCCGCCCGCGGCGAGGCCGCCCGCCGCCGACACCATGTCCTGCTCGGCGATCCCGAATTCGAAGAAGCGGTCCGGGAATTCCTCGGAGAAGGGGATGAGTCCGGTGTCCAGGACCAGGTCGGCGTCGAGCGCGACGACCCGCACGTCCCGGCGTGCCAGCTCCACCAACGCCTCGCCGTACACCTGCGGCAGCCGCTTCGCGGCCACCTCGACAGCCGGGACGGGACCGGGGACCACGTCCTCGACCCGCAGCGGCCCGAGGCCGTGGCGGTCCAGCAGCTCGGTCGCTGTGGCGCTCAGTTGGGCGTATGCGGAACGGTGGTCCTCGGCGGAGGGCGCACCGCTGTGGAAGCGGTACATCCACTCGCCGTCCCGCAGGGACGTGGTGGCGGCGAACGTCTCGCAGCCGGCGCCCTTGACCGTATCGGCGATGATCACCGCCGGCCCGTCGGGGAAGCTCTCCGCACGCTTGCGGAAGACGGCCTCCAGCTCGAGCGGGTCATTGCCGTCGCAGCGCAGCGTCCCCCAGCCGAAGGAGCGGAACTTCGCCTCCAGGTCGCCGAGATCACTGACGTCGGCCACCCAGGTGTCGGACTGGATCTTGTTGTGGTCGACGACGACGGTGAGTTCGCGCATCCCGTGTCGTACGGCTCCGGCGAGCGCCTCCCAGTTCTGGCCCTCCTGGAGCTCGCCGTCGCCGGTCAGCACGTAGATGCGGCGGTCCCGGCCGTGCAGCCGGTCGGCGAGGATCAGGCCCTTGGCCTTGGAGATGCCCATACCGAGGGAGCCGGTGTTGAAGGGCATGTGCGGGGTGTGCACATCGGGGTGTCCGGGCAGCCCGTCGATCCGGCGCAGCCCGTGCACCAGATTCTCGTCGAGTGCGCCGAGGCCGATGAGCGCCGCGTACAGACCGGGTGCGTCATGGCCCTTGGAGGAGAAGTAGACGTCACCGTCGTCCTCGAACGGCCGCCGCATCTCGTGGACATGGAGGTGCGTGACGATATCGGCGGCACTGAAACTGGAGCCCAGGTGCCCGGACCCGGCCCGCATGATCATGTAGAGGGTGTTGATCCGGCTGAGTGCGCTCACAGCACGCGAGCCGTCGTACGGATCGGAGATCCCCTCCCGTACGCGGGCGAACTCGGCCGCCGGCACCCAGTGCAGGGTGGTGGTCATGGCTGACTCCGTTGGTCGTGGGTGGTCACCAGCACACGAACCCGCCGTCGACGACGAGTTCGGTCCCGGTGACGTACCGGCTCATGTCGGAGGCGAGGAACAGCAGTGGCCCGACGAGGTCGTCCTCGGTGGCCATCCGTCGCAGCGGGACGCGGGCGGTGAACTTCTCGCGGAACTGCGGGTCCTGCCCGCCCAGTACGCCGCCGGGCGACAAGGTGTTGACCCGGACCCCGGACGGCCCCCAGAAGGTGGCCAGATAGCGGGTCAGAGCGGCGACTCCGGCCTTGGACATGCCGTAGGCGGGCGGCTTGAGGAACGGCGGATCCAGCTCGATGTGGTCGTAGAAGCGCGGGTCCGGCGCCACGCTTCCGTACAGCGAACCGATGTTGATCACCGAGCCGCGCCCGCGCCGGGCCATTTCCGTGCCGAACACCTGGCAGGTGCGCAGCACCCCCGCCGCGTTGACGTCCAGAACAGCGCTGGAGAGCTCCTCCGGGATGTCCTCGAACAGCCAGCTGCCCGATGCGGCGGACGGCGGCTGGTCGATGCCCGCGTTGTTGACGAGGATGCTGGGCGGGCCGTGCCGGGCGAGGCACTCGTCGAGGGCACGCTGGACGCTGCTCCGGTCGGTGACGTCCCCGTAGTGGAAGGCGAACCGGCCGGCTCCCTCCTCCTGGCTGTGCTCGGTGAACTCCTTGAGCACCTCTTCTTCGGGTTCGACCCGGTCGAACCCGAAGACATCGGAACCCGCCTGCAGAAACGCCTTGGTCCACACCCTGCCGAGCTTGCCGCCCACCCCGGCGACCACAGCGGTTCTGCCGGTCAGGTCGGACAGCACGGCGTCAGCCCGCCCGTCCTACGCCGGCGGCCGTGTCGGCTCTGTCGAGCAGTTCGGGCGCGAAGGCACCGTCGGCCGACAGCGGTTCGCGCAGCGTGCGGCCCAGCACCTCGTCGAGCCGGTACGGCTTCATGCCGTCGCCCGGTGACCTGGCGATGACGTCCTCGGCGGTGACCGTGTGGCCGGCCGGCAGATCGCGGACCGCCACGAGCTTCTTGCCCATTTTGCGCACGGCCGGGGCCTCGCGCTCGCTGCACATCTTCTCCGGCGAACCGAGCGTCCGGCGCGTGCGCTCCAGGGACGCGGTCAGATCGGCCAGCAGTGGCGGGTCGAGCGAGAAGTGGTGGTCGCTGCCGGGACGGGTCTGGTCGAGGGTGAAGTGCTTCTCGATCACCCTGGCGCCGACGGCGTACGCCAGGCAGCTCGCCTCGTTGCCCAGATCGTGGCCGGAGAAGCCGACCACCACGTCGGGGAACTCCCGCCGGTAGGTCTCGATCACCGACAGATGCAGATCCTCGGCGCCGGCCGGGTAGACGGCGGTGCACTGGAGCAGCGCAAGCCGGTCGTTGATCGGCAGGATCGTGTCCACGGCCCGCCTGACCTCGTCCATCGTCCCACCGCCGGTGGAGACGACCAGTGCCTTGCCGGTCTTGGCGGCATAGGCGAGAAGCGGGGTGTTGGTGAGGTCCGCGGAGGCGATCTTGATCGCCGGGAGATCGATTTCCATCAGGAAATCCACAGACGGCATGTCGAATGCGGTCGAGAAGAAATCGATGCCCAGCTCCTGGGCCAGCTTGGCGAGGTGCAGATACTCGTCGCGCCCGAACTCCAGAAATTCACGGTGTGCGCCATAAGTGGCGCCGTAGCTGTTGCGGCCGGTGTACGGCTGGTTGTACATCTCGCGCGTGAACAACACCTTGTTGTCGCGCTTCTGAAGTTTCGCTGCCGACGCTCCGGCCGCTGCAGCCAGCCGGAAGAGCTCTTCCGCTTTCTCCAGGCTGCCTTCGTGGTTGTGCCCGATCTCGGCGATGACGTACGCCTCGGTGTCATCGGCTATTCGGCGGTCTGATATCTCAAGTTCGCGCATACCTGTGCCGTCTTCCTTCCAATTCCGGATTACTCGACGACATTCCGCGGGCCCGAGCGCAACTCTGCCATCGGCGAGGCCACGACAAAAGGAATACAGGCGGTATAGCGCTGTCCTAAGATGGCCAGTCCACTAGTGGACTCGGACGGAACGGGCATATGGCGACATCAAACCGGCAAAATGCTCCCAAACTGGACGCTTCCTGTGTAGCCGCGTACGACCACGCAGTACGGCGGGGCGTCTTCACCGACAGCGACATCGCCGAGCAACTCTCGTGCGATGCAGCCGAGGCCGTGCGCATTCGTACCGTACTGACCCAGATGAGACTGCTGATCTTCCCCGGCACGGACCAGCCGCCGGTCCCCGCCAACCCGGAAGTGGCCGAAGCCGAACTCTCCGCCCATCTGGAGGCCGGCATCAGCGAACGCCGCGAGCAACTCGCCCAGATCCACCGGCAGATGCGGTCGATCGCCCCGATCTACGTCAAGTACCGGCAGCTCCATCAGAGCGCACCCACCGTGCGGCTGGTCGAGGACCCGGCGGAAGTGCGACGCGAACTGGCCGCCGCCACCCGCAGCTGCACCAGTGAGGCGTTCACCATTCAGCCCGGTGGTGGACGCAGCCCCGAGGCGCTCAACGAGGCCGTCGCCCGTGACACGGCGATGCTGGAACGGGGCGTGACCATGCGGATCCTCTACCAGCACACCGCACGCGCCAACCTGGCCACCCGTACCTACACCCGCAAGGTCACCGACCTGGGAGCCGAGGTGCGCACGGCCGAGGAGATCTACGAGCGGTTAATCATCTTCGACCGGTCGACGGCCTTCGTTCCACAGGAGCGGGTGGGCGGTCGCCCGCCGGGGGCCGCGATCGTGACGGATGAGACCACCGTCGGCCATTTATGGCGTATGCACGACAAGATGTGGCTCTCCGCCAGTCCCTACGACCCGCGCGATGTCGAATACACCAGTACCTCGGAAGAGATCAAGACGTCCATACTGCGGCTGATGGCGACCGGGCTCAAGGACGACGTCATCGCCCGCAAGCTGGGCATGGCGACCCGCACCTGCCGCCGCTACATGGCGGGCATCATGGATGAACTCGGCGCCACCAGCCGTTTCCAGGCCGGGGTACGGGCCGCAGCGCAGGGCCTGGTCAAGCCGGAACCCAGCCCGCAGATGGACAGCGGGGCTGCCGACTCCAACTGATCCGGACCCGCCTTCCTCCCGAAACGAGCGGGTGGCCGCCGGCGAAACCGGCGGCCACACGTGTCTTCAGACCTCGGCGGTCAGATCTCGGCGCTCGGACCTCTTGCGCTCATTGCTCAGACCTCAGCGCTCAGCGCTCAGCGCTCATGGCAGCAACAGCAGCTTCCCGATGGTGGCGCGGTCCTCCAGGAGACGGTGTGCCTCCGCCGCCCGCTCCAGCGGCAGCTCCCGCGAGACCAGCGGCCGGATCGCGCCCGCCGCGAGCAGGGCGAAGACCTGCGCCGCGCGGGCCCGCAGCGCGTCGCTGTCCGGCACATGGTCGCCGAGCGTCGGCCGCGTCACATACAGAGATCCGCCGGAGCGCAGCAGCCCCGTGTCGAGCGGGGGTACCGGCCCGCTGGACGCCCCGCACAGCACGAGCATCCCGCGCCGCCCCAGCGCACGCAGACTGTCCTCGAACGTGGCCGCGCCCACGGAGTCGTAGACGACCTGCGCGCCCGCGCCACCGGTGAGCTCGCGCACCCGCTCGCCGAAGCCCTCGTAGCGCAGGGCGTGCCGGGCTCCCGACTCCAGGGCCGCTTTCTCCTTCTCCGCACCGGACACCACCGCGACCACCGTCGCACCGCGGTGCGCCGCCAGCTGCACCAGCAGTCGGCCGAGGCCGCCCGCGGCGGCCAGCACCACGACCGTCTCGCCCGCGCCGACCGGGTGGGTGTCATGGGTCAGATAGTGGGCGGCCAGGCCCTGCAGCAGCACGGCGGCGGCATCGCGCGCCACAACCCCGTCGGGCACCGGGACCAGTTTGCCCGCGGGCACCGCCGCGGTCCGGGCGTAGGCGCCGCGGTGGGTCGCGTAGGCCACGGTGTCGCCCGGCGCGAAGCCGGTGACACCCTCGCCGGTCTCCATGACCGTGCCGGCGGCCTCCTGCCCGGGGATGAAAGGGAGTTCGCTGGGGTAACTGCCGTCGCGGTAGTACACGTCGATGAAGTTGACGCCCACCGCGTCGTTGCGCACCAGGACCTGGCCGGGCTCAGGGACGGGCGGCGCCGGCTCCTCGGGCACGAGCTGCTCGGGTCCTCCCGGCCGGTGTACTCGGACGGCTTTCATGGGGTCCTCCCAAGGGCTTGTCACGCGGCTTCGCTCCGGTACTCCCGGAAGTCTCACCGAACAACAGCGGAAAGTAGTTGATGTCACCGGTGAGTTCGGCCAGCAGCGAGCCGATCGCGGGCGCCGCGCCCGGACCGGCGCGCAGCTGCTCGCGATGGCGGCGCAGGCTGCGTCCGGAGAGCGGCAGCCGGCCGGCCGAGAGGTAGCGGATCGCTCCCGAGGCGTCCCGTCGGGGAATCACCTCGGACCGGGCGTGCTTGCTGGCGCTGAAGGGGATGTCCAGCCGGCCGTCGGCGAAGGCCTCGATCACCGCGGCCTTCGTGTCGGGCCGTTCGAGGACGGGCTCCACAATCTCCGCCACCTCCGCCAGGATCCAGCCCAGTTCCTCGGCAGTCTCCTCCTCGTTCGGCGCGACAAAGCCGAGCAGCGGGGAATTGGCGCGCTGGGCCAGCCGGATGCCTGCCGCGTTCGCCGCGGCGTCCGGGATGCCGTACGCCTCCTGGTAGGTCTTGGTGAGCAGTTTGGACGCGCCCCCGAGCCTGGCGACCAGCGCCCCGTAGAAGATCAGGTCCTCGGCGTTGCCCCGCTCCTTGGGGAAAACTCCCATGAACTCATGGAGTACGGCGTGGACGTCCACGCCGTCGGGCAGATAGCGCTCGGCCAGCAGCGGAATCGCCCGCAGCGCGGCGACGTCCTGGGCGAGCTGTCCGCCCTGGGGGTACGCCATCGAGATGCACCGCACCCCGGCCCGCGCGGCGAAGACTGCCTCGAGCACGCTGATGGCGAGACTGACGGAGGGCGGCACCAGCACCGCGGTGAGGGTGCCGAACAGCTCCCGGTCGACGACGACCCCGAGCTCCGCGAGATCGCCGCAGCGCCGGTCCACCACATCCCAGGCGGCGAGCGAATCGGCGAGCGGGACGTCCTTGGAGTAGGGCAGGTTGTACGAGATGCCACCGCCCTCGAACGAGGTGATGCCGGCGGCCACCGCCACCTCGAACATCAGCCGTGCGTCGGGGGAACCGTGCCGGATCTGCAGCGGCGGGGCCACCGACTCGTTGAGCTCCCGGCCGCGCTGCCAGCCGTGTGCCACCAGTGGATAGCCGTTGAGTTCGCGCGGGCTGAGATGGGCGAGCCGGCGGGCCCGCTCGAAGTTGCCCAGCCGGGTGTGGGAGTCGATGGTGATGGTGAGCAGATCGGGGGCGCCCTCCGCGGCCAGCTCCGTCAGCAGCTCGCGCATGGCGTCGTGGCTGCCGACCCCGCAGCGGGGCTGCACCGCCAGGCGGCCGGACTCCCGGGCCCGGGACAGTACGTCGGCTGCGGACTCCTTGCCCAGCGACCGGATGTAGCCGACCGACTCCGCGAGGGGCGGCAGCCGTGCTCCGTCGATCATGACGCGGCGCGCGACCGGGCGGCTGCGTCGGCGGCAGACCTTCGCTCGTCACGCAACCGGTCGAGTACGTCGGGGAGTTCGGAGGGGTCATCGAGGATGTGGTCCACTCCGAGCGCGTACAGCCTGTCCAGCGCGGCGGTCTCCTTGTGGCTGCCCACCGAGAGGTTCCCGCCGAGCACGACCGGGCAGGCGATGGCGCCGGACTTCTTGGCCGCCGGCAGGTCCCGCAGATCCTCCTGGGCATGACCGTTGAGACTGCCGATGATCACCGCCTCGGCCTCCGGGTGCTCGGCGCAGGCGGCCGCGAACTCACTCACGGGGGTGCAGGTACCCAGGTTGATCACCTGGAAGCCGATACTGCGCAGGGAGTGGGCGATGAGATGGTTGGCCACGGCGTGCGCGTCACTGGCGGCGACGCCGAGGATGACCGACCGTCGCTCCTGGTTCTGATCGTGCTGGTGCACCGGCTGCTCCGTCATGGTGATCCGTTCCTGATGGCTGATGCCGGCCCGTCAGTCGTCGAACGCGGCGAAGAGTTCCCGCTTGCTCACCGAGGCGATGCGCCCGGCGTCGTACTCCTCCGGGTCCGCCACGGCGATCGAGTCGAAGACCCTGTTGATCGCCGGGACGAGCCCCCAGACGTGCTCGTACGCGGGCCATCCGTGGTGCCCCGTCTCCAGGTCGCGCTGCCGGGCGAAGAGGTAGTCGTGCCATTCCCTGCTCGCCGGATACCGATGGTGGTAGTCGTGCACGACGGTGTCACCGGTGAGCACCAGGTAGCGGGCAGGGGCGTGCACGAAGAGCATCCGCACCGTCCACCGGCACCACGCGCCGGCCCCCTGCCGCGCGGGTGCGGCCTCGCCGATGAATATGGCGTTGGTCAGGCTCGCGAAGTACTCCCGGCCACGCCGCACTTCGGTGCCGACCGGGGGGAAGGTGTGCTTCACGCAGAGCCGCAGGATGTTGCTCATCTGGAACAGCGGAATCAGCGGCACGCACCACACGACCAGGAAGGCGGGCCAGGTGCCCGTGACGGCGGTGGCGACGGTCAGGCCTCCGTACAGCACTCCCGCCGTGGCCTTCTCGGCCGACGCCGAGGCGCTCCAGAAGGACCGCGCCCGTGCCACCGCGAACTGGAGGTGGAAGAGCGGCGAGAACATCCTGCCCAGCACCCGCCGCCACATCGCCTCCCGCGTCATCCCCGGCGTCAGGCCCAGGCTGATCAGGAAGGCCTGCACGGTGGGGTCGCGGAGCGTCATGTGGTGCGCGGCGTGGTGGTCGGCCACATGCTCGCGGCTGTAGCGCTCGAAGTTCTGGATCACCAGCACGGAGGAGACGGCCCGGCCGATGACAAGGTCGGCGGTGCGGCGGCGGTACATATTGCGGTGCGAACACTGGTGGAAGATCATCATGCGCAGATTGCGCATACCGTGCAGCGTGACGGCCCAGCCGGCCGGCAGCAGGAGCAGCCACCAGCCCGCCAGCGTCCAGGCCGCGGCGGAGAGGGCGGCACCGGCCGCCATCGCCCCCGCGGCGGCGATCAGGTGGTAGCTGGGAGTCCACCCGGGCGATTTCTGGCCAATAATTGGTTTTCCAGTGAACAATGTCAGCCGGTGCTGCAGAAATCCGGGCAGGACCCGCATCGTTTCCCGGGGGTCCATTCCCCCGTAGTTCTCGTCGGTTCGCTCCGACCGTGGTGACTCGGCCGCCATCCTGCCCCTCTCGGAGTTTCCGTCACACGGCCCGGGCCGGAATTCCCCCCGCCCGGGCCGATGGATCACTCACGCCGAAACCTCAGGTGTTTCAGTCCCACCCTGTGTCATCGGTGAATCCGCCGGAATGCGGAACAGGAACGTCCCATCCCGTATCAGCGACAACACCCCCGGAAGCCGGACGCACACTGCCCCATACGGTGCCGCCACCTGCGGCCGAGGCTGCAGCGCCACCGCCTGTGATCAGCACACTCGTGAATGCCGCGATCGCGGCCAGGTGAATACGACCTGACATGCGTTTCCCCCATCAATTGGCCGCCTGTCGACAGCGGCGAATTGCAATTGGCCCAAATACTGTCACCAATGGGCAGGACGGGACGCGGGAATGCGATGTCCACAAAGAGACAGGCCAGAAGTGGACTTGGACAGAACGGGCGGGCCAACGTCGCACGGTCCGCAGTCCCGCAGGCCGCTGATCACCGTGCCGCCCCCGTCCCAGGCCCGGGGGCCACCGCACGGAAGTCGGCTTGGGCAACAGCGCCACCGGACATCGCCCAAAGGCCACCGGACACAGCGAAACGGTCCGCATCATGATCATGATGCGGACCGTTTCACGTCTGCACTATCGGGCAAAACTCCCCACCGATCTACGTTTCCGCAGGTCAGAGGGGGTTTTCAAGGTGTGGAGCCTAGGGGAGTCGAACCCCTGACATCTGCCATGCAAAGACAGCGCTCTACCAACTGAGCTAAGGCCCCGGATGGGTGGGCACGACCGAGCACAACATCCTCGGCCACCGCCGCAGACCAGAGTACCGGGTCACCCCCGGGATTCTGCAAAAGGATTGGGACTCCCGGTCGGCGACCACTCTCCGTAGGATGCTCGACGTGGTTCGCAGCAGCGAAGCCCGCTTGGGGAAGCGATGGGGAGACGCGATGGACGCAGCTCAGCAGGAAACGACCGCAAGAGCCAGAGAGCTGCAGCGCAGCTGGTACGGAGAGCCGCTGGGGGCGCTCTTCCGCCGGCTCATCGATGATCTGGGTCTGAATCAGGCCCGGCTCGCGGCGGTGCTCGGTCTTTCGGCTCCGATGCTCTCCCAGCTGATGAGCGGCCAGCGCGCCAAGATCGGCAACCCCGCGGTGGTCCAACGAGTCCAGGCGCTGCAGGACTTGGCGAGTCAGGTCGCCGACGGCAGTGTCAGCGCGGTCGAGGCCACCGACCGGATGGAAGAGGTCAAGAAGTCGCAGGGCGGCTCCGTTCTGACCGGCACCAGCCAGAGCACCAGCAGCTCGGGGGCGCCGACGGTGCGCCGTGTCGTACGCGAGATCCAGTCGCTGCTGCGGTCGGTGGCGGCCGCGGGCGACATCATCGATGCGGCGGACTCCCTCGCACCGAGCCACCCGGAACTGGCAGAGTTCCTCCGGGTGTACGGCGCGGGGCGCACCGCCGACGCGGTCGCCCACTACGAGTCGCACCAGAGCTGACCGAGGCGGAAGGCCTCACTAGGGAACGGGGAGCGGGCGCAGCGCAATGGGTGAGGTCTTCGCTGGTCGGTATGAACTGATCGACCCGATCGGACGCGGTGGTGTCGGCGCGGTCTGGCGTGCCTGGGACCACCGGCGCCGACGCTATGTCGCAGCCAAGGTGCTGCAGCAGAGCGATGCGCACACGCTGCTGCGCTTCGTCCGCGAGCAGGCCCTGCGGATCGATCACCCGCATGTCCTCGCCCCGGCCAGCTGGGCCGCGGACGACGACAAGGTGCTGTTCACCATGGATCTGGTGAGCGGCGGATCGCTGGCGCACGTCATCGGCGACTACGGACCGCTGCCGCCCCGCTTTGTCTGCACCCTGCTCGATCAGCTGCTGTCCGGACTGGCCGCGGTGCATGCGGAGGGGGTCGTGCACCGCGACATCAAGCCGGCCAACATCCTGCTCGAGGCGACCGGAACCGGGCGGCCGCATCTACGGCTGTCCGATTTCGGGATCTCCATGCGCAAGGGCGAGCCGCGCCTCACCGAGACCAACTACGTGGTGGGCACGCCCGGCTATTTCGCGCCCGAGCAGATGCTCGGTGCCGAGCCGGACTTCACGGCCGATCTCTTTGCGGTCGGTCTGGTCGCGCTCTATCTCCTCCAGGGCCAGAAGCCCGACTCCAGGGCTCTGGTCGAGCACTTCGCCAACAACGGCACCCCGGGCGCTCCCCAAGGCATCCCGGAGCCGCTGTGGCAGGTGCTTGCCGGTCTGCTGCAGCCCGATCCGCAGGTCAGGTTCCGTACCGCCACGGGAGCGCGCAAGGCGCTCACGGCCGCCGTCGAGATGCTTCCGGACGCCGGCGCCGACGAAGAGCCGGTCGAGGTCTTCGACCAGATCGGGCCGCTTCCCGCCGGATTCGGCCCCACCGGCCCCACCGGCCACGCAACGGACCCCCAGGCAGGCCGGCAGGCCGCTCAGGCGCCCGTACAACAGTCCGCCCAGGCTCCCGTGCAGCAGCCGCTCCCGCCGTCGGAGACGGGAAGCTTCCATCTGGCTCCGCCACCCCAGCAGCCGCCCGCACAACTCCCGTACACGGCACAGCCGTCCACGCCTCCCCCCATGCCTGCGGCTGCGGAACCAACGCCGACCCCCACGCCCACACCCGTACCGGTGCACAGCGCCTCCCCCCTTCACACTCCGGCGCTCGAACATCCCGCGCAGTCCCCGACCGCGCAGACCGCCCCGACTGCTCCGGTGCAGTACGAACACGCTCTTACTCGTGCTTACACCGCTCAGAGCCCGCAGGTTCCGTTCTCGCACGCACCAATTCCGCAGGCGGCCCACAAGCGACCGGGACCGCCCCCGAAGGTTGCGGTCCCGGTGCTGTTCATTGCGCTGTTCTGTTTCGCGGTCGGCATCTGGGCGCTGACCCAGGCCTGAACCACCGGGCCTGAACCACCGGGCCTGAACTACCAGGCGGGGGGCGGTCCGTACTGCCCCGGCGCCTGGCCGGGTGCCTGGTCCTGACCCTGCCCCGGCGTCTGCCCGTACATCGACACCTGCCCGGGTAGCTGCCCAGGCATCTGCCCCTGCGCCGGCCCCTGCGCCGAAGACTGAGCGGATGCCTCCGGCACCGCAGCCGTCCGCCGCCGCGCAAGCAGCGTCCACGCCCCGAGCCCCAGCACCAGCACGGTCCCCGCGCCGATCCCCGCAGCAGCGACCAGCTTCATCGTGTCGCTCTTCGCCGCCTCGGGAGCGCTCTTCCCGCTGTCCGCCGCCTCCTGGTCGTCCTCGGTGACCTCGAAGTCCCCGGCCGGCCCCGCGTATGCCGGGGCGTGCTGCACCTCGCCCTCGATGTTCACCCGCAGAGTCAGCGGAATCGCCTTATTGCCGTACTCCTCGGCGATCTTCGGGTTGAGCGTGACCGACAGGTAGTACCAGCCGGCGAAGCGCATGGCACTGATGGCGCTGTCGGAGTCGTACCGGTTCTCGTACGCCACCGGAGGCAGCGGGTCCAGCGCGACCGACTTCTGCTTGCCGTCGTAGTACACGTTCCCGTTGTTCTGCACGTACCCGCGGGCCGGGTTGTGCAAGGACAGCACAAAGGCCTGGCTGACGCTCTGGGCGCTGTCGGCCGCCGTGGTCGTACCGAGGTCGGCGCTGGCGAAGATCTGCTGTCCCCAGTTCACCGGCACCCGGTAGAAGAGCGTCTGGCCCGGGGTGATCTCGTCCTGCCACTCGCCCTGCTTCAGGCTGGTGGCGTCCGTGAAACTCGTGCCGCCCGGGCGCTTCTCCGGGCCGCCTGCGGGTGCCGCCGGCGATGCGGAGGGCCAGGTCTCGGGCGGTGCGGTAGGAGCGGCCTCCTTCAGCCCGGGCTCGGAGGCGAAACGCAACTCGACGTCCCATGTCTCAGGCGTGGAGGTCGCGTCGCTGGTCCGCTCCAGGAGGACGTAGTACGTGCCGGCCTCCTGGCAGTTGCCGCTCTCCTTGGCGATCGTCCGGTCCGCGTACGCGGCGACCGGCCGGGCGTATTCTGCGGAGCCGAACTGGGCATAGTTGTCGCTGCACTTGGCGCCCGAGCGGTCCTCGATGCTCACCGTGAGCTTGTCCGAGTACGCGACCTTCGTGGCCAGCTTCGGGACGGCCGCCGCAGAGATGTACGCGTTGGTCGTGCCGTCCAGATCGATGCGGTAAAAACGCTTCTCGCGGGGCTTGATCGTGTCCTTGTAGGTCGATCCGGCCTTCAGGGGCGGCCCGGCGGTGTTGGACGCCGTGCCCTGGACGGGCTTCGCCGCGCTGTCGAAGGTGTACGGATTCGGCTCACCGGCCGCCCACGACTGCCCGGGCAGCGCCGCCACCGCGCACATCGCCGCCATGCAGGCCAGCGTCGCCCGGCCTCTGCCGCGCTGCCTCTTCACGCGCTTCTCCTTGTTGTGTCCGTGGCCGTACCCGTGGCCGACCTGCGTCGTGCCAGTACGAGTACCAGGATCGCGATCAGGATGACCGCGCCGCCTGCCGCCGCCGCGGCCGCAGTGCCGGTCCATCCTGCCCCGGCGGCCCCTTCGCTGTCTGCGCGGGCGGCCGAATCACCCTGCTTGTCCGTCTCCCTCGCCAGGGCGGGAGCGTCGTGCTGCGGCCCTGCCAGTTCGTCGCCCAGCACCGCCACCCGTACCACCACGCCGATGTGAGGGTTCTCTGCGATTTCGGCCGCCTTCGCACCCAGCGTGACGGCGATGTAGAAGCCGCCCATGGTGTGTACCGGGACGACGTTGGGGCTGGACTCGTGGCGGTTGGTCCAGGCAACCGGCACGGTGCCCATCTCCAGCGCCATGGGCCGGCCGTTGTAGATGCTCTGCGGGCTGAACTCCCCGGTGCCGCCGCCGACCGGCGCCCGGTCCGGCGTGAAGACCTGCGTGGCTCCGTAGGACCACACCGAGGAAGAGCCCTCCACGGTCGGCTCGTTGGCGAACTCCACGTCGTACCGAAGCTGCTGTCCCCAGCCGACCGGGACCTTGTACCAGAGCGTCTGCGACGGCAGGACCTTGTCCCGCCACACGCCTTGTCCGAGCTCCTTGGCGTCGTTGAAGCCGGTGCCGCCCGTCACGTCCCGAGGGTCCCCGGTCGGCAGCAGGGCGTCCTTGTCGCCCTCCCCGTACTCCGGCTGCGACTGAGCGGGCGTCACATCCTTGGCCAGCGGCTTCTCCACCCCGTACGTCAGCTCCAGCGGCCACCGTGCGGCGTCCGAGCCCTTCTTGCTCTCCCGCCCGACGACCAGCCAGTACCGCCCCGCCCTGTCACAGCCATCCGTGCCCTTCTCGCTCCGGATCCGGGCGACCGCCGAGGTGAGCGGGGTCGCGCCCTCCTTCTGGAAGAAGCGCTCGGTGCTGGTCCCGCAGGAACTGTCAGTGCCGTACGCGATGCTGGTACGCAGGACGTCGAAGGTGTCGACCGCCGCCCCGGGCTGCGGCACCGCCGTCGCCGAGAAGTCCACAGTCGATTCGGCATCCAGGTCGACCGCGTAATAGCGCTGCTCGCCGGGTCCGATGGTGTCCAGATACTGCCCCGGTACGAGAGCGGGCGCCGCGTCCCGCTTCAGGGCGCCCTCGACCTGCTTGCCGCGGAAGCGGTAGCCGTCCGCGGACAGCTGTGCGGAGCGCTGCAGCTGGCGGGCGAGGGCCTTGGCGTCGGGCGCGTCGTAGTAGCGGCCGTTGCCCGCCTTCGCGATGCATTCCAGCTGCTGCCGTGCCGCGCCCCGCACCTGGAAGCCGACAGTGTCGATGCGCAGTCCGACACCGTCCTTGGAGAGCTGCTCGGCGACCTCGCAAGGCTGCGGGGAGCCGCAGTTGTCCTCGCCGTCGGAGACCAGCAGGATCGTGCGCGTCCCGATCGCACCGTCCGCGGGCCTCGGCAGGTCCTGGGCGGCCTTCTGCAATGACAGTCCGATGGGCGTGTCGCCCTTGGGCCGTACGGCGCCCACGGCCTGCTTCATGGCCGCCCTGTCCAGTGGCTGCACGGGCCGGGCCAGCCGGGTGTCGGTGCAGCCCTTGGGCCGATCGGCGCCGTAGACCCGCAGGCCGGTGGGAAAGCCGTCCGGAAGGGCGTCCACGACGGTTCCGACCGCCGTGCGGGCGGATTCCATCCGGGTCCGGCCCGTGCCGTCGTCGTCGGCCATGGAGCCGGAGGAGTCGAGCACCATCACCAGGCCACTCTTCCCGTCCGGCGCTTCGGCCCGCTCCGCCTGCTGCGCCTGCCCGGGCTGCTCTGTCTGCCCGGCCCGCTCCGCCTGCTCGGCCGCGCTTGCGGCGGACAGCGGCCCGGCCGCCAGTGCGAGCAGCACCGCGCCGATCGTTGCCCCCGTCGCCCGGCAACCCAGTCGTGCCTTCACCCGTGTCCCCTCCCCGAAACCCCAAGTTTGCTTATGCAATCTAGCGATTTGCGGAGGTGAACTCAAGAGGGGCAGCATCACGGTCCCGCAACGGCACCGGCCCCCGGGCCCGGGCAACACGAAGCCCCGGCCGCTTCAGCGACCGGGGCTCCATGATTCAAGACTGCTGCGTCTCACACACCCGAACCTGCGGGCACGGAGTCGGTCGCCTCCGTCCACAGATCCTGCTCGGCGCGATCCGCCTGGATCTGGCGGTACACGAGGAGCCCGCCGATGGCGGCCAGTGCGACCAGGAGAAGCTTCTTCACCGCGCGACCTCGTCTTTCCTTGACGTATGAGGACTTCTGGCGCCCGACTATACACACCGACCGATACCGATCGGTGACCTGCGTACGCGCCAACTCCGGTCTCGGACAAAGCGATCGGCCCGGACGGAGAATCCCCGTCCGGGCCGAATCACAACTGTGGGGCTAACAGGATTTGAACCTGTGGCCTCATCCTTATCAGGGATGCGCTCTAACCAACTGAGCTATAGCCCCGCCGCGCTCTGCGCTGACCTCTGAAGATTAGCGCACGTGCCTGGCAGCGCCAAAATCGGTTACTCGTCCTCCGCCAGCGTGAGCTCGACACCGCCCACGAAACCGGCGGACAGGTTGTAGATGAACGCCCCGAGCGTCGCCAGCGCTGTGGCCAGCACCACATCGATCACCGCGATGACCGAGGTGAAGACCAGCACCCGCGGCAGCGACAGGAACGACTGAAGATCGAAGCCATTGCTCTCGTTCGAGCCGGTGGCCTCGCTGATCGTCCCGCCGACGGTGGAGAAGACGCCCATGGCGTCCATGACCATCCACAGCACCGCGGCCGCGATCACCGTGCAGATGCCCAGCGCGATGGAGAGCAGGAAACTGACCTTCATCACCGACCACGGGTCGGCCTTGGCCACCCGCAGCCGCGCCTTGCGGGTACGCGGCGTCGTACGCGCCCCGGTCCGCGGCCGCCGCACAGCGGCGCCCGCCTGCTGCCCGCCCTGCATCTGACCCACGCCCTGCGGCGAGGGATACGCCTGAGGCGGGTGGTACGGCTGCGCTGGCTGCTGCGGCGCCGGCTGCTCGCCGCCGTGCGTCTCGTACGGGGGCTGAGGCCCCCGGGTGTCCGTCACCGTAACTCCCTGGGAGTCCGCGGCAGGGCCACGGGCACCGTTCGCTCCGGAAGCGGCCGATCCGGCGCCCGTGGCTCCACTCACGCTTTACTCCTCGTGCTCCCCGGCCGAGGGCTGAGCGCCCTCGACTGCCGCCTCGGCCGTGTCGATGTCGGCCCCTTCGACCTCTTCGGCCCCTTCGGTCCCTTCGACCTCTTCGGTCCCTTCGACCTCTGCGGCCGCTTCGACCTCTTCGGCCTCGCGACCGGCCTCGGCGTTACGAGCGATACCGACCACGGCATCGCGCTTGCCCAGGTTGATCAGTTGGACGCCCATGGTGTCACGGCCCGTCTCCCTGACTTCATTGACTCGCGTACGAATCACACCGCCGCCGAGCGTGATGGCGAGGATCTCATCCGTCTCCTCGACCACCAGCGCACCCACGAGCGACCCGCGGTCCTCCACGATCTTGGCGGCCTTGATACCGAGGCCGCCACGACCCTGGACGCGGTATTCGTCGACAGCGGTCCGCTTCGCGTACCCGCCGTCGGTGGCAGTGAACACGAACGTACCCGGCCGGACAACATTCATCGAGAGGAGCTGGTCTCCCTCACGGAAACTCATCCCCTTCACACCCGATGTCGCACGCCCCATCGGACGCAGCGCATCGTCCGTTGCGGTGAACCGGATCGACTGCGCCTTCTTGCTGATGAGCAGCAGATCATCCGACGCCGACACCAGCTCCGCGCCGATCAGCTCGTCGTCGCTGCCGTCCTCCGTCTCCCGGAGGTTGATCGCGATGACACCACCCGAACGGGGCGAGTCGTAGTCCTTCAGCGACGTCTTCTTCACCAGGCCGCCCTTGGTGGCGAGCACCAGATAGGGCGCGGCGTCGTAGTCACGGATCGCCAGGATCTCGGCGATCTGCTCGTCCGGCTGGAAGGCCAGCAGGTTGGCGACGTGCTGGCCGCGCGCGTCCCGGCCGGCATCCGGCAGCTCGTACGCCTTGGCACGGTAGACCCGGCCCTTGTTGGTGAAGAACAGCAGCCAGTGGTGCGTCGTCGAGACGAAGAAGTGGTCGACGATGTCGTCTTCCTTCAGCTTCGTACCGCGTACGCCCTTGCCGCCGCGCTTCTGCGAGCGGTAGTCGTCCGTCTTCGTACGCTTCACATAGCCGCCACGCGTGATGGTGACGACGATGTCCTCCTCGGCGATCAGGTCCTCGATGGACATGTCACCGTCGAAGGGCACCAGCTTGGAGCGCCGGTCGTCGCCGAACTTCTCGACGATGACGTTCAGTTCCTCGCTGACGATCTGACGCTGCTTCTCGGGCGAGGCCAGGATCGCGTTGTACTCATTGATCTTGGCCTGCAGCTCGTCGTGCTCGGCGACGATCTTCTGGCGCTCCAGGGCGGCCAGTCGGCGCAGCTGCATCTCGAGAATGGCGTTGGCCTGGATCTCGTCGATCTGCAGCAGGCCCATCAGGCCCTCGCGCGCGATCTCGACCGTGTCACTGCGCCGGATCAGCGCGATGACCTCGTCGATCGCGTCCAGCGCCTTGAGCAGACCGCGCAGGATGTGCGCCCGCTCCTCCGCCTTGCGCAGGCGGAACTTCGTACGCCGGACGATGACCTCGATCTGGTGGTGCACCCAGTGGCGGATGAAGGCGTCCAGCGACAGCGTGCGCGGCACACCGTCGACCAGCGCCAGCATGTTCGCGCCGAAGTTCGTCTGCAGATCGGTGTGCTTGTAGAGGTTGTTCAGCACGACCTTGGCGACGGCGTCGCGCTTGAGCACGATGACCAGGCGCTGGCCGGTACGCGACGAGGTCTCGTCCCGTACGTCCGCGATGCCGCCGATCTTGCCGTCCTTCACCAGGTCGGCGATCTTCTGCGCGAGATTGTCCGGGTTGGTCTGGTACGGAAGCTCCGTGACCACCAGGCACTGGCGGTTCTGGATCTCCTCGACCTCGACGACCGCGCGCATCGTGATGGAGCCACGGCCGGTGCGGTACGCCTCCTCGATGCCCTTGCGGCCCACGACCAGCGCGCCGGACGGGAAGTCCGGGCCCTTGATCCGCTCGATGAGTGCGTCGAGCAGCTCCTCGTGGGTGGCGTCAGGGTTCTCCAGCGCCCACTGGGCGCCCGCCGCGACCTCACGCAGATTGTGCGGCGGAATGTTGGTGGCCATACCGACCGCGATACCGGCCGACCCGTTGACCAGCAGATTCGGGAACCGGGCCGGCAGAACCGTCGGCTCCTGATTGCGGCCGTCGTAGTTGTCCTGGAAGTCGACGGTCTCCTCGTCGATGTCCCGGAGCATCTCCATCGACAGCGGCATCAGCTTGCACTCGGTATACCGCATGGCGGCGGCCGGGTCGTTGCCCGGGGAACCGAAGTTGCCGTTGGAGTCCACCAGCGGCATCCGCATCGACCACGGCTGGGCCAGGCGGACCAGGGCGTCGTAGATCGAGGAGTCGCCGTGCGGGTGGTACGTACCCATGACGTCACCGACGACGCGGGCGCACTTGTAAAAGCCCTTCTCAGGCCGGTATCCGCCGTCGTACATCGCGTAGAGCACACGACGGTGGACGGGCTTGAGACCGTCCCGTACGTCGGGCAGCGCACGCGAGACGATGACGGACATCGCGTAGTCGAGATACGAGCGCTGCATCTCCGTCTCGAGCCCCACGGGCTCGATCCGCAGCACCTGCTCTTCTTCTTCAGTGGTGGCGGGAGTGTTCTCGTCGGCCATTGCTGGTCAAGATCCTTTCAAAGCGGTCAGCTGAGACCGACTCAGATGTCGAGGAAGCGGACGTCCTTGGCATTGCGCTGGATGAACGAGCGCCGCGCCTCGACGTCCTCGCCCATCAGCACGGAGAACAGGTCGTCGGCCTGCGCCGCGTCGTCCAGGGTGACCTGGCCGAGCACGCGGTGGTCCACGTCCATCGTGGTGATGCGCAGCTCCTCGGCGTTCATCTCGCCGAGACCCTTGAAGCGCTGGATCGAGTCTTCCTTGATCCGCTTGCCGTTCTGCTTGCCGAGTTCGACGAGCGCGTCGCGCTCACGGTCCGAGTACGCGTACTCGAAGTCGTCCCGGCCCCACTTGATCTTGTAGAGCGGCGGGCGCGAGAGATACACGTGCCCGGCCTCGACCAGCGGCCGCATGAAGCGGAACAGGAAGGTCAGCAGCAGGGTGTTGATGTGCTGACCGTCGACGTCGGCGTCCGCCATCAGAATGATCTTGTGATAGCGGAGCTTCTCGATGTCGAAGTCCTCGTGGACTCCGGTACCGAAGGCCGAAATCAGCGCCTGGACCTCGGTGTTCTGCAGGATCTTGTCGATCCGGGCCTTCTCGACGTTCAGGATCTTGCCTCGGATCGGCAGGATCGCCTGGTACATCGGGTTACGGCCGGACTTCGCCGAACCACCGGCGGAGTCACCCTCGACGATGAAGATCTCGCACTTCGTCGGGTCGTTCGACTGGCAGTCACTCAGCTTGCCCGGCAGCGAAGCCGACTCCAGCAGGCCCTTGCGACGGGTCAGGTCGCGCGCCTTACGGGCCGCGACACGCGCCGTCTGCGCCTGGATGGACTTGCGGATGATGTCCGCGGCCTCGTTGGGATTGCGGTCGAACCAGTCGGTGAGGTGCTCGTGCACGACCTTCTGGACGAAGGTCTTCGCCTCGGTGTTGCCCAGCTTGGTCTTGGTCTGACCCTCGAACTGCGGCTCGCCCAGCTTGACCGAGATGATCGCGGTAAGACCCTCGCGGATGTCCTCGCCGGAGAGGTTGTCGTCCTTCTCGCGCAGCAGCTTCTTGTCGCGCGCGTACCGGTTGACCAGACCCGTGAGCGCGGCCCGGAAGCCCTCTTCGTGCGTACCGCCCTCGTGGGTGTGGATCGTGTTCGCGAAGGAGTACACACCCTCGGTGTACTGGGAGTTCCACTGCATGGCGATCTCGACAGAGAGCAGCCGCTCCTTGTCCTCCGCCTCGATGTCGATGACAGTCGGGTGGATCAGCTCGCCCTTGCGGGAGTTCAGGTACTTCACGAAGTCGACGATGCCGCCCTCGTAGTAGTACGTGACCGTCCTGGCGGGCGGCTCCTCGTCCGGCTCCTCAGGGGCGTCCGCGCCCGCGGTGGCCTTGGCCGACTCGCGCTCGTCGGTCAGCGTCAGGGACAGGCCCTTGTTGAGAAAGGCCATCTCCTGGAAACGGCGGGAGAGCGTCTCGAAGGAGTACTCGGTCGTCTCGAAGATGTCCGGGTCGGCCCAGAACGTGACCGTGGTGCCGGTCTCGTCGGTGGCCTCGTTCCGCTGGAGGGGGGCGGTGGGGACGCCGAGCTTGTACTCCTGTGTCCAGCGGTAGCCGTCGCTCTTGACCTCGACGGAGAGCTTGGACGACAGGGCGTTGACGACCGATACGCCGACGCCGTGCAGACCGCCGGAGACGGCGTAGCCGCCGCCGCCGAACTTGCCGCCGGCGTGCAGAACGGTCAGCACGACCTCGACGGCCGGCTTGCCCTCGGACGGGACGATGCCCACCGGGATACCGCGGCCGTTGTCGACCACGCGTACGCCACCGTCGGCAAGGATCGTGACGTCGATGGTGTCCGCGTGCCCGGCGAGGGCCTCGTCGACGGAGTTGTCGACGACCTCTTGCACAAGGTGGTGAAGTCCACGCTCACCGGTCGAGCCGATGTACATGCCGGGGCGCTTGCGGACCGCGTCCAGACCCTCGAGGACGGTGATCGCGCTGGCGTCGTACGAGGCTTTGACCTCGCCGTTGCCGCCGGCAGGAGTGGACGGAATGTTCTCGTTGGGGTTGCCGGAATCGGCCACGAAGCGCCCTTTCTGGCACAGCACAAGCCGTTCTCCGGGCAAGCGGGAGCGGCTGCGTCGTTCGACATGTTCCGCGACTGGGCGGGATTGTCCATCAGTCTACCGGTACCGCCGACCCGAATGGGGGTTTGCCGGTAGCTGAGTCCGCATGTGCCGCCCTGAACCGTATCGGTCCGACTCCCCATATCCGGGAAGGGGCTTCAGGAGGCTCACGCGGGCATTGAGCGCTTCGGCCTGTCAACCTCCCGCTACGGTGAGGGACACCTCACATGCCTCGCTCGGTTTCCCCCGGCTCGTCCTGCCCAGGGGACACGGCGGCGTTTGGCGGGGAGGGTGCCCGGGCGGGCGGAGCGAGGTCGAGCTCGACGCGCAGGGGGCACCGCGGCCTGCTGTCGCGGGAAGCTGCCGCGACGGTGCGGGGCCCGATCCGCGGGGCGGGGGAGCCTGGCGCATGGAGGCACGGCCCGCTGCTGCCGCGAGGGGCGCGGGGAGGATCCCGACACCGGGCGGGGGTGGCGCGCGAGTCCGGCGCAGGGCGGTACGGCGGGCTGCCACGGTGCGAAGCTGCACAAGGGGCCTGGGGCGGGACCCTCTCCACACCGGGCGTACGAGCCCGACGGAAGGGGCACGGTGCCGCGGGCTGCCGGCGCGGCTGCCCGGGCCGGGGTGGACTCGCGACACCGGACGGGAGCGGGCCGCGAGCCCATCGCAGGGGCAGGAGAGTCCGCCGCCGCGGGAAGCTGCGGGCGAAGCCGCCGCGCGAGGCCGCCGAAACGGGCGCAGAGCCCCCGACACCGGGCGTCAGCGGAGCAGGGCCCATCGCAGGGGGCGCTCTGCCTCGCGGAGGCGCCGCACGAAGCCGGCGCGACGGGGCGGGGAGGATCCCGACACCGGATGGGGCACGGAGCCGAGCCAAGCGGGCGGGCGGCGCACGGACCCCGGCGCAGAGGGGGACGGCAGGGGGCTGCTGCGGCGCGAAGCTGCCGCGACGGGGTGCGGGGGCCTACCCGCGACACCGGGCGCTACCGCGGCGCGAAGCTGCCGCAGCAGGGCGCAGCCGCCCCACCCCCCGCTCACCGCATCTCGGCGCGAAGCTGCCGAAAAGCGGGCCCGGGGCGCAGCCCCGCTTCAGGGGGCCCGGGGGCGCAGCCCCCAGTTTCGGGGAGGGACGGGCACGGGGAGACAGCCGCGCCCTCAGCCGTACGTGTCGCCCGGCCCCACACTCCCCGGCGCCCTCAGCGGCCCATACCTTCGCTGCGGCCCACCCGGCCCCAACACCTTGATCAGCCTCACGGTCCCCTGCCCCAGGTCCTCGTTCAGCCGCGCCACCAGCCGCGGCGCCAGCAGCCGCAGCTGCGTCGCCCACGCCGTCGAGTCGCACTGCACCGTCAGCACGCGCTCGTCCTCGTCGTACTTCTGCGGCACGCAGTGGTTCGCCAGGTCCGCGCCCACGATCTGCGGCCAGCGCCCCATCACCCCGCCCACCGCTGCCGGGGTCTCCCAGCCCCGCTCGGTGATCAGCCGGTTGATCGCCGCACCCAGCGGCAGCGGATCGCGCCCGTCCGCCCGCGCCCCCGACCTCAGCCCGCCGCCCCGCCTGGCCTGCTTCTTCTGCTGAGCCGCCGCACCGCGCGCCTTCGCCTGCTCCTTCGCCGCGCGCAGCGCGACCCGCGCCAGGTCGACGCCCGAAGACTCGGGCACCTTCGGCGACTCCGCCGGCTCCCCGGACCCCACCGGCTCGTCGCTCATACGCGCTCCACCTCCCCGTTGGCCACCGTGTACCGCGCCCCCGCCAGCACCCCCGGCACATCGTCGTCGACCGCCGCCGTCACCAGCACCTGCTCACCCGGAGCCACCAGTTCCGCCAGCCGCTCCCGGCGCCGCACGTCCAGCTCAGCGAAGACGTCGTCCAGTACCAGCACCGGCTCGTTGCCTTCGGCCCGCAGCAGCTCGTACGAGGCCAGCCGCAGCGCCAGCGCGTACGACCAGGACTCGCCATGGCTGGCGTACCCCTTCGCCGGCAGCTGCCCCAGCTTGAGCACCAACTCGTCCCGGTGCGGCCCGACCAGCGTCACGCCCCGCTCGATCTCCTGCTTGCGCACCTCCGCAAGCGCGCCGATCAGCTGTGCGTACAGCTCGTCGCGACCGTGCACCCCGGCCCCGCCGTCGCTACCGACCCCGCCCCCGGCAGAGGAGGAGGAACGGTACTCCAACGCAACCGGCCCGCCCCCTGGCGCCAGCGCCTCGTACGCCTTGTCCGCCAGCGGCTGCATCGCCGCGATCAGATCGATCCGCTGTGCCAGCAGTTCCGCTCCCGCCCGCGCCAGATGCTGGTCCCACACATCCAGCGTGGACAGATCCATCCCGCGCCCGCCGTGCCGTCGCGCCATCGCCGCCGACTTCAGCAGGGTGTTGCGCTGCTTGAGCACCCGCTCGTAGTCGGACCGCACCCCGGCCATCCGCGGCGACCGCGCCGTTATCAGCTCGTCGAGGAACCGCCGCCGTTCGCCCGGGTCGCCCTTCACCAGCGCCAGATCCTCCGGCGCGAACAGCACCGTCCGGACTATCCCCAGCACATCACGCGGTCTGACCTGTGAAGACCTGTTGATACGGGCCCGGTTCGCCTTCCCCGGATTGAGCTCAAGCTCGATCAGCTGGGAGCGCTCGCCCTGCGTGACGGCGGCCCGGATGACGGCCCGGTCGGCCCCCATCCGTACCAGCGGAGCATCCGACGAGACCCGGTGGCTGGCCAGCGTCGCGAGATAGCCGACCGCCTCGACGAGGTTCGTCTTGCCCTGCCCGTTCGGCCCCACGAACGCGGTGACGCCCGGGTCGAGCGGGACCTCGACCCGGGCGTACGAGCGGAAGTCGGCCAGCGACAAATGCGTGACGTGCATGGATGTACGCCGACCTCCCCCGGCTCAGGGTTACTTCTTGTTCTCCACCGCGTGGCCGCCGAACTGATTGCGCAGCGCCGCGACCATCTTCATCTGCGGGGAGTCGTCCTGACGGGACGCGAACCGCGCGAACAGCGACGCGGTGATCGCGGGCAGCGGCACGGCGTTGTCGATCGCGGCTTCCACAGTCCACCGGCCCTCGCCGGAATCCTGTGCATAACCGCGCAGCTTCTCCAGGTGCTCGTCCTCGTCCAGCGCGTTGACCGCCAGGTCGAGCAGCCAGGAACGGATGACCGTGCCCGCCTGCCAGGAGCGGAAGACCTCGCGTACGTCGGTGACCGAGTGGACCTTCTCCAGGAGCTCCCAGCCCTCGGCGTAGGCCTGCATCATGGCGTACTCGATGCCGTTGTGGACCATCTTGGCGAAGTGACCGGCGCCGACCTTGCCCGCGTGGACCGCACCGAACTCGCCCTCGGGCTTGAGCGCGTCGAAGATCGGCTGGACCTTCGCTACGTTCTCGTCCTCGCCGCCGTACATGAGCGCATAGCCGTTCTCCAGGCCCCAGACACCGCCGGAGACACCGCAGTCGACGAAGCCGATGCGCTTGATGCCGAGCTCGACCGCGTGCTTCTCGTCGTCCGTCCAGCGGGAGTTGCCGCCGTCCACCACCACGTCGCCCGGCTCGAGCAGCTCGGCAAGCTCGTCGACGGTGGACTGGGTCGCGGCTCCGGCCGGGACCATCACCCAGACGACCCGCGGGCCCTTCAGCTTGCCCACAAGCTCCTCGAGGCTGTGGACATCGGCGAGGTCCGGATTGCGGTCGTAGCCAATGACGGTGTGGCCTGCGCGGCGGATGCGCTCGCGCATATTGCCGCCCATCTTGCCAAGGCCGACGAGACCGAGCTCCATCACAGATTCCTTAAGCGTTGTATGCCGATTCGTACCCGGCTCTGAGCCTACGCCCGGCCGGTACGTACGGCCCCGACGGGCCTGCTCGGGCGGGAGCAGGCCCGTCGGGATCACACCTTCAGCTCACTCGGCAGGCTCAGCCGGACAGCCGGACGGGCATGATCAGGTACTTGTACGCCTCGTCCGCCTCGGCATCCACAGCCGGCTTGCCGCTCAGCAGCGCGGGCTTGGTCGAGGTGGTGAAGGACAGCTGGGCGACCGGGGAGTCGATGGCGCTCAGGCCGTCGAGCAGGAAGGTCGGGTTGAAGGCGATCGAGATGTCGTCGCCGTCGAGGTTCGCGTCGACACGCTCCACAGCCTGTGCATCGTCGCTGGAACCGGCCTCGAGGATCAGCACGCCCTGCTCGAAGCTCAGCCGCACCGGGGTGTTCCGCTCGGCGACCAGCGCCACACGCTTGACGGCCTCCACGAAGGGCGCCGTCTCGATGACAGCGATCGAGTTGAACTCGGTGGGGAAGAGCGTGCGGTACTTCGGCAGATCGCCTTCGAGCAGTCGGGTCGTGGTCCGTCGCCCGGCACCCTCGAAACCGATCAATCCCTCGCCCGCACCCGAGCCCGAGAGCGCAAGCGTGACCGTGTCACCGCTGGTCAGTGCCTTGGCAGTGTCCAGCAGCGTCTTGGCGGGCACCAGCGCCACGGCGGACGCATCAGGGTTCTCCGGCTTCCACAGGAACTCGCGGACGGCGAAGCGGTAGCGGTCGGTGGAGGCCAGCGTGACCGTGTCGCCCTCGATCTCGATGCGTACGCCGGTGAGGACGGGGAGCGTGTCGTCGCGACCGGCGGCGATGGCGACCTGTGCGGCGGCAGAGGCGAAGATCTCACCGGGCACGGTGCCCGTCGCGGTCGGCATCTGCGGCAGCGCCGGGTACTCCTCCACAGGCAGGGTGTGGAGTGTGAATCGTGAGGAGCCGCAGACCACGGTCGCGCGTACACCGTCTGTGGAAATCTCCACCGGGCGGTTGGGGAGAGCGCGGCAGATGTCGGCGAGCAGCCGGCCGGAGACCAGAACGGTGCCGTCCTCGTCCACCTCCGCCTCCACCGAGACACGGGCCGAGACCTCGTAGTCGAAGCTCGAGAAGCTGAGGGCACCGTCCTCCGCCTTCAGAAGAAGGCCCGCGAGTACGGGTGCCGGCGGACGGGCCGGGAGGCTCCGGGCCACCCAGGCCACCGCCTCCGCGAGTACATCGCGCTCCACCCGGATCTTCACCGGAACCGCCTCCTGCTGTTGCTGGCTCGCCCTGCTGGCCTTCGTCGTCGGCTGTATCGCCGGGGACCAGTCTGACGTACGGCACCGACAGTCGGTGCGGGTCGGGGTCAAGTCGTCGCAAGAGGTGTCGGACGCTCCGGGCGTCAGTTGTGCACAGGGCCTTCTTCGAAGCGAATTTCCCGGTAACTCTAGGTGGGAGTAGTAGTAGGGCCTGTGGAAACCGTGGATAACGCCATCTGCGCAGGTCAGACCCATTTTTTTGTCCACCGGGCCTGTGGGTGGAGCCGGTGGACAACCCGGCCCATCTGTGGACGCCCGAAAGTTCTGCACATCTGATGCACAGCCTTAGGGGACTTCTCCCCAGCGCTGTCCCCAGCTTTACCCACGTTCCCCACAGCCCAACCGACCTCGTTGGTGTGACGCCTTTCACTCGACACGGTGAGACCTGGTGTTTCGTTGCCGAACAGTGGACAGGGCTGTGGAGAAGCTGTGGGCAACGCGGCATTGCCTGTGGGCCGCCAGTGGACAACATCGATCACGTCCTGTGGACGGTTTCCGTGTCCACAGTCTGTGGAGCAGGGTTGGCCACAAATCCACAACCGTCTGACCTCGCGCGATGAAGTCTCAGCAACCGCCCCTGTGGAAGCAATCTGGACAACTTCCCAGTCCCCAGGCTGTGGACGGAAGATCGTCCCCAGATCTGTGGAGAACCCGCCCCGTCGCCGCGTATTCGAACACCGGACATCTGCGGGACAGCTGAGGAACGCCGAAGGGCGCCCCGGGACTTCGTCCCAGAGCGCCCTCGAAGGCCTCTTCGGCGGCTGCTGTGCCGGCCTGTCAGCCGTTCTTGATGCGGTTGGTGAGCTCGGTGACCTGGTTGTAGATCGAGCGCCGCTCGGCCATCAGCGCACGGATCTTGCGGTCCGCGTGCATCACGGTCGTATGATCGCGGCCGCCGAACTGCGCGCCGATCTTCGGCAGCGACAGGTCGGTGAGCTCACGGCAGAGATACATGGCGATCTGGCGGGCGGTCACCAGCACCCGGCTGCGCGAGGATCCGCAGAGATCCTCCACCGTCAGCCCGAAGTAGTCGGCGGTCGCCGCCATGATCGCACTCGCGGTGATCTCGGGGGCCGAGTCCTCCCCACCAGGGATCAAGTCCTTCAGCACGATCTCGGTGAGCCCGAGGTCCACCGGCTGCCGGTTGAGCGACGCGAACGCCGTCACCCTGATCAGCGCACCCTCCAGCTCGCGGATATTGCGAGAGATCCGCGAGGCGATGAACTCCAGCACCTCCGGCGGAGCGTTGAGCTGCTCCTGTACCGCCTTTTTACGGAGGATGGCGATCCGTGTCTCCAGCTCCGGCGGCTGTACGTCGGTGGTCAGACCCCACTCGAAACGGTTCCGCAGTCGGTCCTCCAGCGTCATCAGCTGCTTGGGCGGCCGGTCCGAGGAGAGCACGATCTGCTTGTTGGCGTTGTGGAGCGTATTGAAGGTGTGGAAGAACTCCTCCTGCGTCGACTCCTTGCTCGCCAGGAACTGGATGTCGTCGACCAGCAGGATGTCCACGTCGCGGTAGCGCTTGCGGAAGGTGTCGCCCTTGCCGTCGCGGATCGAGTTGATGAACTCGTTGGTGAACTCCTCGGAGCTCACATACCGCACCCGCGTGCCGGGGTAGAGGCTGCGCGCGTAGTGCCCGATGGCATGCAGCAGGTGGGTCTTGCCGAGTCCCGACTCCCCGTAGATGAAAAGGGGGTTGTATGCCTTGGCCGGTGCCTCGGCGACCGCGACGGCCGCAGCGTGCGCGAACCGGTTGGACGCACCGATGACGAAGGTGTCGAAGAGGTATTTCGGGTTGAGGCGGGCATGTGGCTCGCCGGGACCGGGGGCCGGCGACGGCTGCGCGCCCAGCGGTCCCGGTGCACCCCCGGGAGCGCCGCGGTGCGGGGCCTGGTGCTCCGGCAGCTCGTGCCGGTCCGGTCGCTGCTGCTGGTGCTGCTCGTACTGCCGGCGCTCGGGCGGCTGAGGCTGCCGGTAGTCGTGCTGGGGCTGGCGCGGCCGGCCGGTTGCGTACGGCTCGCGCCATTGCTCCGCAGACGGGTCGCGGTCCTGGAAGCCGCCGAGACGAGGCTGCTGCCAGGACAGGTCCTCCTGGGTACGCGGCCAGGCGCCGGGTTCCGGTCGCTGCTGCTGGTGCTGCTGGTATTCGGGATAGGCGGGGCGGACGGTGGGAAGTCCGTCGTCGCCGGGCCGGTGCCCGTACCCCTCGTAGTGGTCGTTCTGGCGGGGCTCGTCGTGCTGCGGGCCCTGATAGCGGGGCGCCTGCTGCTGTTGCGAGGGCGCCTGCGGGGCCGGGGGCTCGCCGACCGAGTCGTCGACGGTGATCGCGATACGGATCGGACGGCCGCACTCACGGCTGAGAGTCTCGCTGATCAATGGGGCGAGCCGGCCTTCGAGGACGCGCTTGCCCCATTCATTGGGAACGGCGAGGAGAGCGGTGTCGGCCACCAGTGCGAGGGGCTGGCAGCGCTCGATCCACTGCTTGTCCTTGGGCTCGATCCCCTGCTGGCCCTCCGCGAGGAGTTGCTCCAGCACTCGTGGCCACACTGCGGCAAGATCGGCAGGTACGTCAGCCACAAGGCACGCTCTCTCACAGGTCCCGTCCCACGAATGTGTGGTTCTCGGGACGGGATGGGAAGACAGGCAGGAAAGGAATTGGAGTTCAGCCACGGTAGTCAGGCCGACCCGCGCGGTTCAAGTTGTTGTCCACAGCCTGTGCACAGTGGACCACGTCATGGGTCTGGTTTGACCGGATGGCGTAGCCGCGCGTACCGTAACCAGGTCGAGTTGTCGATGGCTGCTGCCGCCTGCCTCCGATGGGCAAAGATCACGGTCTGTGATCGTGAAGCGGTGCACTCGGGCGTATACGCGAGCTACTCGTGGGCGCACGGTGACAGCCAGGCGATGTCCCGCCATCTACGAATCATTTCTGGAGCCCCCGAGTGAGCAAGCGCACCTTCCAGCCGAACAACCGTCGTCGCGCGAAGACCCACGGCTTCCGCCTGCGGATGCGTACCCGTGCCGGCCGCGCGATTCTCGCGAACCGCCGTGGCAAGGGTCGCGCCAGCCTGTCCGCCTGATCGCTTACAGGTCATGACGTGCTGCCTACCGAGAATCGGCTGAGGCGGCGCGAGGACTTCGCGACCGCGGTACGCCGGGGACGTCGGGCCGGACGCCCGCTTCTCGTCGTCCATCTACGCAGCGGTGCAACGGACCCGCACGCGCCTGGGGAGAGCGCTCCCCCGACGTGTGCGGGTTTCGTCGTGAGCAAGGCAGTGGGCGGCGCGGTCGTACGCACAAAGGTCAAGCGGAGACTGCGCCACCTGATACGCGACCGTCTCGCCGAGCTGCCCCCCGGTAGCCTGGTGGTCGTACGGGCGCTGCCCGGTGCGGGCGACGCCGCTTATGAACAGCTGGCCCGAGACCTGGATGCCGCTCTTCAGCGGCTGCTGGGAGGGGGCGCGCGATGAAGTACCCGCTGCTGGCTCTGATCAAGCTGTACCAGTGGACGATCAGCCCGCTGTTGGGGCCCGTCTGCAGGTACTACCCGTCGTGTTCCCACTACGGATTTACGGCCATCGACCGGCACGGCGCGGTGAAGGGCACAGCTCTCACCGCTTGGCGGATCCTGCGGTGCAATCCGTGGTCGCCGGGCGGTGTGGATTATGTGCCGCCGCGCAAGCGCCCGCGGTGGCACGAGATGCTGCGCGACGCCTTGCGCGGCAGCAAGGGCGGGCACTCCGCAGTTGATGTGCCTTCCCGGGGGTCGGCCCCCGAACCCCCGAGCCCGGCCGCAGAGTCTTCGCCCAATGCTCAAGGAGCCTGATTAGTGGACACGATTGCCAGTCTCTTCAGCTTTATCACCACACCTGTTTCGTGGGTCATCGTCCAGTTCCACACGCTCTATGGGGCGATCTTCGGCCCCAACACGGGCTGGGCCTGGGGACTGTCCATCGTGTCGCTGGTGATCCTCATCCGGATCTGTCTGATCCCGCTCTTTGTGAAGCAGATCAAGTCGACCCGGAACATGCAGGCGCTCCAGCCGAAGATGAAGGCGATCCAGGAGCGCTACAAGAACGACAAGCAGCGTCAGTCCGAAGAGATGATGAAGCTGTACAAGGAGACGGGCACCAACCCGCTCTCCTCGTGCCTTCCGATCCTCGCGCAGTCGCCGTTCTTCTTCGCTCTGTACCACGTGCTGTCCAGCATCGCCTCGGGCAAGACCATCGGCGTTATCAATGAATCGCTGCTGGACAGTGCCCGGCAGGCACACATCTTCGGTGCCCCCCTGGCGTCGAAGTTCACGGACAGCACGGAGAAGGTCGCTGCCCTCGGCGCCTCGCTGACCGATGTGCGCATTGTCACCGCGATTATGATCATCATGATGTCGGCGTCGCAGTTCTACACGCAGCGCCAGCTGATGCAGAAGAACGTCGACCTCACGGTGAAGACGCCGTACATGCAGCAGCAGAAGATGCTGATGTACATCTTCCCGGTGATCTTCGCCGTGATGGGTATCAACTTCCCCGTCGGTGTCCTCGTCTACTGGCTGACCACCAACGTGTGGACCATGGGCCAGCAGATGTTCGTGATCAACCAGAACCCGACCCCGGGCAGCAAGGCCCAGGACCAGTACTTGCAGCGGCTGCTGAAGGGCGTCACCGCCCACAGCGAGGTACGTTCGCGGCGCAAGCGCAATGTCATCCAGGCGATCGTCGCCAAGGGCGTGGACCGCAACGACAACGAGCGCAAGTTCATCAGCGGCCTGGCCAAGGCGGGCTTTGCCGCTCAGGCGGACGGCACGGTGGCCAAGAGTGACACCGCTGTCGCCGAGGCCGACGGCGGCGCAGCGCAGCGGCGGCAGCAGCCCAAGCGTCAGACCAAGGCGAAGCGGCAGTCCGCCAGTGCCCAGCCGGGCGCAGCCAAGAGCTCTGAGGGCGCCGACTCCGAGTCGAAGCCCTCGCTGCAGAAGGACGAGCCGCAGGACGCCCAGCCGAAGCCGGCGGGCAAGCCTGCCTCAGGCTCCGCACGCCAGCAGCCCAAGTCCGGACAACGCAAGGGTCAGCAGCGGCCCAAGCACCCGTCGTCCAAGAAGTAAGAAGGAGTCCATCCGTGACGGAAGGCACCATCTCCGCCCCCGCCGAGGGCGGCGACACCCTGACCCGCCTCGAGCAGGAAGGGGAGATCGCGGCCGACTACCTCGAGGGTCTGCTCGACATCGCTGATCTCGACGGCGACATCGACATGGACGTCGAGGCGGACCGGGCAGCGGTCTCGATCATCGGCGACCGGGACAGCCGGGATCTGCAGAAGCTCGTGGGCCGCGACGGCGAGGTCCTGGAGGCTCTCCAGGAGCTGACGCGGCTCGCAGTGCACCGGGAGACCGGGGACCGGAGCCGGCTGATGCTGGACATCGCGGGCTTCCGGGCCAAGAAGCGCACGGAGCTCAGCGAGCTGGGTGCGAAGGCGGCCGACGAGGTGAAGAGCACCGGTGAGCCGGTGAAGCTGAACCCGATGACGCCTTTCGAGCGCAAGGTTGTGCACGACGCGGTCGCGGCCGCGGGTCTGCGGAGTGAGTCCGAGGGCGAGGAGCCGCAGCGCTTCGTCGTCGTACTCCCGGCCTGACCTCGATTGTTTCCTCGGCCCCGTCTGTTCGCAGGCGGGGCCGATCTTTGTCAGCCTGATAGTCAGCCACCACAGTCCACATTGCGACAGTGCGGTACGGAAGGACGGTTCCCGTGACGGAGGCAGTAGAGCTTCCCCAGGCGCCCGAAGAGGCGCGGACGGTATTCGGAGAGTTCTTTCCGGAGGCTGTGCGGTACGCGGAGCTGCTCGCTGACGCGGGAGTCAAGCGGGGCCTGATCGGTCCCCGTGAGGTGCCGCGGCTGTGGGAGCGGCATCTGCTGAACTGCGCGGTGCTCTCGGAGGTCGTGCCCGAGGGCGTCACCGTCTGCGATGTCGGCTCCGGGGCCGGTCTGCCGGGCATCCCGCTGGCGCTGGTACGCCCGGATCTGAAGATCACGCTCCTCGAGCCGCTGCTGCGGCGAACGAACTTCCTTCAGGAAGTGGTCGAACTGCTGGGCCTGGACCATGTGACCGTGGTCCGGGGCCGAGCCGAGGAAGTGCTGGGGAAGCTACCTCCCGTGCATGTGGTGACGGCGCGAGCCGTGGCACCGCTGGACCGGCTGGCGGGCTGGGGAGTGCCTCTGCTGCGTCCGTACGGAGAGATGCTGGCGCTCAAGGGCGACACTGCCGAGGAGGAACTCCAGGGGGCCCGTGCTGCGCTGAGCAAGCTCGGCGTGGTGGAGACCTCGGTGCTGCACGTCGGTGAGGGGATCGTTGAGCCGCTCTCCACTGTGGTGCGTGTGGAAGTCGGAGAGAGCCCCGGCGGAGTGCGTTTCGCGGCAAAGCGGGCCAAGGCCGCCCGGACCAGTCGTACCCGACGGCGTCGCTGATCCGTACAGTCCGTACTGTCTATCAGCGATGCTCCATACAAGCTGCCATACGTACGCATTTCGGAGTGTCGTGCGGCTGTAGTCCCGCGGCGCGTGCATCGTGTTTCACGTGAAACGTCGCTCACTGCTGCAGGGAATCATCAGCCGCGGCCGTGCTGCCGCCCCGATGCGGGACCGGAAGCCCCTCTTGAGGGCTACAGAATTGTCCACAGAGGTGGATTCCTCCACAGAACCACGGGCCTCGCTGGTTCACGACCCCGAAAGCATGGCAGGCTCTGTGCATTGCGAGCCTGAAGTCGAGGAGAGTGAATCCTTGCGGTCCGACGCCAACATCGCGGGACCGATGACCGATCCGGTCCCCGGTCCCCGTACTGAGCCGTCGGGGGAGGATGTTTCACGTGAAACACCGCCCCCGATGGACGACACCCCCATCGGCCGTGCTGCCCAGCTGGCCGTGGAGGCGCTGGGGCGTGCCGGTGAGGGTCTGCCCCGACCTGAGCAGACACGCGTCATGGTGGTCGCCAATCAGAAGGGCGGCGTAGGCAAGACCACCACTACGGTCAACCTCGCTGCCTCGCTCGCGCTGCACGGCGCGCGCGTTCTGGTGGTAGACCTGGATCCACAGGGCAACGCCTCCACGGCGCTGGGGATCGATCACCACGCCGAAGTCCCCTCGATCTATGACGTCCTGGTGGAGAGCAAGCCGCTCTCCGAGGTGGTCCAGCCCGTCCCGGACGTCGAAGGTCTCTTCTGCGCCCCCGCCACCATCGATCTCGCCGGTGCGGAGATCGAGCTGGTGTCGCTGGTGGCGCGGGAGAGCCGACTGCAGCGGGCGATCCAGGCCTATGAGCAGCCGTTGGACTACATCCTCATCGACTGCCCGCCGTCGCTCGGTCTGCTGACCGTCAATGCGCTGGTCGCCGGTGCCGAGGTGCTCATCCCCATTCAGTGCGAGTACTACGCACTGGAGGGTCTGGGCCAGCTGCTGCGGAACGTGGACCTGGTCCGCGGTCATCTCAACCCGGACCTCCATGTGTCGACGATCCTGCTCACCATGTACGACGGCAGGACCCGGCTGGCCTCTCAGGTGGCCGACGAGGTGCGCAGTCACTTCGGCAATGAGGTGCTGCGGACGAGCATTCCGCGCTCGGTGCGTATCTCGGAGGCGCCGAGCTACGGACAGACGGTGCTGACCTACGATCCGGGTTCCAGTGGATCCCTGTCGTATCTTGAGGCGGCGCGGGAGATCGCGCTGCGGGGGGTCGGGATCCACTACGACCCGCAGCATGCCCAGGTGGGCAGCCAGAACAGCCAGCAGAACATGTCGGAGGGGATCCAGTGAGTGAGCGACGTAGAGGATTGGGGCGTGGGCTGGGTGCGCTGATCCCTGCCGCTCCCCAGGAGAAGGCGGTGCCTCCTTCCGGGGCTTCGAGCTCTTCGGGAGCGGGTCCGGTGCTGACCGCGGAACGTGGTGTGGCGGCGGCGAAGGTGACGACGCTGCCCAGCGCTTCCCCTCCGTCGGAGGCGATCACGCCTGCGCCGGAACCGGAGGCTGTGCCGCAGCCGGTCGAGCCGGCCGGCGCCCACTTCGCGGAGTTGCCGATTGACACCATCACGCCCAACCCGCGCCAGCCGCGTGAGGTGTTCGACGAGGACGCTCTTGCGGAGCTGGTCACTTCCATCAAGGAAGTGGGGCTGCTTCAGCCCGTTGTCGTTCGGCAGTTGGGGCCCGAGCGCTATGAGCTCATCATGGGCGAGCGCCGCTGGCGGGCCTGCCGTGAGGCGGGTCTGGAGCGGATTCCCGCGATCGTCCGGGATACGGACGACGAGAAGCTCCTTCTGGATGCGCTGCTCGAGAACCTGCACCGTGCCCAACTGAATCCGCTGGAAGAGGCTGCCGCCTACGACCAGCTGCTCAAGGACTTCAACTGCACGCACGACCAGCTGGCCGACCGGATCGGACGCTCGCGTCCACAGGTGTCCAACACGCTGCGCCTGTTGCGTCTCTCGCCTCCCGTCCAGCGCAGGGTGGCTGCCGGGGTGCTGTCGGCCGGTCATGCGCGGGCGTTGCTCTCGGTGGAGGACTCCGAGGAGCAGGACCGGCTTGCGCACAGGATCGTGGCCGAGGGGCTCTCGGTGCGAGCGGTCGAAGAGATCGTGACCCTGATCAACTCGAACCCCAAGAGCACGTCCAAGCCGAAGAGTCCGCGAGCCGGTGCCCGTCTGTCACCGGCGCTCACCGACCTGGCTTCACGGCTCTCGGACCGGTTCGAGACGCGAGTGAAGGTCGACCTCGGTCAGAAGAAGGGGAAGATCGTTGTCGAGTTCGCGTCGATAGACGATCTGGAGCGCATCCTCGGCACCCTCGCCCCCGGCGAGGGACGGGTCCTGGAGCAGGGACTCGGCGAGGAGCCCGTTGAGGGCGACGAGGGCTGAGCCCTTCCGTAATACCGTCAGGGGCGGGCCGTGTCCGATCGTTGGAGGAACACGGTCTGCCCTTTGCCGTCGCCCGGTATCCGTGCCAGGGCTGGGTGGATACGATGCGTTCTGGTATGGCGCATCCACCTTGATCCACCTCAGAGGGAGGGCGAGGGCCATGCGATCGGTGAGCCGCAGCCAACTGGTGACAGCTGGCTTGGGCCTGGGGGCAGTGGGCGGGTTCGTCAGCAGCCTGCTCCGGGAGAGGAGCGCGCTGGCAGCCGCTCGCAGCGCGGCAGGCGAAGGAAGTGAGGAATGGCCTTCATGGGGCGTCGGCTTGCACCACTCACGCTGGACAACCTTTCGCACCTTCCCAAGCGCTGTCGCGCGTGTGTCTTCTGGGAACTTGATCCAGTCAGTGGAGAAGCCGCGGTAAAGGCGGGAACACCCTCACTGGAGAAAGAGGCCTGGATCTCGGCCGTGCTGCTCGAGTGGGGCTCCTGCGGCAGGGTCGTCTACGTCGACGAGGTACCGGTCGGCTTCGTTCTCTATGCGCCTCCGGCGTATGTGCCGCGTTCCACGGCTTTCCCGACGAGCCCTGTTTCACCGGATGCCGTGCAGCTGATGACCGCTTGGATCATGCCGGGGTATCAGGGGCAGGGGCTCGGGCGGGTGATGGTGCAGACCGTGGCCAAGGATCTACTGCGGCGGGGCTTCCGGGCGATCGAGGCGTTCGGGGATGCCCGCTGGAAGGAGCCCGCCTGTGTGCTGCCCGCCGACCATCTGCTGGCCGTGGGCTTCAAGACCGTGCGTCCCCATCCGACGTATCCCCGGCTGAGGCTGGAGCTGCGGACAACGCTCTCCTGGAAGGAAGACGTGGAGCTGGCGCTGGACCGACTGCTCGGGGCTGTTCAGAAGGAGCCGGTGCTACGGCCGTTGTGAGTACCAACGCGAGAATGGGCTCATCCCGGTGAGGGATGAGCCCATTCGTGTTTCACGTGAAACAGCGGCGCGGTGCTACTCGCCGATGAAGCCCTCGAGGTCGCGCACGATCGCGGCCTTCGGCTTCGCGCCGACGATCGTCTTGGCAACCTCGCCGTTCTGGTAGACGTTCAGCGTCGGGATGGACATGACCCCGTACTTGGCGGCGGTGGCCGGGTTCTCGTCGATGTTGAGCTTCACGATCTCGATCTTGTCGCCGTGCTCGGCCGCGATGGCCTCGAGGGATGGCGCGATCTGGCGGCAGGGACCGCACCAGGCGGCCCAGAAGTCCACCAGTACGGGCTTGTCGCTCTTGAGGACATCCTCTTCGAAGGTGTCATCGGTCACGTTCTTCAGGGCGCCGGCCACGGCGGCCTCCTTACTTCTTTGCGGGGTGTGAGGGGGAGGGATGGTGCGGGCGTCAGACCGCAGAGGTCTTCTCCGGCTCGGCGGCGTTCTCGCCGTCGGCAAGCGCGGAGAGGAAGCGCTCAGCGTCAAGGGCAGCTGAACAGCCCGTGCCGGCGGCGGTGATGGCCTGACGGTAGGTGTGGTCGACGACATCACCCGCTGCGAAGACACCGGTCAGGTTGGTGCGCGTCGACGGCGCCTCGACCTTCAGGTAGCCCTCGTCGTCCAGCTCGAGCTGGCTCTTGAAGAGCTCGGTGCGCGGGTCGTGGCCCACGGCGATGAACAGTCCTGTCACAGCGAGCTCGGAGGGCTGGCCGGTCTTGGTGTTGCGCAGGGTCAGACCGGAGAGTTTCTGCTCGCCGTGGATCGCGGCGACCTCGCTGTCCCAGGCGAAGGAGATCTTCGGGTCGGCGAAAGCGCGGTCCTGCATGGCCTTGGAGGCGCGCAGGCTGTCGCGGCGGTGGACGATGGTGACGGACTTGGCGAAGCGGGAGAGGAAGGTGGCTTCTTCCATCGCGGTGTCACCGCCGCCGATCACGGCGATGTCCTGGTCCTTGAAGAAGAAGCCATCACAGGTCGCGCACCACGAGACACCGCGTCCGGAGAGTGCGTCCTCGTTGGGCAGACCGAGCTTGCGGTGCTGTGAACCGGTGGTCACGATCACGGACTTGGCGCGGTGAACGGTGCCTGCCGTGTCAGTGACGGTCTTGATCTCGCCCGTGAGGTCGACCGAGATGACATCGTCCGGGACCAACTCGGCTCCGAAGCGCTCTGCCTGTGCACGCATGTTGTCCATCAGGTCCGGGCCGATGATGCCCTCGCGGAAGCCGGGGAAGTTCTCCACCTCCGTCGTGTTCATCAGTGCACCGCCGGCGGTGACGGCCCCCTCGAACACCAGCGGCTGCAACGATGCGCGCGCGGTGTAGAGCGCAGCCGTGTAGCCGGCGGGCCCGGAGCCGATGATGATCACGTTACGGACGTCGCTCACGGGTTTCTTCCTCGTTTCTGCGGACTGCCTGCTGCCTACGGGGCCGGTTCAATGACTCTCACCCCACCCAACGGATCCTACGGGGCGTGCATTCCCGGTACGTCCGAGTGGCGCGGCGGGGTGTGTCAGCGGCGAGGGTAGGCGGTCGTCAGCAGGAGCTTGCCCGTCGGTGCGGGGGCGGTGTCGACGCAGGCCGCATCGATCACATACGCCTGGACCTGACCACTGTCCGTGGAGTGCGGCAGCACGACGAGGTAGGCGTTACTGCCCTCGTACTGACCCCGCTCGAAGGCGATCGGAGCATCGGTCCGGCCGGTGCCCTTCTGGATACAGGGAGGCACAGTCACGTCCGGCTTGCTCTTGGGCGAGACGGGGTTGGACTGGCTGTCGATAGACGGCCCCTTCTCTGTCCTCGGCTCCCCTTGACCGAGACTGGTGGCGACCAGAGCCTGCACGCGGCTCTGCAGGCCGGACTCGGAGAAGTCCTGGGTGCCACCCGCAGTGGAGCTGACGCTTGCTTCTTTCTTGGCGGAGTCTGCGCTGTTGTCGCCGGTGGACTGCAGGGACTGGAGGAGCAGGACGCTGACGCCTACTGCGGCCGCGCTGAAGATGGCACCGAGGACGGCTGTGCGGCGGCGCCGTGTCCGGCGGCTGCGGCCGGGACCGGTGGCAGCGCGCGGGCGGCCCGCTGGCCGGTCGGTCGGCGTAACGTCCGCCTGCTGAGCGACGGGCGCTGTTTCACGTGAAACATCGACGGCCTCTGCGGGTGCGGTGGCGTCCAGAAGAGCCGCGGCGGCCAGAGCGGCGTCGATACGGCCTGCGATGTCGGCGGGCATCCGATGCGCTCCGGGCAGTGTGCCGAGCAGCCCGCGAATCTCCTCGAGGGACGTGCGTACATCCGCGCACAGGGGACATCCGTCGAGGTGCTGCCGCACATCGGCCGTGCGCTCCAGCGAGAGAAGACCTTCCGTGAGGTCGGAGATCTCCGAGACGTCCGGGTGCTGAGTCGTGTCGGCCGTGGATGTCACGCGCGCCCACCTCCGCCCTTCACAGCTGCAGGGTCATTCGGCCCTGCGTCCCTTTGTCCCGACGCCGGTGGGACGGATGTCCCCGGCGTCCGGTTCCTTCCCATGCTGACCTCGGTGTTATCCCCGGTATCGCTCCGCAGATGAGTGAGCATGGGCAACAGCCGTGCCCGCCCACGCGCGCAGCGGCTCTTGACGGTCCCCGTGGGCACATCGAGGACGCGGGCCGCCTCCGCGACGGGGTAGCCCTGCATATCGACAAGCACCAGCGCGGCCCGCTGATCGACGGGAAGTTTCGCCAGTGCGGCCAGTAGTTCGCGGTGGAGATCCTTGCGCTCGACCGGAGCCTCGGCGGACTCATGAGGCTCAAGTAGCTGCTCCAGCCGCTCGGTGTCGTCGACGGGGGAGGTCTTCCGCGAGGAAGCCTTGCGGGCCCGGTCGAGACACGCGTTCACGGTGATGCGATGGAGCCAGGTAGTGACGGCGGACTGGCCGCGGAAGGTATGGGCAGCCCGGAAGGCGGAGACCAGGGCGTCCTGGACCGCGTCCGCAGCCTCCTCACGGTCGCCCAGGGTTCGCAGGGCGACGGCCCAGAGCCTGTCGCGGTGGCGCCGTACAAGCTCACCGAAGGCATCCGGGTCCCCTGCGACATGGCGTGCCAGAAGGTCCTGGTCGCTTGTGTCGCCGAGTGTCGCGTCGTCCAACGGTGAGCCCCCTCCCCTGGTGCCGTCAGCTGGTGATCTTGATCTCCGAGACCTTGCCCCGGAAGTTGCCCTCGTCGCTCTGTGGCAGCTTGGTCAGCCAGACCAGAACGTACCGTGCCCGTACCGGCTTGCCGGGCTTGAGGGACACATTCGAACCGGATCCGTTGGCGACCTTGTTGAAGCCGTCGAGGGTTGTCGGCTCGGACGAGGCATCTTCGGACGCTGCCCGCAGCTCCACGGAGGTGTCACCGCCGAGGAAGGAGACATCCACGGTGCCGACCTGCTGGACCTTGCCGAGGTCGAGAATGATGCCGACGCCCGGCTTCAGCCGTCCGAAGTCACCGCTCTGGAGGTAGCCGTCGGTAGTCCAGAACGTCGACGGGTCGCCGTCGAAACTGTTCTTTATCCCGGCCGGTTTCTCGGAGTGGTCCCCGAGCGGGTCGAAGTCACGGGCACCCTTGATGGCGACTGGCTTGCCGGATTCGGGTGCGGGGTTCTTTTCGCCGCTGTCCGTCTGCGAGCTGCCCGGATCGACCGAGTCCTTGTCGCGGTCGATCAGCTTGTCCGCCACCTGCCAGCTGCCCAGCCCCAGCGCGGCGATGAGCAGCGCGGCCACGGTCCACTTGAGGACCTTGCCGGTGCGGCTCTGGAGCGGTGCCGGAGGCGAGGGAACCGGCCGGGTGGTGCTCGTGCCCGGGCGGGGCGCGGGACGGGCGTAGGTCCCCTGCTGGTAGGTCGTGCGCTGGTATTCAGGTGGTGAGGTGAACGCGGGCTCCGGCGGGCGGATGCGCGGCATCGCCGCCACGGCCTTGGCCAGCTCGTCGGGCGTGGTGCACGGCGGCTCCTGGCGGGAGGCAGTGGCACCGTCGTTGATCAGGGCCCGCATGGCGAGTTCAGAGAGGCCGCGGTGAACGCCGGCCCGCACCTGGTCGGGGGCGATCAGTCCGACGCCCTTGGGCAGCCCGGAGAGGCCGTACGCGTCGTTCTCGTACGGCCAGCGATGCGTCAGTGCCGCGTAGAGAAGCGCACCGATCGCCTCGGTGTCGGCACGCTGTGGTCCATCGGCGGTGATTCCGCGCAGAGCGGCGTTCACCGCGAGGCCGCGGATCCGGTACTGCCCGGTCGAGCTCCGCAGCACCGCGCCCGGGGTGAGCCTGAGGTGGGCAAGGCCTTCACGGTGCGCTGCGGCCATGGCCTGAGAGAGCTGGTCGACGAGCTGGTACGCGTCGTGAGGCTCCATGGGGCCCATGGCGAGCAGAGCCGTGAGCTCCGTCGCGTCAGGAATCCACTCATGGACGACGTAGACGAGATCGTTCTCTTCGACGGCGTCCAGGACCTGTACGAATCGAGGGTCGCCGAGGAGTGCGGAGGAGCGGGCCGCCGCGAGCACTGAGCGCGCCCTCGGGTGATCGGCGGGGAGCAGATGCACTCCCACCGCACGGCGCAACTTCTCGTCGACAGCACGCCAGCTGCTGAAGCCGTCCAGACGGGTGACGCACTCCTCGAGGCGGTAGCGTCTGGCGAGCTTGTGGCCACTGTGCAGTTCGGGCGCAGCGATGGCGGGGTCGGTGCCCTGCCGTTCGCTGCCCGTGTCCGGTGCGGTCTTCTCCGCCGAGTTCTGGGATTCCGCCGCCCCGTCGGTCGTGGCCTTGCCCGCCTGCGCGGTCAGCGGGTCGTCTCCGCTGTTGTCGGCCACGTCGACGGCAGCCGTGCTACGTTCCGCCACCGTCGTTCCTGCCTCCCCATCCGTTGCGCCCTATCCAAAAGCCATGCCAATTGTGCCCACAGTCGGCCGCTATGCACGACACACGGCGGCCGACGATGGTTGTGCGGTACTCGCGTTCTACCGTCCGAGGCGTCCGCGGACCATTCCGACCAAAGCGTTGAGCTCATCGATGCGCATCCGCTTCGCGGCGACGAAGAAGACGCCCAGCAGCACGATTCCGCCGGCGACCAGCGCGGCGAGCGAGCCTGCAGCGCCGCTGCCGAGTCCCTTCATGACGAAGAAGGCGACCGCGCCGCCGGCGGCCGCGGCCGGGACGGAGGCCATGCCGAGCCGGGTGTACGTACGCATGACGCGGGAGCCGTCCAGGTCACCGTCCAGCCGGTTCTTCAGCCGCCGCCAGGCGACGCCCACGCCAACGGCGTAGGCGAGGCCGTACGAGGCGCCCATACCGACAACCGCCCACTGGGCCGGCAGGACCACGTAACAGAGCGCGGAGGCGGCGGCATTGACCCCGGCGACGATGACGGTGTTGTAGAAGGGCGTGCGGGTGTCCTCGTACGCGTAGAAGCCGCGCAGTACGACGTACTGCACGGAGAACGGGATGAGGCCGAGGCCGAACGCCATGAGGATGAAGCCCATGCCCCGGGCGGACTCCAGGCCGCTGGAGGCGAACAGGAGCGTGGACATCGGGACGCCGAGGGCGAGGAACGCGAAGGCGACCGGGACGATGGCGACCGCGGAGTTGCGAAGGCCCTGGGAGATGTCGTCGCGCACGGCCCCCGGGTCGTTGTCGTGGGCTGCGCGGGAGATGCGGGGCAGCAGGGCGGCCATCACCGAGACGGTGATGATGGCCTGCGGCATGCCCCAGATCAGCTGGGCATTGGAGTAGGCGAGGATGCCCGCGCCGGACCTCCCGGAGGCTTCGCCGGCAGCAGTGGCGAGCTGGGTGACGACCAGCACACCCGCCTGGTTGGCGAGGACGAACAGCACGGTCCACTTGGCCAGCTTGACGGTCTTGCCGAGGCCGTGGCCCTTCCAGTCGAAGCGGGGACGGAAGCGGAAGCCCGTCTCGCGCAGATACGGGATCATCGACAGAGCCTGGACGGTGAGACCGAGCAGAGTGCCGATGCCCAGCAGCCGGACACCCTCCGGCGGGATCGTCTGGACCCCCATCTGGGATTCGGCAGAGGTGCCGTAGACCCAGATGAACAGGCCAAACGTGGCGATCATGACGATGTTGTTGAGGACCGGAGTCCACATCATCGCGCCGAACTTCCCACGTGCGTTCAGGATCTGGCCCATCACCACGTGCACGCCCATGAAGAATATTGTGGGCAGGCAGTACCGGGCGAAGGTGACGGCGACGCTGTTGGCCGCCGGTCTGCTGGCGATGGTGTCCGACATCAGATGGATCAGCAGCGGTGCCGCGAATACCGCGATGGCGACGATGATTCCGAGCGCCACCATGACGAGGGTGAGCAAACGGTTGGCGTAGGCCTCGCCGCCGTCGTCGTCGTTCTTCATCGAGCGCACCAGCTGCGGCACGAAGACGGAGTTGAGGCCGCCTCCGACGGTGAGGATGTAGATCATCGTCGGCAGGGTGTACGCCACGGTGTAGGTGTCACCGAGCAGTGAGGCGCCGAGCGCAGCGGTGATAACCAGGCTGCGGACGAAGCCGGTGAGGCGGGAGACCAGAGTGCCCGCCGCCATCACCGCGCTGGATCTCATCAGGCCGGAGACCCGGCCGCTCGGCCTTTTCGGGGCGGGCGGCGCCGGGATCGGCTCAGGAGTGGGCGAGGGCTGCCCCGAGGTCTGCTGGTCCCGGAAAAGGTGCGCGAACGCGTCAGGCTCCGGTTCCTCCTCGCCGGCCCGGGTGACCAGGTCGTCCACGCCCGTGAACTGGGTGGTCCTGGCGTTCTCCCCGTACGGCAGATGACGCGACGGTCCGGCGGGCTCGGGCGGCGGGGTCTGCGCCCAGACGTGGGGGTCCGGGGCATGCTGTGGAGTCGGCGGCTGCTGGTACAGAGCCGGCGGTTCCTGATACGTGCCCGGACTCGGCGGCGGGTGCGAGGCGCGGTCGTAGAGCGCCTCGGTCACCGGGTCCTGGGCAGACAGATCCTGCGCCCGGTAAGGATCACGGGCGTAGGCGTCCTGGACGTACGGGTCCTGTGTGTACGGTTCGGGGGCAGGCTGCGGCGGCGGAGGAACCTGGTCTGCCGGGTCTTCGCCCGTGCCCTGACCGCGGTCACCGTCGTACGGCGCGTTCATTGCTACCCCACCTCATCGTCCCCGGCCGGCCGGCCACGACATCGCTCAACGGTCCACTTTCTCACCCGTGCCCGACGGGTCGCCGCTTTCCGGTCCGGTGTCCGGTGTCGGGTCACTCGCCTGCCCGGGATCGGGGCTGTTGATGTCACCTTCCGGGCCATCAGTGCCCTCAGCAGCCTCCTCTGTGCCCTCCGCATCCTCCGCGGCCGCCTCGCGGGCAGCCGCGCGCTTGCGCTGGCTGTACATCCTGACGCCTGCGAGGACGAGCAGCAGGACGCCGCCCGCGATGACGAGCATCACGGTCGGTGTGATCTCGGAGACCTTCACCGTGAACTCCATGGGCAGGCCGTATGGCTTGCCGTCCTCCGTGTAGAGCTGGGCCGTCATCTGCACCGGGCCGTTGGCGTTGGCCGAAGCGGCGAATTTCACCGACTGGCTGTGGCCGCCCTCGACCTTGATCGGCTGCTCGGCGATGCCCTTGTCGTGGTCGAGGCTGAGGCGCGTGGGGTTGTCCGACCTCAGCCGCAGCACCAGATGGTCGATGCCCTGGACCAGCTTGTTCTGCACGGTGACCGGGATTGTCGCACTGCGCCCCGACAGGGTCACCTGCGACTTCTCGATCAGCTGTACCTCTTCGGTGAGGCTCTGCAGATAGGTCCGCACACTGTCGCGATACAGCTGGGCCGCCGCAGGGCTGCCGCGCCAGGACGTGGACATCTCCCGGTCGATCGCCCGGCCGAACGGCGTCACCACCCGGTCCTGTGCGGTGAGGATGACCTTGAAGTTGTCCAGGGTGTTCTGTGTGGTCCTGATGTCCTGGAACGCCTGGACCGGCAACTCCTGCTTCCGCAGCTGACCGGGGTAGCGGGAGGAGGCGGGCACCTTGGTCGTCGCATCGGCGTCGGGCTTGGCGCCCGCGGCTGCGACCAGATCGAGCGGCTGGGTCCAGCGCTGAGCATTGAGGGCTTGCAGCGCGCGGGCCATGGACTGCGCCTGGGACGCGGTCGGCATCCGCTGCGGGGCGACGACGATGCTCCGCTCCTTGCCCGGGACCTGAAGGGTCAGCGCGAGCGTCTGAGCGAGGAACTCCTGCACAGCGAGAGTGGACGTCCCGGTCTTCAGCATGTCGCCCTGGAAGGCGGTGGAGAGCCGGGCGTCGGCGACCACCGCCGTCGTCCCGCCGCCGATCGGCCGCGCCGAGCTGGGCGTGTACGACAGGTTGTCCCGCAGGCTGTCACTGCGGGCGATCACCTTGTGGGCGCCGGCAGAGGTGGCGACGTCGACGATCGAGGAGTCGATCGCTCCGTCCACCGGCCAGGCGAAGTCGACGGTCGGCTTCGCATGGACGATCGTTTCCACCGTCGTCTCGGCGACTTCGGTGGCCGGCTGCAGATGGCTGAGAGAGCCGGAGATGTCCTTGCCGCGGTGGGCCAGGGAGGCCAGATCCGGGTCGGCGAACGGCAGAGCGACGACCTTGCGCCCCTGCACCGCGGCTTCGACGGAGCGCAGCCACCGTTTGGCCAGGGCCTGGTTCTTCCCCGCGACGGTGGTGGTCCCGTTCTTGACCTGGTAGTTCCTTGTCATCGCATCGACTGTGGCCAGCAGATCCGGGTCGATGACCCAGGTCACGGGCAGATCGCTGCCCAGCGAGACGAGCTGCTCGAGCCGCCCGCCGGGGGCAAGTTCCCTGGCCAGACTCTCGTCCTCGAAGACCGGGGTCTGCTGCTCGTCGGACCCGGTTTCCGCGGTGAGGTGCGTCGAAGAGATCAGCGGCCAGAGATAGGTGAATTGGGTCTTCTTCTCCGTGGCCTCGGGCTGCCAGGGCAGGAAGGTGCGCTCGATGCCCAGCACATGGTCGAAGGGCTCAGCCGGGGTCTGCCCGGACAGCGACACACCGAGCTGGTAGACGCCGTCTTCGTTGAGTTCGAGGTCACTCAACGGGACCGAGAGCTTGAAGTCCCGGCTGATGTGGGAGGGGAGCTTCGGGATCTTGACCGTGTACTTGCCGTCGACCGGTGCAGGGTCGATGCCCGCGGCGTAGCCGGTCCGCTCGGCGGCACGGTCGATGGCAGTCCTGCTGGACAGCGTCGGCCCCACCCGTAGATCGACCTGAGCGTCGGTGACGGTCTGTTTGCCCTTGTTGTACACCGAGCCAGAAATGGTGAGTGTGTCGCTCTTGCCCGGGGCGACCGGCGTAAGAGTGTCGAGAGACACATCGACTGAGCGAGAGCTTGTGGCGGCTTCGGTGGTTTCGGCGGCGTGCGCGGAAGGAGCGGCAGGACCACACAGCAGTCCGGCCACGAGCGGGGCGCCGGCGATCAGGGAGGCTGTGCGTCGCAGCCACCGGCGGGCAGGAGAAGGACCCATCCCCTGGAAGTCTGCCGCCTCGGCCACGCGCTCGCCCGTCCCTTGTCGTCTGATGCCTCTGGTGCTTCTCGGCTCTTGCGTCCACGCATGGTAACGAGGTGCGCGGCGCCGAAGTGCCGCGGAGTGCCCCACATGATCGGAAGGAGCTTCCGGGGCGGCCATAAACAGGGGCGCTCAGGTCGGCCCCGGCACGTACCCTTTTCTGTTGTGCCGAACGCCAATGAAGAGAACCCCACTGCACTGAGCCAGGTGCAACGCCGCGCGGTCAGTGAACTGCTGCGGGTGTCCCCTGTCGCCGACGACCTCGCCCGCCGCTTCCAGGAGGCCGGGTACAGCCTTGCCCTGGTCGGGGGCTCGGTCCGGGACGCACTGCTCGGCCGGCTCGGCAATGACCTGGACTTCACGACGGACGCCCGTCCCGAGGACGTGCTGAAGATCATCCGCCCCTGGGCGGACTCCGTGTGGGAGGTCGGGATCGCCTTCGGGACGGTCGGCTGTCAGAAGGGCGGCTACCAGATCGAGGTGACGACGTACCGCTCAGAGGCGTACGACAGGACGTCTCGTAAGCCCGAGGTTTCTTACGGCGACTCGATCGAGGAAGACCTCGTACGCCGCGATTTCACCGTGAACGCGATGGCCGTGGCTCTGCCGGAGAAGGAGTTCATCGATCCGCACGGCGGTCTGGAGGACCTCGCCGCGCGCGTTCTGCGGACCCCCGGTACGCCCGAGGAGTCTTTCTCGGACGACCCGCTGCGGATGATGCGGGCCGCTCGTTTCGCCGCGCAGCTGGACTTCGAGGTGGCGCCCGAGGTCGTCACCGCGATGAAGGAGATGGCGGACCGCATCGACATTGTCTCCGCCGAACGGGTGCGCGATGAGCTGAACAAGCTGATCCTCTCCACCCACCCCCGCAAGGGACTGGGACTGCTCGTCGACTCCGGCCTGGCCGACCATGTGCTGCCCGAACTGCCTGCCCTGCGTTTGGAGAGTGACGAGCACCACCGGCACAAGGATGTGTACGAGCACTCACTGATCGTCCTCGAGCAGGCCATCGACCTTGAGGAGGACGGCCCGGACCTCGTGCTGCGGCTGGCCGCGCTGCTCCATGACATCGGGAAGCCGCGGACCCGGCGCTTCGAGAGCGACGGCCGCGTCTCCTTCCACCACCACGAGGTGGTGGGGGCGAAGATGACCAAGAAGCGGATGACCGCGCTCAAGTACTCCAACGACATGGTCAAGGACGTCTCGCGGCTGGTGGAGCTGCATCTGCGGTTCCATGGCTACGGGACCGGGGAGTGGACCGACTCGGCAGTGCGGCGTTACGTACGTGATGCGGGGCCGCTGCTGACCCGGCTCCATAAGCTGACCCGCTCGGACTGCACCACGCGCAATAAACGCAAGGCGAGCGCCCTCTCCCGGGCCTATGACGGGCTTGAGGATCGCATCGCGCAGCTTCAGGAGCAGGAGGAGCTGGACGCCATCAGGCCCGATCTGGACGGCAACCAGATCCAGGAGATCCTGGGCGTGGGTCCCGGTCCGGTGATCGGCAAGGCGTACGCGTTCCTGCTGGAGCTGCGCCTGGAGAACGGGCCGATGGAGCATGACGCGGCGGTCGCGGCGCTGAAGGAATGGTGGCCGACGCAGAGCTGAGTGCGGGCGCTGAGCGTGAAGCGGGGCGCAGTTTGAGGAGTAAAAATGGGCCCCGGGGAAGAAACCGAGGGGGGGGGTTAGAGTGTAG